>NZ_JBQHDB010000005.1:0-451015 GCF_052068135.1 Micromonospora sp. BQ11 | reverse complement strand
GGCATCTACGCCGGCCCCGCCACCGCCACCCCGACCGTCGAGACCACCCCGGTCACCGTCGCGGTCCAGGCCGACAACAAGGCCGACAAGCCGGACATGGGCACGCTGGTCCCGCACGGTGTACAGGGCGAGCAGTCCCGCATCGACCTGTCCGACGAGCAGACCAAGAACGTGAAGGCCATCATCGCGGCGACGAAGAAGGCCGACATGGACGAGCGCGCCGCCGTGGTCGCCATCGCCACCGCACTGCAGGAGTCGAAGCTGGAGAACCTGGGTCACCTCGGTGAGCGCAACGACCACGACTCGCAGGGCCTGTTCCAGCAGCGCCCCAGCTCGGGTTGGGGCACCGTCGAGCAGATCACCGACCCGGAGTACTCCACGATGGCGTTCCTGAAGGGCCTCAAGCAGGTCGACGGCTGGCAGGACATGCCGCTGACCAAGGCCGCCCAGACCGTTCAGGTCTCGGCCTACCCCTTCCACTACGCCCAGTGGGAGCAGCAGGCCGCCGACCTGGTGGCCGAGCACTGGAACAGCTGACCATCACAGACCTTCCTTTAAGGGGGAAACACGCCGCTGGCCGGCACCCGAACACCGGGTGCCGGCCAGCGGCGTCTCCGGACACGGCCTAACGGAGCGGGCGCGTGTGCAGGGCTCGGACGAGCCAGTCGACCGTCGGCAGGAGGCTGTCCGTGGTCGCCGGCCATCCGTTGACGACCGAGAGCAGCTGGAGGTACCGCTCCCGGCGCGGGTCGCGGACGGCCTCCAACCGGCTCAGCAGCCGCCGCCGGAGGTCGACGCCGTCGGGACGGCCACAGAGGCCCGCGTACCGGGCCAGGACCCGTGCGACGACGGGATCCGCTTCCGGCGTGGCGGGGTCGATGCCCGCCGTCAGGGCCGGGTGTACCTCCTCGCGGACCGTGGCGAGGGCGTCGCGGCGTACCCCGGTGGCACCGCCGCCGGCGCGGTCGGCCGCGTAGTGCTCGGCCACCCGTCGCATGCCGGCGCGGAAGTCCGGGTCCCGGGACAGCTCGGCCAGTTCCATCCACGCGGCGACCTGTTCGGCGTCGGGATCGTCCGGCAGTTCCGGAGTCATCGAACGCAAGATCCCCGCGAAGCCGGCGTCGGCGTCGAGACTGCCGAAGACGGCGTCGAGGAACTCGCTGACGAGCTGTCGTCGTTGGTCCGTCGTGAGTCGGGTCAGCCTGTGCATGAGAGCCGTCTCCTCGGCAGTGGTTCCGCGTCGGGCGATAGCGGTGAGCACCGCACGGCGTAGGCGCAGCGTCCGGATCTGCACGGTCAGCGCCTCCGCGTGCGCTGCCGCAACCTCCGAAAGCGGGATGTCCCGGTCCACGACCTTGCGCACCGTGGACAGGTCCAGGCCGAGTTCGCGCAGCGTACGGACGAGGTCGAGACGAGCGAGGGCCTCGGTGCCGTAGCGGCGGTGGCCGACCGGGGTGCGGCCGGTCGGCGGCACGATCCCGTGATCGGAGTAGAACCGGATGGCCTTGACCGTCAGGCCGGTACGCCGGGCGAGGTCACCGATCGAGTAGAGCGCGTCGCCGTCCATGTCCGCCAGCCTCGCGCCTCCCCCTACGGGAGACGCAAGAGGTGATCCGCGGACGCGCCGCACCCGTACCTTCCACGGGGACCGTGAAAGGGGAGACGATGGCGGTGTCGGGGGAGCAGGAGAACCGCCGTCCGGGCGCGGGGGGCGGTGACGTCCCGACACCGGTGACGGACGCCGTGGCGGAGCCGGCCGGGAAGCCCGGAGAGGACGACGCCGCACGGTCCGCGTGGCCGTACTCGGCGCGGCTGCTGATCGCGGCGGCGCTGGTGGTGCTCGCCCTCGGCGGCGTCGCGGTGGTGGTGACGCTCTCCGACCCGCAGCGGTTGGGCATCGCGTTCTCCGGCGGCGAACCGGCCGGGCCACGGACGGGGCCGGTCGGGCGGCCGGCCGCCGAGCCGGGCGGTCTGGGTGCGGCGGCCGAGGCGTCGGCGCGGGAGACCGCGGCGGGCGGGGTCGGTACGGCCCCGCTGGCCGGCCGGCGGCGCGCGACCTTCGAGCTGGTGGACGGGCTGACCCGACTGGACCTGCGGGTCGCGGACCTGGGAGACGAGCTGTACCGGATCGGCACGCCCACGGACGGTGGCCTGCGCGCCGAGGCCGAGGTACGGGGGGACGTGGTCCGGCTGCGGTTCGCCCCGAGTGGCCGGCCCGGTCCGCATTCGGCGGAGGTGGTCCTCAGCTCCGCGGTGACGTGGCGGTTGCGGCTGGCCGGCGGGGTGACCGAGCAACGCCTGGACCTGACCGCCGCCCGGTTGGCCGGAGTGGAACTGGCCGGCGGGGCGACCCGCACGGAGCTGCGACTTCCCGAGATCACCGGCACGGTGACCGTGCGGATGACCGGCGGGATGAACCGCTTCGACGTCGTCGTCCCCGGCACCCCGCCGGTACGGGTCCGGGCCGCCGCCGGGGCCGGTGCGGTCGCCGTCCACGGCGAGCGGACCAGGGGCGTGGCCGCCGGCGCGCTGCTCGGCTCACCAGGCTGGGACCGCTTCACTGACCGGCTGTACGTCGATCTGGTGGCCGGGGTGAACACGGTCACCGTGGCGGGCGCCGGCTGACCCATTGCCGTCGGCCGACCGTGTCCCGGGCGTACAGTCGGGCCGTGGAGCGTACCGAGAAGATGCCGGCACAGACCCGACCACCCGGCGTGGCGACGGTCGATCCCGGCACCGTCCTGCTGCCGGGTCACGACGTGCCACTGGGCCGCTACACGACGGTGCGCCGGCTGCTCCCGCAGCGACAGCGACGGATGGTCGGCGCGTGGTGCTTCGTGGACCACTTCGGCCCGGCCGACGTCTCGCAGCGGCCCGGCATGGAGGTGCCGCCGCACCCGCACTCGGGCCTGCAGACCGTGACCTGGCTGCTCGACGGGGAGGTCGTGCACCGCGACAGCCTCGGCAACACCCGGCCGATCCGGCCCGGCCAGCTCAACGTGATGACCTCCGGCCACGGCATCAGCCACTCGGAGCGGTCGCCGGAGAAGCGCCCGCCGCTGATGCACGGTATGCAGCTGTGGGTGGCCCTGCCGGATCCGGCGCGGGCCGGCGCGGCCGACTTCGCCCATTACGCCGAGCTGCCCCGCTTCGTCGACGGCGACCTCGACGTGACGGTGCTCGTCGGCGAGCTGGCCGGCGAGCGGTCCCCGGCCGTCGTGCACACCCCGCTGCTCGGCGCGCAACTGGAGCTACGGAGCGCGGCCCCGGCGACGCTGCCGCTGCGGCGGGACTTCGAGTACGGGCTGCTGGCCATGTCGGGCTCGGCCCAGGTGGACGGGGTGAGCGTCGAGCCCGGCGCGCTGCTCTACCTCGGCACCGGGCGCGCGGAGCTGACCCTGCGCGGCGAGCCGGGTTCGCGGCTGCTGCTGCTCGGCGGCACGCCGTTCGAGGAGCCGCTGGTGATGTGGTGGAACTTCGTCGGCCGCTCGCACGAGGAGGTCGTCGCCGCCCGGGAGGACTGGATGGCCGGACGGCGGTTCGGCACGGTCGTCGGCGACCCGGCGCCGCCGCTGCCCGCCCCGGAGCTGCCCACCACCCGCCTCAAGGCCCGCGACCGCAACGGCAACCTGCACGGCTGACCGGCAGGCGTGGCCGGCGACCGGACGGGTAGTCGCCGGCATGTCGAGCATCTCCATGTCCCGTACCGAGGACAAGAAGCGCCTGGTCCGCCGCCTGGCCGGCGGCGGGCGCGGATTCGCCGAGCAGTACGGCTTCCGGGTCACCAACAACCCGTCGAGTCTGTTCCAGATCCTCTGCCTGGCCGTGCTGCTGGCCCGCCGGGGTGACTTCCGGCGTGCCGTGGACAGCGCGCACGCCCTTCCCGCCCAGGGTTGGGACAGCGCCGCCCGGCTGGCCCGGTCCCTGCACGCCGACCGGGTCCGGGTGCTGCGCGAGGGCGGTCAGCGCGGTGACGTCGACGCCCTCGCCGACACGCTCGGCGACCTGGCCCGCAGTGTGGTCGAGCAGTACCGGGGCGACCTGCGCCGCCTGCGCGCGGTGGCCCACCACGACCCGGCCCGGGAGCGGGAACTGCTCACCGCGCTGCCCGGTGTGGACGCCGCCGTCGCCGACCTGTTCCTCCGCGAGGCGCAGGCGCTGTGGCGGGAGGTCGCACCCGTCGCCGACCGGCGGGCGCTCGTCGCGGCCCGCCGGCTGGGGCTCGGCCGGTCCGCCGACGACCTCGCGGGGCTGGCCGGCAGCGGCGAGTCCGAGCGACTCGCCTGGCTGGTGGGATCGCTGGCCCGGGTGGACCTGGAGAAGAGCTACGCGGAGCTGAGCACCTGATGGCGGAACGTGCTTCGGCCCACAGTTCTGAAACTGTTACCCGTTCGGATGATGTGTCGTCGTATGATGGTCCCGGCAGTGATGCCCGCCTGGTTCAGGCGTACATCAACCGCCTGGTGGTGAGGTCCCGGTTCGGGGCGCGCAGCATCGGGGACAGGTTCGTGGGGTGGCGCCCCGGGACGCGGTTCGCGACCCGGGGCGCCCCCCTGTCCGCTGCTGTCACGTCCGCAGGCCGGCCCGCCGGATTTCACCCGTGGTCAGCGGGACGCCACCGGCCAGCCCCGGGGCAGTGGCTGGACGGCGGCGGGAAATGCCCGTCACGCAGGGGCCACGCGGCCGGCGCGGGTCCGTATCGCTCAGATGCGGCGCAGGTGCTGCGACACGCGCGTGTGCGGCTCCCGAGCCTGGAGGTTCCGCTGCGTCGCATCGACCTCCGGCGCGGTCTCGATCCTCGCCGAGCGGGCCACCTCGGTGCCGTTGGCGTAGTCGACCGGCGGCAGCGCCCGCAACGCCTTCAGCACGTCCGGCGGGGCACCCTCGCGTTCGGCCTCACGTACCACGTCGTCCTTCTCGGCCGGGTAGTCCAGGCTCGACAGGTACTGCAGCACGTCGGCGTACGTCGCCATGGTGTCGGCTCCTCGTGGCATGGATGCGGTCACGACCGGCGGCGGTTACCCGCCCGCCCGGGTCTCACGCCGCCGGTGTCGGAAAAACCGCGGCCGTTTCCCGGCCCGGGCCGCGGGTAACCGCGGGCCCCGACCAGCCCTTTCGAGGAGTACGTATGAACTACGACACCTTCGTCGTCCAGGTGGCCCGGCGCACCGGTACGTCGTCGGAGCAGGCGGTGGAGCTGACCCGGGCGACGTTGGAGACGCTCGCCGACCGGCTCACCGGCGGCGAGGTGCTGGACCTGGCCGTGCAACTGCCCCAGCCGTTGCAACTGGTGGTGAAGGGCGGTGGGGAGGCGGCGGAGCGTTTCGGCGCGGCCGAGTTCGTGGCCCGGGTGGCGGCGCGCGCCCGGGTCGACGAGGAGACGGCCCGGGGTGCCGCGCGGGCGGTCTTCACGACGCTGCGGGAGGCGATCACCGGCGCCGAGTTCGACGACGTGGCGGTGCAGTTCCCGCGGGACTACCGGGACATGGTGGAGCCGGCGATGGCGCCCGGAGCGACCCTGCGCTACTCCTGACGCGCTCTCAGGCGACGGCGTGGCTCGTGCGGAGGGCGGCGATCCGGTCGGCGTCGAAGCCCGCCTCGGCCAGCAGCTCGTCGGTGTGCTCGCCGGGCTGCGGCGGCGGCCGGCGCAGTGCCGTCGGGGTGCCGGAGAAGCGCGGCGCCGGGGCCGGCTGGACGACGCCGTCCCGCTCCGTGTACGTGCCACGGGCCGCCAGGTGCGGGTGCTCCGGCGCCTCGGTCCAGTCCAGGACGGGAGCCACGCACGCGTCGGACGCGGACAGCAGCGCCGTCCACTCGTCCCGGGTGCGGGTCCGGAAGAGCCGGCCCCACGACTCGCGCAGCGCCGGCCAGTTCGCCGGGTCGGTGCGGTCCAACGCCTCGTCCGGGTACAGCGGGAACCCGGTACGCCGCACCAGTTCGTCGTAGAAGCGCGGCTCCAGCGCGCCCACCGCGAGGTGCTTCCCGTCGGCGCACTCGTACGTGTCGTAGAACGGTGCGCCGCCGTCGAGCAGGTTGACCCCGCGCGGGTCCTGCCACATGCCGAGGCGGCGCAGCGCGTGGATCTGGGTGCTGAGCACCGCCACACCGTCCACGATGGCCGCGTCCACCACCTGGCCGGGGGCGCCGCCGCGCACCGCGTACAGGGCGGAGACCAGGCCCAGGGCGAGCATCATGCCGCCGCCACCGAAGTCACCGAGCAGGTTCATCGGCGGCACCGGACGCTCGCCGGCCCGACCGATGCCGTGCAGCGCGCCGGTCAGCGCCAGGTAGTCGATGTCGTGCCCCGCGTACGGGGCGGCCGGCCCGTCCTGACCCCAGCCGGTCATCCGCCCGTACACCAGCCGGGGGTTGACCGCGTGACAGTGGGCCGGTCCCAGGCCGAGCCGCTCGGTCACTCCCGGCCGGAAGCCCTCGATCAGCGCGTCGGCGCCGGCGACGAGCGCGAGGACCGCCTCCCGCCCACCGGCGGACTTCAGGTCCACCGCGATGGAGCGGCGGCCCCGGTTCAGCAGGTCCGGGTGCGGCGTGCCGAACGCGGCGGGGTCCACGTCGCCCACCCGGTCCACCCGGACCACGTCGGCGCCCAGGTCGGCCAGCATCATCGCGGTGAACGGGCCCGGACCGATGCCGGCCAGCTCGATCACCCGTACGCCGGCGAGGGGCCCGGCCGCCGCGTCGTCCGTCATCGGGCCACCATAGGCGTTTCGCGTTTGCCGGGTAAGGGGCCGGGAACGCGCGGGGGGTGGTGGATCGGGGGAGTGGCGTGATCAGGGTGGCCATGCTGCACGGCCCCGGCCGGCCCGATGCCGACGGCGTCAGTGACTACGTGACGCACCTCGTCGACGCGCTCGGCGAGGTGGACGTCGAGGTGACGCCGGTGCCGCTGCGGCCGACCCGGGAGCGGGGCGGTTGGCGTACGGCCGCCGCCCGGGCCGCCCGCCGGGTCCGCGAGCTGGCCCCGGACCTGGCGCACGTGCAGTTCGCGCCGTCGGCGTACCGGTTCTGCGGCCAGGCCGGACTGCTGCCGTTGCGGCTGCCCCGGCGGGTGCCGCTGGTCACCACCGTCCACGAGTACGGCGGGTGGGCGTGGCCCGGATGGCTGCCCGGCCGCGTCTGGTCGAGGGTGGAGCGGACCGGGCGCTGGGACCGGGAGACCGGCCGGCTGGTGCCGGCCAGCGCGGCGGTGGTTGTCACCAACCCGGGCCACGCGGCCCTGGTGCGGGAGCGCACCGGGCGCGAACCCACGTACGTCCCGATCGCCCCGAACGTCGTCGACGAGGTCGGCGCGGCCACCGCCGGGCACCGGCTGCGGGCGGAGCTGGGCCTGCCCGAGGGTGCGCCGGTGCTGGTCTTCTTCGGCTTCGTGCACCCGGTGAAGGGGGTGCGCTACCTCATCGAGGCGTTGCCCGAGCTGCGGCGCACCCACCCCGACCTGCGGCTGCTGGTGGTGGGCGGCTTCGCCTCGCAGGCCCTGCCCGAACCGGAGGCCGGTGCGTTCCGTGCCGAGCTGACCGCGCTCGCCGCCGACCACGGCGTGGCCGGCGCGGTGACCTTCACCGACCACGTGCCGAGGGAGCGGGTCTCGGCCGTGCTGCACGCCGCCGACGTCGCGGTGCTGCCGTTCACCGCCGGGGTGAGCACCAAGAGCGGTGCCCTGCTCGCCGCGCTGGCGCACGGCGTGCCGACCGCCGTCACCGTGCCCGACGAGGACCCGGACGACCTGCACCGCAGCGGGGCGGTGGCGGTGGTCCGGGCTCGCCGGGACAGCGGCGCCATCGCGCGTACGGTGTCCCGGCTGCTCGCCGACCCGGTCCTGCGGCGACGGCTCGCCGAGCGGGGACGCGCGTTCGCCGCCGCGTACTCCTGGCCCCGGGTGGCCGCCGCGCACCGCGACCTCTACGCGCGGACCCTCGGGTGGGCCGGTGCCTGAGCGGTACGCGGACATCCTGGTGGTCGATCTGCTCGGCGGGATCGGCGACCTGCTGATGCTGTTGCCGGCGGTGCACGGGCTGGCCCGTCGCAACCCGGGCGCGCGGCTGCGGGTCCTCACCCACGACCCGGGCGCCGACCTGGTGCGCGTCGACCCGGTGGTGGCCGAGGTGCGCACGCCCCGGCACGACCGCCCCGGCGCCGAGCGGGAGGCGGTCCTGGCGGCCCTCGCGGCGCGGCGGCCCGACCTGGCGGTCAGCACCACCCGCTACGACGGGATCCCGGACCTGCTGGAGGCCGCCGCCACCCGCGCCGTGACGAACCTGTGGCGCGAGCCGCCGCCGGACCAGCCGGTCGGCCACCGCTACCTGGAGATCCTGCACGCCGAGGGGCTGCTGGACCCGGCCGACCGGACGGCCCGGCCCCGGGTGCACATCGGCGACGAGGCGCACCGGGCGGGGGAGCGGACGGTGGCCCGGCTGGTGGGTGAGCCGCTCGCGCCGCCGGTGGTGCTGGTCACCGACGCCGGGATGGCGGTGAAACGCTGGCCGTGGCGGCACTGGCAGACCCTGGCCGGCGAGCTGACCCGGCGCGGCCACCCGGTGCTCACCGTCGGCCCGGTCGACCCCGAGGCACCGCTCGGCGTGCCGCTGCCCCGCGTCGACCTGCCCACCCTCGCCGGGCAGTTCGCCGCCGTGGGACGGCGGGATGGCGTGGTGGTCGGTCCCGACACCGGACCGGTGCGGCTGGCCGCCGCGGCCGGCGCCGCGACCGTCGGGCTGTTCGGACCCACCGACGCGCGGCGGTACGGAACCGGTGACCTCGACCTGCAGGGGCTGCCCGACTGTGCGCACCGACGGCCCACCGCGATCACCGAACAACCCTGCTGGTGGCAGGCGCGGTGCCCGCTGGACCCGGCCGGGCCGGCGTGCATGGCGGACCTGGACGTCGGCACCGTCCTGGCGGCGGTGACCCGGGGCGCGTGACACCCGGCGTGCCCCGCTTGGCGGGCCGACTGAGCCTGGCCTAATGTGGTGGCGGCGAGGGGAGTACTTCCCACGAACCATTCCGGTCAGTACGGCGGGCCTCTGAGCCTTCCCCGGGTGGTTGCCCACGATATGTGGGTGAAGGAGACCTCGAACATGTCACGGTGTTCGAGGAGGCCCCATGTCCGGTCCGTCATATCTTGCTGCCACCGAGATCACCTCGGTGGGTACTCCCACCCTGTGGGGCGTCACCATCGCCGGCGTGCTCGCGCTGCTGGTGCTGGACTTCCTCGTCACCCGCAAGCCGCACGAGGTGTCCCTCCGTGAGGCGCTGGGCTGGTCGGCCTTCTACGTCGCCCTCCCGCTTGCCTTCGGCGCGTGGATCTGGGCCGAGTTCGGCTCGAAGCAGGGCTTCGACTACCTCACCGGCTACCTGGTCGAGAAGTCCCTCTCGGTCGACAACCTGTTCGTCTTCATGCTGCTGCTCGCCGCGTTCGCCGTGCCGGCCGTGCTCGCCCAGCGCGTGCTGCTGTACGGCATCGCCGGTGCGCTGGTCCTGCGCGCGATCTTCATCGCCCTCGGCGCCGCCGCCCTGCAGACCCTCGACTTCGCCTTCCTGCTCTTCGCGGTGATCCTGCTCGTCACCGCGGTGAAGCTGCTGCGCGACGCCCTCTCCGGGCACGAGCAGGAGGTCGACATCAGCAAGATGCGCTCGGTGCGCCTGCTGCGCCGGTTCATGCCGGTCACCGAGGAGTACCAGGGCACGAGGCTGACCGTCCGGGTGGACGGCAAGCGGGCGCTCACCCCGCTGGCGCTGGTCACGGTGGCGGTGCTCGCCACCGACGTGGTCTTCGCCGTCGACTCGGTGCCGGCCGTCTACGGCATCACCGAGGACCCGTACCTGGTCTTCGCCACCAACGCGTTCGCCCTGCTGGGCCTGCGTGCGCTCTACTTCGTCCTGCACGCCGCGCTCAGCCGTCTGGTGCACCTCAGCTACGGCCTGGCGATCATCCTGGCGTTCATCGGCGTCAAGCTGGGCCTGCACTGGGCGCACGGCATCTGGTCGGGCGTGCCGGAGATCCCCACCGAGCTGTCCCTCGCCGTCATCGTCGCCGTTCTCGTCGCCGTTACTCTCACCAGCCTGCGCGCCACCCGCCACGACGGGAAGCGGGAAGAGGTCGTCGTCGAGCAGCGCTGACGTGTCGCCCGCCCCGGCCGTTCTCCGGCCGACGGCACACCGTAGGTGGTACGACTGACGGATGGGAATCGTGTCACCGGGCTTCCAGGGCCGGCCCCGCTCGGCGGAGCCGGCCCTGCCGCCGGGGCAGTACCTGACCGAGGACTTCCCCGTCCTCTCCGCCGGCCCGACACCGAAGGTGCCGACGGAGACCTGGGAGTTCGTCATCACCACCGAGACCGGCGCGGAGTTCCGGTGGACCTGGAACGAGTTGATGACGCTGCCCCAGGAGACCCCGACGGTGGACCTGCACTGCGTCACCCGCTGGTCGAAGCGGGACACCACCTGGGGCGGGGTCTCGCTGGACACCCTCCTCGAGGGCGTGGACACCGACGCCCACTACGCGCAGGCCCACTCGTACGGCGGCTACACCACCAACCTGCCCCTGGCCGACCTGCGCGGCGGGCGGGCCTGGGTGGCCCACACGTACGACGGTGGCCCGCTGCCCGCCGAGCACGGCGGCCCGGCCCGGCTGCTCGTGCCGCACCTGTACCTCTGGAAGTCCGCCAAGTGGGTGCGGGGCATCCGCCTGACGACGAGCGACCAGCCCGGGTTCTGGGAGACCGCCGGCTACCACGACTACGGTGACCCGTGGCGTGAGCAGCGGTACCAGGGCGATTGACCGCCCCGCTGCGGTGGCAGGTCGCCCGGCTCGTCGAGCGCCGGGTCGAGACGCCGACCGCGCACACCCTCGTGCTCGACGTACCCGACTGGCCGGGTCACCTGCCGGGGCAGCACCTCGACGTGCGACTCACCGCCCCGGACGGCTACCAGGCCGGTCGGTCGTACTCGCTGGCCGGCCCCGCCGACGGCAGCCGGATCGAGCTGACCGTGCAGAGGGTCGCCGACGGCGAGGTGTCGCCGTACCTGATCGACGCGTGGACGCAGGGCGACCCGGTGGAGGTGCGTGGGCCGGTCGGCGGCTGGTTCGTCTGGCGGCCCGAGGAGACCGCGCCGGTGCTGCTCGTCGGGGGCGGCTCCGGGGTCGTCCCGCTGATGGCCATGGTCCGCGCCCGCCGCGCCGCCGGCAGCCGGGTGCCGTTCCGGCTGCTCTACTCGGTGCGCACCCCGGCTGACGTGATCTACGCCGACGAACTGCGCCGCCGCGCCCGCGACGACTTCGGCCTCGACGTGGCGTACGTGTACACCCGCGAGGCGCCCGAGGGCTGGCGGGGGGAGCCGCATCGGGTCGGCATCGCGGACGTCAACACGCACGGCTGGCCGCCCGACCTGGAACCGCTCTGCTACGTGTGCGGGCCGACCGGGTTCGTGGAGACGGTGGCCGACCTGCTGGTCGGACTGGGTCACCAGACCCGGCGGGTGAAGACCGAACGGTTCGGACCCGCCGGCTGACGTCGTCGTCACCGGACCGTGGCGACGCAGGAGGGGAAACGATGACCGACATGTCGTACCTGGACGGCAACATGCTGGACGGCCCGCTGCGGGAGCTGTTCGCCGTCGACCTGAGCAGCGCCACCGGCCGCTGCGACCACTGCGGGACGGTTGGCCCGATGGCCGGACTGCAGGTCTATCCGCACGCACCCGGGCTGGTCGGGCGTTGTCCGGTCTGCACCGAGGTGATGCTGCGCCTCGTCCGCGCCCCCGACCGGGCCTGGTTCGACCTGCGCGGCACGACGTTCCTCCAGGTCCCGATGCCCCTGGACCAACCCCACCCCCGCCCCCTCTGACCCCCGCCCCTCCCCGCGCGGGCCCTCTCTCCCTCGCGATCGTGCACTTTTGGTCGCTCGGACAGGGCTTTTGTCGGCTACGGGGCGGCGGGCCGGTGGAGGGATTGGGTTGGACAGGTGGTGGGGGTGCCGGTCAGAGTGTCGGCCGTGAGGTATCTGCGGACGGCCGGCGCGGTCGGGATCCGGCGGCCCCGGCCCGCCGACGAGGCGGAGTTCACCGCCGCCGCCCGGCGCAGCCGGGAACTGCACCACCCGTGGCTGAACGCTCCCGCCGACCCGACGGCGTACGCGGCGTACCTGGCCAAGGTGCGTCGCCGGGACCACTCCGGCTACCTGATCTGCGACCGGGCCAGCGGGGCGATCGCCGGGTACGCGAACATCAGCGCCATCATCCTGGGCGCCCTGCGCGGCGGCTTCCTGGGCTACGCCGCGTTCCTGCCGTTCAGTGGCACGGGACACGCGTCGACCGGCATCGGCCTGGTCGTCGACCACGCGTTCACCGCGCTGGGCCTGCATCGGTTGGAGGCCAACATCCAGCCGGGCAACGAGCCGTCCCGGGCGGTGGCGCGCAAGCTCGGCTTCCGGCTCGAGGGCTTCTCCCCGGACTACCTCTTCATCGACGGGGCCTGGCGCGACCACGAACGCTGGGCGATCACCGCCCCGGCCGACCCACCAGGTCGATCAAGAGGTTTGCGTCAGCATCCGGCGGGAAGCTGACGCGAACCTCTTGATCGACGGGTGAGGTGGGGCGGTCAGCGACCGGGGCCACGCGCTTCCCGGCGCTGGACGCCGAGGCGCTCGATGCGGCCCTGCTTCTGTTCGACGCGCCGTCGCTGCCGGGACGTGAGCTGCTTGCGACCGCTCTGCTGCAGGTAGATCGGCTGTCGTTGGTCGTTCGACATGGGGGTGCTCATGGCCGTTGCCTCCTCGTCGTGCGGGCTCCGAGAGCACCACCGTGCGCCCGTACCGGGTGAGCGGACCCCACCCGATGCGGGTTACCCGGACCCGACCGGTGGTCAGACGCGCGAGGTGAACGCGGCGAGGAAGCGGTACGGAGTGATTACTCCGGCGTTGTCGAAGCAGACCACGTCGACCGCCGCGTCCAGGTCGTACGACCAGGGCTGGGTGAGGTGGCAGTAGTTCGCACCGGCCCCCTGCGCGACCACCTGGGCGTGCGTCTCCTTGACACCGAGCTGCTTGAACGTCGCCAGGTAGCGACCCGCCGGCGCCAGCGCACCGATCGTGTTCGCGCCGACGCCGAGCACCGAATTGTCGTTGGTCGCGCCGCCGACGGCCGTGCCGAGGTAGCCGAAGCGCGTCGGCGGGGCCACCGAGCCGATCACCGACCGCCGCCGGTGGTACGACAGCGTGAAGTCGTTGTTCGTCAGGGTGCCGGTCTGGTCGAAGCAGGACACGTACACCGTCACGTCGGTGCCGGAGGCGAACCAGTTCAGCACCTTGCACCGCCGCGGCCCCGCGTTGGGCTGCACCGCGGTCACCTGCACGTTCCCGGCGAGCACGCCGGCCAGGCCCACCCCGGGAAGCTTCACCGCGTACTGCCCGACGCCCGCCGGTCCGACCCCGTTCGCCGCACCGGTCGAGTTGTACGACTGGGCGAGCGCGGCGCCGGCGGTCACCTGCGCGTACGCGTGTGCGGTGCCGGCGGGCAGCACTCCGGAACTGGTTGTCCACAGCACGGTGAACGGGGTGTCGTCGCGCTCGCCGCCGGGCTTGTGGCACTGCACGTCCACGATCTCGTCCGCCCCGGACTGGTACCACCGCACCACCTCGCAGTAGTGGCCGGTGCGGTTCACCGGCGTCACGTGCGGCACGCCGCGCGACCCGAGGCCGACCTGCGGGAACCGGACCAGGAACCGGCCCGGGGCGAGCTTGGCGCCCTGCGCCCACGCGGCCGGGAAGGCCGTCTTCCAACTGCCCCACTGGCGGGTCGTGTCGAGCACGGTCCACGCCGGCACGGTGGGGTCCTTGACGTACGCGAAGCCCCAGCGGTCGGCGGTGGCCGCCGTGGCCGGGGCGGCCGGCGCGAGGGCACCGGCTGCCAGCGCGGCGGTCAACGCGGCGGCGGCGAGCGGACGGATGCGCATCTGTCCTCCTGTGACGAGAGCCGTTGTCGTCGCAGAGCGTGCGCCGCCACCGAGACGCTCACTGTCCGCTATCGAGCGGTTACCTGTCGGGAGTGCGTCGCTGTCAGCTGCCCGGCTTCGGCAACGCCACCGGAGAGCGGTGCCCGTCGCGCCCCACCGCCCGTACGCCCAAGAAGACGTTGTCCTTCGGCAGGTCGATCGTCGTCTCGGTGACGTCGCCGACCTCGATGACCTTCTGCCACTCCGGCGCGGTGGTCTCCCGCCACACCACCTCGTACCCGGCCAGGTCCGGCTCGTCACCGCGCTGCCAGCGCAACGTCGTGTCGTTGGTGAGGTTGGTGGTCACCACGACCACGCCCTTCGGCGTCCCGGGGGCGCGGGCGAGGGACCAGAGCACCGCGCCGTTGACCCGGGTCACCCGGGTGATGTACGCGAAGTCGCAGAACTCCGGCAGGTCGCCGTACTGCTTGCCGTCGACCAGCCGGACGTCCTGGTGCTGGTGGGCGAAGTCCTCGTTCGGCTCGGTGAAGCGGCCGGCCGGCCAGGCCCTGCTCCTCGCCGGCCACCGCGGCGAACACGATGGTGGCGGCCGGCCGGCGGGTCGCCATCACCCGGGCCAGCTCCATCAGCAGGGCCACGCCGGAGGCGTCGTCGTCGGCGCCGGGTGCATCGCTGACCGCGTCCGAGACGTCGGTGGCGCGGGAGTCGTAGTGCCCGGTCACCACGTACACCCGGTTCGGCGACGTCTCCCCGCGCAGCGTCGCCACGACGTTGGTGATCCGGGCGGCCGTGGGGATCCGGGGCGCCGGCTCCTGCACGTAGGACTGCAGTTCCACCGTCATCCGGTCGTCGGACGCGGCGGCGTACTCCCGCAGGCGGTCGTGGATCCAGTTCCGGGCGGCGCCGATGCTTCCATATCGGCAGCAATGAATCTCTGGGTTCACCCGGACCGGGTGATGACGCCGCTGCCCGCGCCTTCCTACGGTGGGTGCATGGCTGCCGTGCGTCCGACGCCCGTCGAACCGTGCCCCGGCGTGACCACACCGAGCCGGGAGCCCGGGGACCAGCGCGCCATGCCACCGGAGCTGGGCACGAACTCGATCGCCGTGGTCAGTGGCCCCACGTTCATGTACTCCGACACCTGTGGGGACGTGCCGCCGGGCAGCATCGGTGGGCTCGTCCACCTGGACACCCGCCTGCTCAGCGGCTGGGTGGTCACCGTCAACGGGGCCCGGCTGCTGGCGCTGCGTGGGGAGACGATCGACCACTACTCGGCCGAGTTCATGCTCACCAACCCCGGGACATCCGACCTGCCGCCGGACAGCCTCGCCGCCCGCCGCCTGCGCTACGTCGCAGACAACTTCCACGAGCGGATCGAGATGCTGTCCTTCGGGGCCGAGCCGGTCCGCGTGGAGCTGCGGCTGTCCGTCGGTGCGGACTTCGCTGACCTGTTCGAGATCAAGTCCGGGGTACGGGACCGCTCGGGCCGGATCGCCCGCTCGCACACGTCGGAGGAGCTGTGCTTCCGCTACGCGGCCGACGGGTTCGACGCCTCCGCCCGTGTCCGCTGCGACCCGCCAGCCACCCGCGTCGAGGGCGACGACCTGGTCTGGGAGATCGACCTCGCATCCCGCGAGGGATGGCAGGTCGACCTCGTCGTTCCTCTGCCGAAGGGGAACCGCGTGATGATCGATCCCCTCGGTGGGGACATCGCCCAGGTGGTCCACCGGTCCACCGACAACCCGCTGCGCCGCTGGGTGGAGGGGCGGACCGTCCTGCACAGCGACAATCCGGTGGTGGAGCGAACCACCAACCGCTCCCGCTTCGACCTCGCCGCCCTCCGGCTCGACCTGGAGATCCGCGGGCAGCGGGTGATGTTGCCCGGTGCCGGCCTGCCGTGGTTCCTCACCGTGTTCGGCCGGGACACGCTGATCACCGCGTACCAGACCCTGGTGGCCGGGCCGGCCCTGGCGAAGGGGGCGCTCGTGGCGCTCGCCGGGCTCCAGGGGCGCACCTGCGACGACTTCACCGACGAGGAGCCGGGCAAGATCCTGCACGAGTTCCGCAGTGGCGAGCTGACCCGTACCGGCGTCAAGCCGTACAACCCCAACTACGGCACCGCCGACGCCACCCAGCTCTGGTTGATCCTGCTGTCGGAGTACTGGCGGTGGAGTGGGGATGACGACCTGGTCCGGTCGCTGCGCGACAACGCCCTCGCGGCGCTGCGCTGGATCGACGAGTTCGGAGACCGTGACGGCGACGGCTACGTCGAGTACGGCACCCGCTCACCCGAGGGGCTGGGCAACCAGTGCTGGCGGGACTCCCCGGACGGGGTGTGCTTCTCCGACGGGCGGATCCCGGTGCTGCCGATCGCCACCAGCGACCTGCAGGGCTACACGTACGACGCGAAGCTCCGCCTCGCCGAGCTGGCGGACGGTCCGCTGGCCGACCCCACGCTGGCGCAGCGACTGCGCGCGGACGCCGCCGACCTCTTCGACCGGTTCAACCGCGACTTCTGGATCGAGGAGCGGGGCGGCTTCTACGCCACCGGCCTCGACGGGGACAAGAACCGCATCGACTCGAAGACCTCCAACATGGGTCACCTGTTGTGGAGCGGCATCGTGCCCCCCGAGCACGCCGGGGCGGTGGTCCGCCAGCTGATGCACCCGGACATGTTCTCCGGTTGGGGCATCCGCACCCTGTCCCGGGAGGACCGGCCGTACCGGGCGCTCGGATACCACCTCGGCACCGTCTGGCCGCACGACAACTCCCTCGCCGTGCTGGGGCTGGCCCGCTACGGCTACCGCGCCGAGGCCAACCGGGTCAGCATGGCACTGCTGGAGGCGGCCGAGCAGTTCGACCACCGGCTGCCGGAGGCGCTCAGCGGGTACGCCCGTGAGCGGACCCTGTTCGCCGTTCCATACCCCACCGCGTGCAGCCCGCAGGCGTGGGCGGCGGGTGCGCCGCTGGCGCTGGCGCGGGCCATGGTGGGGCTCAACCCGGTCGACGGCCGTCTGACCGTCGACCCGGACATTCCGCCCGAGGTGGGCCGGATCACCGTCGAGCGGGTCCGCGCCTTCGGGCAGGTGTGGGAGGTGGAGGCCGTGGGCCGCGCCGGGCACGTCCGGCTCGCCCAGGGCTGAGGGCGCCGGCCGGCCGTCGGGTGGCCACACCCCTGCGATTGTTGCCCGACCTGCCACGTTTGTCCGCCCCGGCGATGGGAACGGGGCCGAAATGACGAAACCTCGTGTGGTGATCGTGGGGGCCGGGTTCGCCGGTTACCACGCGGCGAAGACGCTGAGCCGGCTGGCGAAGGGCCGGGCCGAGATCGTGGTCCTCAACGCCACCGACTACTTCCTCTACCTGCCGCTGCTGCCCGAGGTGGCGGCCGGTGTGGTCGAGCCGACCCGGATCTCCGTGCCGCTCGCGGGGACCCTGCCCGGCGTACGGGTCGTCGTCGGCGAGGCCGACCACGTCGACCTGCAGAACCGCTGGGTCGGCTTCACCCAACCCGAGGGGGACCACAACCGCCTCGCGTACGACCGGCTGGTGCTCGCCGTCGGCAGCGTCAACAAGCTGCTGCCCATCCCCGGCGTGACCGAGTACGCGCACGGCTTCCGCAGCCTGCCCGAGGCGCTGTTCCTGCACGACCACGTCGTCCGGCAGATCGAGCTGGCCGAGCAGGCGGAGGACCCGGACGAGCAGCGGGCCCGCGCCACCTTCGTGGTCGTCGGCGCCGGCTACACCGGCACCGAGGTCGCCGCGCACGGGCAACTCTTCACCGACGCCCTGACCCGCCACCGGACCCGCCTCAAGATCCGTCCCCGGTGGATGCTGCTGGACGTCGCCCCGCGTGCGCTGCCCGAATTGAACGAGCGCATGTCGAAGACCGCCCACAGGGTGCTCGACCGGCGCGGCGTCGACGTCCGGATGGGCACCTCGGTCGCGGAGGCCACCGCGGACGGGGTCAAGCTCACCGACGGCGACTACGTCCCGACCTGCACCCTGGTCTGGTGCGTGGGCGTGCGCCCCGACCCGTTCGTCTCCCACCTGGGCCTGCGTACCGAGAAGGGGCGCCTCGTCACCGACGAGTTCCTGAACGTCCCCGGCTTCCCCGAGGTGTACGCCTGCGGCGACGCCGCAGCGGTGCCCGACGTGACCCGTCCCGGCGAGATCTGCACCATGACCGCCCAGCACGCCCAGCGGCAGGGCAAGCTGGCCGCGCGCAACATCGCCGCCTCGTACGGGATGGGGCGGCGCAGGACGTACAAGCACCACGACCTCGGTTGGGTGGTCGACCTCGGGGGCAAGGACGCCGCCGCGAACCCGCTCCAGGTGCCGCTGGCCGGGCTGCCCGCCAAGGCCGTCACCCGGGGCTACCACCTGCTGGCCATGCCCGGCAACCGGGCGCGCGTCGGCGCCGACTGGCTCCTCGACGCCGCCCTGACCCGCCCGGCCGTGCAACTCGGTCTCGTCCCGGCGAACACCGTCCCACTGGAGAGCTCCTCACCCGAGATCCCCGTCCACGCCACCCGCTGACCAGGCCCGCGCCCCCGCCCACCCCGCGCGCCGCGCCCCGACCAGCCCCGCGATCTTGCATGTTCTGTCGGTGCGTAACGAACATTAGAGCCCATAACAGCGACCGAAAGTGCAAGATCGCCGGCGTGGGCGGGGCCGGGCGGGGCGGGCGGGGTCAGGGTTCGGTGGTGAGGGTGGCGTCGGTGGCGGGGCGGGCGCCGGCCGTGAACGCCTCCAGGGCCGCGCCGTGCAGGACACCTCCCGGTACGTCGTCGCGGGCGGCGCGGGCCGTCAGGCGGGTCACCGGCAGCCGTCCGGGGCGGGCCGCGGCGGCGAGCACCACGTTGCCGTACCGCCGGCCGCGCAGCATCCGCCGGTCGGCGACCAGGCACACGTCGCCGAAGACGGCCCGTAGGGTCGCGACCTGCACCCGGGCGAAGACCAGCGGGGGAAGGTCGGTCACGTTCACCAGGTACACGCCGTCGGGACGCAGGATGCGGGCCACCTCGGTCACGAACTCGACGCCGGCGACGTGCGCCGGCATGCGGGCGGCCCGGTAGATGTCGGCGAGCACCAGGTCGTACCGGCCGGCGGGAGCGGCGGTGACCGCCTCGCGGGCGTCGGCGACCTGGACTGTGACGTCGCCGGGCAGGGCGGGCAGCTCGCGGGCCACCAGGTCGACGACCGTCGGGTCCCGCTCGACCACCCGTTGGCGCGATCCGGGCCGGGTCGCGGCCAGGTAGCGGGGGAGTGTCAACGCACCACCGCCCAGGTGCAGGACCTCCAGGGTCCGACCGGCCGGCGCCACGAGGTCCGCGACGGCGGCCATCCGCCGGACGTACTCGAAGTGCAGGTGCCGGGGATCGGCCAGGTCCACGTAGGACTGTTCGACCCCGTCGGCGAGCAGCAGGCGCCCGGTCGGGCGGGCCGGGTCGGCGACCAGCCGTAGCCGTTCGTCGCCGCGTTCCATGCCGGGCACGCTAGACCATCACGCGTCGGCGACGGGCCGGTGGGCGTGCACCCACCGGCCCGCCGACGTGCCGGGTCAGCCGCTCGCCATCCCGGCGCCCGCCTCCTCGATCGCGTCGTCGATCGCGTGTGCCAGGTCGACGTCCTGGGCGGTCACCGCGCCCGCCTGCCGGGACCGTACGGTCAGCACAGCGGTCGTGGCGTCGGGCCGCCCGATGCGCGGACCACGACCGGTCTCCATCCGGAGCCGGTCCAGCCGGTCGAGGACCCGGTCCAGGTTGTCCGGCGGCAGTTCGACGGTCCGCGTCAGCGCCTCGGTGTTGCCCGACCAGTACGGCAACCCGTTCAGCGCCTCGTGGACCTCGTCACCGCGCAACGGCGGGGTGCTGCTCGTCGGACCGACCACACCGCCGCCGGGGTCCGGCGGGGCCAGCAGGTCCCGCAGCCCGTCCGGTACGTGCAGCGACTCGACCAGGTCGCCGTCGCGGGCGGCCAGCGCGGCGAGTGTCGCCGACGCCTGGTAGCGCGCCTGCTCCGGGCTGCGGCCACTGAGCCGGCCGACCTCGGCCAGGAAGCCCGGCAGGTCGGCGTGGCTCCGCACCCCGTCGACCGGTGTGACGTCGTGCAGGGACATGGGCACCGCCTCCAGCAGCCGGCGCCGCTCACCCTCGTCGAGCGCCCAGGCCAGGGCCAGCACGGTGGCCTCCGCACCGACCTTCGCCGTACGGAAGTCGACGCCGGCCCGGCGACCCACGTCGTCGACCAGATCGCGGTAACCCGTCCTGGTCACCCCGGGAGTGTCCGAGGCGGGGCCGGGACGCGGCCAGGTGGTCTCCGGCACGGCGGCGGGCGGCGGCGCGGGACCGCCACGGGTGGCGTCCGGCTTGCGGAGTCGACCGGCCGGGGGCGGGCCCATCCGCCGACCCTTGTCGAGGTGGGTGAGCTGCTTGGAGGCGCTCAGGCTGGCACCGGTCTTGCTGGGCGGCAGGCCGCGTTCCCGTGCCTCGCGGGCCAGGGCCCGACGGCGCTGGTTGTCGCCCTCCATCTGCTTGCGCATGGTGACACCTCGCTTCGGCTGGGCGTGCGTACTTCCGTCGGTCGCCTTCCCGCCGGGACCGGGGAAGTAACGGGCCGGAACCGGTCGCCGGCGGGGTGCGGACGGCGCAAAGAAGCTTCATCCCGGGCGGGTGATGGGGGGTCACCCGACGCCGGCCCACGATGACGGTGGACCGGGGAACTTCCGAGGTACGCGGAAGGAAAGGTCGTGATGAAGAGGATCGTCGAGATCGTTCCCGCCCGACCCGGCTGGTACGCCCGCTGGCGGCTCTCGCCCGAGGACACCCGCTGTTACGCGGTCAGCCTGTGGGCGCTGCTGGAGAACGCGGACGGCACCGGTCGTGAGGTGGTCGGCGTGGACTGCATCGGCCAGTGGCCGGGCGCGGACGACAACGAGGCGGGTGGGGAGTTCGTCCGCTATCTCTTCCAGACACCGGATTCCGGCTCACCGGAGGACGTCGAGCCGCCCCGGACCGAACAGCAGCGGACGACCGGACCACGACTGCAACCGGTCACCGCGCCCTGAACCACACTCCGGGCCCCCGACCCCTGGTCCCAGGGTCGGGGGCCACCCCCCGCCCGGCCTGGATCCGGGTCCCGTCCGGTCAGCCGACCTCGCGCAGGCCGCCGTCCGCGCTGCGCTCGACGGCCAGCAGCTCGACGAGACCGGTGCGGTCGAGGAGCTGCTGAAGCTGCGGGCTGACGCCGGCCAGGCGTACCGGGCCGGTGCCCGCGCGGTGCACCACCACGAACGCGCTCAGGCCGGACGAGTCGCAGAGCCCGACCCCCGCGAGGTCGATCACCAGGTCGTGACAGCCGTCCCGGCGCAGCTCGGCGACCACGTCGACGAGCTCCGGCGCGGTGTCGTAGTCCAGGTCACCGGTCAGCCGCAGCCGGGCACGCCCGGCGGCGAGCCGGGTCACCTCGATGGTCAACAGCTGGTGCGCCATGACTCCATGTTCCCAGCACGACGGCGAATGGCAAAACACGGGGGAGTCGGCTTTCCCGGCCCGGACCCGCGAGGGGTACCGGCAGACCGGCCTGGGCGGCGTTCAGGCCTGGCGTTGCGCGTGCGTTTCCACCTGCGCGTCGCCCATCGGGCGCTCCAGCAGGCCCATGACGCCCGTCATGTCCAGGATCGTCTCCAGGAAGCGGGGGACGGCGCGCAGCTCGATGGCGGTGCCGGCCTGCTGCCCTTCGCGCCAGGCGTGCACGATGACGCCGAGGCCGGTGCTGTCGATGAACTCCAGTCCGGCGAAGTCCAGGACGAGCACCCGGGGCGCGTCGGCGAGCGCCCGCTCGACCTCGTACCTCAGCGGGGTGGCCGTGGTGTAGGCCAGGTCGCCCCCGACCATGATGAGCGGGGCGCCCGGATCCGATCGATCGACAGACATGGTCAGCGGCACCGTCTCCGCCTTCCTCCCGTGGGATGACACTCTCAACGCCTTTCCGCAGGCGGCCGCAGGGGCCGAGGGGATCGTAACAACGCCCGTGCGGACCCGCCCGGTGCGTGCCCGGCGGCCACGAGGGCGTGGGGTGGCGGAACCGGCAGACCGGCGTAGGGTGGGTCGGAGAGATTTGACCACAAGCGCCGGTCAGGGCGCGTTCGGGTGTCGATAAGGAGTGGGGCTCAGCTGGTGACTACCGCCGACGTCAGGGGTCAGGACCCGGGCGACGGACGGATCTCCACGCCGGGTGCCGCGCGGGCTCCGGCCTGGGCCGCCGACGCCCCGGGTCGCCCCGTCGCCCTGCCCGCGCTCGCGCCGGACCGGGGCCACGCCGCACCGGACTGGTCGGAGGTCGTCGAGCACTTCCGGGAGGGCCTCGTCATCTGCGACGCCGACGGCGTCGTCCGCCACCTCAGCCCGGTCGCCGAGCGGCTGCTTCCCGAGGTCGTCGCAGGTGAGCTGCTGGCGGCGGCGGGTGTCGGCGGGCTCGGCGTCGGCGGTGACTTCACCCATCACGGGCGCCGGCTGCGGGCCCGTCGAGTCCCGTTGTCAGCGGCCCGTTCCTGCTGGTACGTCGAGGACGTCACCGAGATCGTCTCCCGCTCCGACGCGCTGCTCGCCGAGCGGGCGCGTTCGTCGTTCCTGGCCGTGGCCGGTGAGAAGCTGGGCAACCCGCTGCACCCCGACCGGGCCGCCGCGGCGGTGGTCCGGCTGGCCGTGCCCACCCTGGCCGAGGTGGCGGTGCTGGTACTGGCGCCCCGGTCCGGGCGGTCCCGCTGGTGGCGGGCGTCGCGGGGCGAGGACGAGGCACCCACTGTGGACAGCGGCGTGCTCGACGCCCCCGACCTGCCGCCGGCCATCGTCGAGGGCCTGCAGGGCTCCGAGCCGCACGCCGTGGACTGGCTGGTGGAGCAGGCCATGGAAGCCGGTTGGCTGCCCGGCCTGACCTCCGTCGAGGCGTGCGCCCGGGTGGTGCCGCTGCCCGGCCGGGACGCTCCGGCCGGTGTGCTGCTGGTGGCCCGGCGTGCCACCCGGTGGTACGACGACGCCGACATCGGCCTCGTCCGGGCCTTCGGGGCGCGGGCCGGGGCGGCGCTGACCACCGCGATGCTCTACCGCGACCAGGCCGAGGTCGCCGACACGCTCCAGGCCAGTCTGGTGCCGGTGGAGCCGGCCGAGGCGACCGGCGTGCAGTGGGGGACGGCGTACCGGCCCGCGCAGGCGGGTCTGCGGATCGGCGGGGACTTCTACGGCTCGCACCGGCTGCCCGACGGCGGCTCGCTGTTCTTCCTCGGCGACGTCTCCGGCAAGGGTGTCGAGGCGGCCGTCTTCACCGGGCAGTTGCGGCAGTGCCTCCACGCGCTGCACCGGATCGAGTCGCACCCGGGGCGGCTGTTGAAGCTGCTCAACGACGCGTTGCTGGAGACCACCCAGGCGCACGACCGGGGCCGGTTCGCCACCATGGTGCTGGGGGCCGTCCGGCCGCACCGCGACGGTGGGCTGACCCTGGCCCTGGCCGGCGGTGGCCACCTGCCGCCGCTGGTACTGCGGAACTCCGGCGAGGTGGAGCAGGTGCCGCTGAGCGGCATGCTGGTCGGTGTGGTGTCCGATCCGCGCGTCGGCGAGGCCACGGTTCGGCTGGAGGCCGGCGAGACGTGCCTGCTCTACAGCGATGGCGTGACCGAGGCGCGCGGCGGCCGGAGCGGGCACGAGCAGTTCGGCCCCGAGCGGCTGGTCAACCTGGTGAGCGGATGCCACCGTATGCCGGCGCCGGCGCTGGCCGAGCGGATCGAGCAGGTCACCTGTGACTGGTTGGGTCACGGCGACCACGACGACATCGCCGTGCTGGCGCTGCGTGCGACCGGCCCGGGTGGGCGTACACCGCGGCATCTGCACGCGGTGCCCGACCCGGCGGCGACCGACACGAGGGAGACGCGCCCGTGAGCGCTCCGACCACCGAGGCCGGCCTGGCCGGCGCCTGGTCCGGCTACCTGCACTGCCTGGAGGAGGCCGACGAGTACGCCGCGATCGACGTGGCCACCGGTCTGCTGGAGGGCGGGGTGCCCGCCGAGCGCGTCCTCCTGGACCTCGTCGCGCCCGCGCAGGCCGAGGTGGGGGAGCGGTGGGCGCGCAACGAGTGGAGCGTCGCGCAGGAGCACGCCGCCACCCACATCAGCGAGCGGGTCGTGGCGGCGGTCGCCGCGTACGCCGATGTGCGCCCCACCCGCGGGCGGGTCGTGGTGGCCTGCATGGACGGCGAGTGGCACGCGTTGCCGCCCCGGCTGGTGGCCGAGGTGCTGCGGTTGCGCGGCTGGCAGGTGACCTTCCTCGGGGCGAGCGTCCCGGCCGCGCACCTGGTGTCGTACCTGCACCGGCACGACGCCCACGCGGTCGCCCTGGCGTGCGCGCTGCCGATGCGGCTGCCGCACGCCCACCGCATGATCGAGGCGTGCCGCCGCTCCGACGTCCCGGTGGTCGTCGGGGGCCGCGGTTTCGGGGCGGACGGACGGTGGGCACGCCGGCTCGGTGTGGCGTGGGCGCCGGACGCGCCGTCCGCCGCCGACCTGGTGGCCGACGAGCCGGCCCTGCGGCGGGTGCCGCCGGCGAAGCTGACCCACCTGGCCGACGACGAGTACGCGGGCCTGGTCAAGCGGCGCGGCGAGCTGATCGACGGTGCGCTGGCCGACCTGCGGGAGCGGGTGCCGTCCGCGCGGGACTACACCCCGACCCAGATCGACTCGACGGTCAGCGACCTGGGGTACATCGTCGATTTCCTGGCCGCCGCGCTGTACGTCGACGACGGTACCCTCTTCGCCGATTTCGTCGACTGGCTGGTGTCCATCCTCAGGAGCCGGGGGGTGCCGGCCGGTGCGGTGGGGCTCACCCTCGGGCACTATGCCCGTGAGCTGCGGGACTTTCCGCGGGCGACGCGGTTCCTGGAGGAGAGCAGGGCGTCGGTGACCGCGGTGCGGAGCGCGGGCGCGCGCTGACACGTGCCGCCGGGAGTCCCCCCGCCCCCTGCTTATACTTGCTGCACTGCAAGCGTCTCGGCCTGCGGTGGAGGGAGGGGTCCGGGTGTCGTTCACCGTCACGTACGCCGAACGCGACGGTGGGGCGTACCTGCGACTCGCGGGCGAGCTGGACCTGAGCACCGCCCCGGAGCTGACCGCCGTGCTGGACCGGCTCACCGCGGCCGGCACCCGCGAGCTCCTGCTCGACCTGGCCGAGCTGACCTTCTGCGACTCGACGGGGCTCGCCGCCTTCGTACGCGGCGACAACCGGGCGTCGGCTGCGGGGGGTTGGCTGCGCCTGACCGGGGCCACCGGACGGGTCGACCGGGTGCTCCAGGTGACCGGGCTGGCCGACGTGCTGCGACACGATGCCGACACCGCTGACCCCAGGGCGCGGACCGCCGGTTGATGGGCTAGATTTCCCCGCCAGCAGGTGACCGCAACGCACCGCCCTCCCCGATACGAAGCAGGTAGCCATGCCTCCAGTGACTCCGAGTCCGGTACGCATCCTGGTGGTGGACGACGACCCCGGTGACGTGCTCATGATCGAGGAGGCGCTCGCGGACTCCGACGTCGAGAAGGTCATCGACGTGGTCAGCGACGGCCAGGAGGCGATGGAGTTCCTCCGCCGCGAGGGCCGGCACACCGAGGCCCGGCGTCCCGACGTCATCCTGCTGGACCTGAACATGCCGCGGATGGACGGCCGGCAGGTGCTCAGTGAGGTCAAGAGCGACGAGGACCTGCGGACGATCCCGATCGTCGTGCTGACCACCTCCAACGCCGACACGGACATCCTGGGCAGCTACACCCTCCAGGCCAACGCGTACGTCACCAAGCCGATCGACCTGGACGACTTCAACGACGTCGTGCGCCGCATCGACGAGTTCTTCGGCCGCGTCGTGGTGCTTCCGAAGCGCTCCTGAGGGCGGACCGGCCCCGCGCCGCTCGCATGCTGAACATTTTTTCCGAACATCCTCGGCTGTCGCCGTGAGCGCCGAGGATCCAGGTGGGGAAGGAAGCATCGGCTGCCTGGGGGGCGACAGCATGAGGTTCTCCGTCGTGGAGATGGGCTACGACCGGCGGCAGGTCGACTCCTGCCTGGACGAGCTGGGCATCCGGCTGGCGCGGCTGGCGGCGCGGGCGGAGAGCGCCGCCGGGGACGGCCGGGAGTGGGACGAGGTGCGCGGGGAGGCCCTTGCGCTGCGCGGTCTCCTGGACCGGTTGGACCTGGGTGACGCGGCGGTGACCCGGCGGCACGCCGACGCCGTCGACCGCGAGGCGGCGGACCTGCTCGCGCAGGCGCGCTTCGAGCTGGACGCGGCCCGCGAGGAGGCACGCCAGCTTCGGGAACGGGTGTACGCCGAGGCGGTGCAGGCCCGGCGGGAGTTCGAGGAGACTCTGCAGGCGCGTCGCCGGCGCGAGGCGCGGGTGGACGAGATCCTCAGCGGGGTGCCGGTGCCGGCCGACACTCCGACCGCCGCCGCGGCGGTGCCCGCCAGCGGCGACGCCGGCCGGCGTTGAACGGCCCGCTCAGGTGAGCGCGGCGACGATCGTGGTCGCCCGGTCCTCGTGCTGGGCGTACGCGTCGGGGAAGGCGGAGACCTGCACGGCCTGGGCGGCCCCGGCGATGCTCATCTCCTGCCAGCCGGGGATCTCCCGCAGCGCGACGTAGAAGGCGCGGGCCGCGTACGCCGGGCGCATCAGCTCGGCGACGGTCCCCCAGCCGCTGCTGGGGCGCTGCTGGAACAGGCCGACGGAGTCGTGGTCGGCGCCGCTGCCCTGGTTGGGCAGGTCGAGGGACTCGGGCACCCAGTCGTTGGCCAGGTTGTACAGGTTGCTCTCCTGCATCGCGGTCGCCATCGCGACGACCAGCGCCCGGCGGGGCATCTTCAGGCCGACGCCGACGTCGACGATCACCTTGGCGTTGTCCATCTGGGTCTGGGTCAGACCGGCGACGGGTCGCGGGCGCACCGGCTTGGCGGGCTTGACCGGCTTCTTCTTCGCCGCCGGCCGGCTGGCCGAGGGGGAGGGCTTGGCGCTCGGCGTGGGGCTGGCCGGGGCGGGGGAGGCGGCCCGGTCGAGGGACCGGGAGGCGCGGTCGTCGGTGGCGGCGCGGTCCGCGACCGCCTCGGCCACCGGTTCCCGGTCGGCCTCGGCCCGGTCGCGTACGCCGGTCGCCGCGAAGACGCCGACGCCGAGACAGCAGGTGACCCCGGTGGCGAGCGCGACCCGCATCCGCGGGGACCCGAACACGCCGCGCCGCGGCTGCTCCGGGAGGCGGTGCCGGCCGATCGTCCGTTCGGTTGATGCGGTGTCGTCCGGACGGGCGGCCGGTCGATCCTGGGCCAGCTTCTGGTCGATGGAGTCATCGGGATGCACCCGCCGAGGCTAGAAAGAGGAGCGCTCTTTGCCATCGGCGCGATTAGTGGCATGCGCCACAATTTGCGGCAATCCCCGGTGCTAATACCCTCGGTCAATCAGCAAAGCCGCCTTCTCCTCCTGTCCGACTTTCCGGAAAAAGGTGATCAAGCGCATGCCAAACGGTCGTTAAGTCGATCATGCGTCGCGCCGGTCGCGGTGCCGGGACGCATCCTCCGTACGGTCGATCTACGTTGGACCGTACGGAGGAGGGACGGCTGGCCGAAGACGCGAGGGCCAGGCGGCGAACCGTCAGTGCCGACCGTTCTCGGCGGGCGTGACGGTCAGCCGGGTCCGGCTCGCGTCCCCACTGGTGAAGGGCCACAGCTGGTCGGCGTGCTCCACCAGCTCGGCCAACTGCTGTCGGCTGAGCCCCGCGGAGGAGATCGAGGCGTGCACATCCGCCCGGTAGCGGCCGTCGTCGTCACGCCCCAGCTTCGCCTGGGCGCGCACCTGGACCGTGTGGGCCTCGTTGGTGATCTCACCGGCCGCCTCCACCGCGGCGTGGTGCAGGCAGGAGGCGAAGGCCGCGGCGAGCAGTTGCTCGGGCGTGAGGCCCGTGCAGTGTGGTGCCAGCGGAGACGCCAGGGCGGTGGACAGACCGCCGTCGTCGGTGCGTACGTGACCGCCCTCAGCGGTCGCGGTGGCCGTCTCGGGTAGCCACGAACCTGGATCCGGCATCGAGTTCCTCCCGTCGCTCACCGGCCCGGCTACCCGGCACCCGGGCCGTGAAACCGCAGGACGGGGTGCTCCCTGACGGAACGGCGGTCAGCCGGCGCGGGTGGACCAGTCCGGCAGGACCGCGGCCTGGGTCGCCTCGGCGGCGGCCCGGTCGGTCCACGGCGAGACCACCTCCCGCTGCCGGGGCGGCACCGACTGGAGCATCGGCACGTAGACCCGCGCGTCCACCGCCTCGGCGAGCAGCAGCGCGGCCATCAGGCTGGTGGGCCGCTGCGCCGGGTCGTCGGCGAGGCAGGTCGCGCACAGGTCCGCCACCTCCGGCGGCAGGCCGGGGATCTCCGGCAGCGGCTCCGGCGGTTGCCGGCGTCGGGCACCGAGCAGTTGCGTCGTGGTGTCGGCCTGGTACGGCAGCCGTCCGGACAGGCTGTAGTAGAGCAGGACGCCGAGGGCGTACATGTCCGCGGCCGGGGTCGCCGGGGCGCGTTCCAACTGCTCGGGCGCCAGGTACGCCGGTGTGCCCACGACCACCCCGTCCGGTGCGGGATCCGGGGTGCCCGACGGGGTGGCGATGCCGAAGTCGAGCACCTTCACGCCGGCCGGGGTGAGCATGACGTTCGCTGGTTTGACGTCGCGATGCACGATGCCGTGCGCGTGCGCAGCCGCCAGTGCGGCGCTCACCTCCGCGCAGACCCGCACGGCGATCCGCCAGTCCAGCGGCCCTGCGCGCAGGTGCGCGGCGAGCGTCTCCCCCTCGGCCAGCTCCATCACGATGTAGGGCAGCTCGCGGCCCGGCAGCGTCGCCGAGGTGCCGAAGTCGTGCACGCTGGCCACGTTGGGATGCACCAGCCGGGCGGCCGAGCGCGCCTCGGTGCGGATCCGCTCCACCGACGCGTCCCGATCCTCCTGTCCGGGGGACATCAGCTTCACCGCGACCGGCCGGTCCAGCACCGCGTCGTGGGCCCGCCAGACCTCCGACATGCCGCCGATGCCGATGCGCTGTTCGAGCCGGTACCGCCCGTCCAGCGTTCTCATCGACCGCTCCTGTCTCGTCGTCCCCGCCTGCGCCGGATGTCCGGCCCCGTTGCTTCCGATGCCGGTACCCGGCCTCCGAGCAGGGCAAACCGGAGGGTACGCCTGGTCGCCGTGGGGTAGCTTGCCAGCCAGGGGCAGCCGGCGCGAGGGAGTCGACGATGAGCGAGGTGACCGTACGCTTCGTCGGCGGTCCGGCGCACGACCTGGAGCGGGCGCTGCCGGCCGAGCCGGACGGCGGCCCCCCGGCCCGCTGGATCCTGCGCCATCCCGACGGCGGTGACCCGGGCCCGGCCGACCACCTCTACGAGCGCGCCGACCGCCCCGGCGGTGGGTGGACGATGCGGTTCGTGCACACCTACCCGGTCGGCATGACCGAGTGAGGCCGGCCGCCACCGGCTGGCACAGCTGGTACACAGGATGCACACAAGCGCAGCACAGCGGTCCTGCCCACGATGGGGGCCATGGTGACGGACGAGCACGGCGCGCCGGCCCGGATCGACCTGCGGCGTCTCGACGGTGAACCGGTCCGGGTGCTGGTGGTCGACGACGAACCGACCCTGACCGACCTGCTGTCGATGGCGCTGCGCTACGAGGGCTGGCAGGTCCGCACCGCCGGCAACGGCATGTCGGCCCTGTCCACGGCCCGGCAGTTCCAGCCCGACGCGGTGGTGCTCGACGTGATGCTGCCCGACCTGGACGGATTCCAGGTGCTGCGCCGGTTGCGCGAGGCGGCGCCGACCGTCCCGGTGCTGTTCCTCACCGCCCGCGACGCCGTGGAGGAACGGATCGCCGGGCTGACCGTCGGTGGCGACGACTACGTCACCAAGCCGTTCAGCCTGGAGGAGGTGATCGCCCGCCTCCGGGCGCTGCTGCGCCGCTCCGGCTTCGCCGTCGCGGCCCGCGAGGAGGCGGTGCTCACCGTCGGCGACCTCAGTCTCGACGAGGACAGCCACGAGGTGCGCCGCGGCGGGCAGCTCGTCACCCTCACCGCCACCGAGTTCGAGCTGCTGCGCTACCTGATGCGCAACCCCCGACGGGTGCTCAGCAAGGCGCAGATCCTCGACCGGGTCTGGAACTACGACTTCGGTGGCCAGGCCAACGTGGTCGAGCTGTACATCTCGTACCTGCGCAAGAAGATCGACGCCGGCCGGAAACCGATGATCCACACGCTGCGCGGCGCGGGCTATGTCCTCAAACCGGCGGAGTGAGCGGGGCCGGCTGCGGCGGTGGCTGGCCGGCTGGTCCCTGCGTACCCGTCTGGTGGTCATCCTGGTCGCGCTGCTCGCCCTGGTCAGCGTGGCGATCGGCGCCACCACGACGGTGGCCCTGCGGCAGTTCCTCATCGAGCGGGTCGACGCCCAGCTCACCGCGGAGCCGGGGCCGCGCGACGGGCGGCCGTTCCCGCGGTTCTTCCCGCCCGCGGAGGAGCTGACGATCCCGCCGGGCTTCCAACCGGGCACGATGGTCGCGACCCTGGCCGACGGGCGGGTCACCGAGGCCCTCGTGCAGGACGGCGACCGGCCCGGCGGCGATCCCGTGCCCCTGGGGGAGGTGACGGCGCTGGCCCGGTTGGCGCCGGGCGACGGACCCCGCACGGTGGACCTGGGCGCGCGGGGAGAGTACCGGGCGATCGCGCGGCAGTGGCCGAACGGGACGGTGCGGGCCTTCGCGGTGCCCCTGTCCGACGTCGAGGAGATCGTCATGTGGCTGGTCGCCGCGCAGGCCGGCCTGGCCGGCGTCGGCCTGCTCGTGGCGGGCACGGCCGGCGCGTTGATCGTCCGGCGCACCCTGCGCCCGCTGCGCCGGGTCGCGGCCACCGCCGGCCGGGTCAGCGAGCTGCCCCTGGACCGGGGCGAGGTCGCCCTGTCGGTCCGCGTGCCCGAGGCGGACACCGACCCGCGCACGGAGGTCGGCCAGGTCGGCGCCGCGCTCAACCGCATGCTGGGGCACGTCGCTGCCGCGCTCGCCGCCCGGCAGGCCAGCGAGACACGGGTACGCCAGTTCGTGGCCGACGCCAGTCACGAGCTGCGCACCCCCCTCGCGGCCATCCGCGGGTACGCGGAGGTGTCCCGCCGCGGCCGGGACCAGGTGCCGCCCGACGTGGCTCACGCGCTGCGCCGCGTCGAGTCGGAGAGCACCCGGATGACCCGCCTCGTCGACGACCTGCTGCTGCTGGCCCGGCTGGACTCCGGTCGCCCGCTGGCCGTCGAGCCGGTGGACCTGTCGGCGCTGCTGGTGGACGCGGTCAGCGATGCGCACGTCGCCGGCCCGGAGCACCACTGGCAGCTCGACCTGCCCGAGCGGGTCGTCCGGGTGCCCGGCGATCCCGCCCGACTGCACCAGGTCCTCGCGAACCTGCTGGCCAACGCGCGGGTGCACACCCCCGCCGGCACCACCGTCACCGCGTCGCTGGACGTCGAGCCCGACGCCGCCGTGCTGCGCGTCGCCGACGACGGGCCGGGCATCCCGCCCGAGCTGCGGGCGGAGGTCTTCGAACGCTTCGCGCGCGGCGACAGCTCCCGGTCCCGTGCCCAGGGCAGCACCGGCCTCGGCCTGGCCATCGTGGCAGCCGTGGTGGAGGCCCACCACGGCACCGTCACCGTGGACGGTGGGCCGGGCCGTACGGTGTTCACCGTGCGCCTGCCGAATCCCACAGCTGACCCATAGCCGGCTCACGGGGCCGGGCCAGTCCGGCCTCCCAGGCTTGCCGGCATGGACAGAACAGAGACCCTGCCCGCCGCGCCCGGTCCGGCCTCCGCCCCCGGGAGTCCGCCGCAGCCGGCTCGTCGGCCGCACCGCTGGCCCCGTCCGGCCCTCGCCACCCTGCTGGTGGCCACCGCCGTGCTGTACGTGTGGGGCCTCAGCGCCAACGGGTGGGCCAACTCCTACTACGCGGCGGCCGTGCAGGCCGGGTCCGAGAGCTGGACGGCGTTCTTCTACGGCTCGTTCGACGCGGCCAACTCGATCACCGTCGACAAGACCCCCGCCTCGCTGTGGCTGACGGGCCTGTCGGTGCGGCTGTTCGGCCTGAACAGCTGGGCGGTACTCGTTCCGCAGGCGCTCTGCGGTGTCGCCGCCGTCGGCGTCCTGTACGCCACCGTCCGCCGCTGGTACGGCCCGGCCGCCGGCCTCATCGCCGGTACGGTCCTCGCGGTCACCCCGGTGGCGACGCTGATGTTCCGGTTCAACAACCCCGACGCCCTGCTGGTGCTGCTCCTGGTCGCCGCCGCGTACGCCACCGTGCGCGCGGTGGAGACGGCGAGCACCCGCTGGATCGTGCTGGCCGGCGCGCTGGTCGGCTTCGGCTTCCTCACCAAGATGCTCCAGGCGTTCCTGGTGGTGCCGGTCCTCGCCGGCGTCTACCTGCTCGCCGCGCCGACCGGTCCGTGGCGGCGGCTCCGCCAGCTGCTCCTGGCCGGCCTCGCCCTGGTGGTCGCCGGCGGCTGGTGGGTGGCGGTCGTCGAGCTGGTGCCGTCCGCCGCCCGCCCCTACATCGGCGGTTCGCAGACCGACAGCGTGTTGGAGTTGACCCTCGGCTACAACGGCCTCGGCCGGATCACCGGCGAGGAGGAGGGCAGCGTCGGCCCGCCCGGCGGCGCCGCACTGCTCGGCGGCGGGACCGGCGTACTGCGGATGTTCGACGAGCGGATCGGCGGCCAGATCTCCTGGCTGCTGCCGGCGGCGCTGATCCTGCTCGTCGCCGGTGTGGTGGTGGCCGGCCCGGCCGCGCGCACCGACCGCACCCGCGCCGGCCTGCTGCTGTGGGGCGGCTGGCTGCTGGTGACCGGCGCCATCTTCAGCTTCATGTCCGGGATCTTCCACGAGTACTACACCGTGGCCCTGGCCCCGGCCGTCGGCGCGCTGGTCGGCATCGGCACCACGCTGCTGTGGCGGGTACGCGCCGACGGGACGCGACGGTGGTCGCTCGCGGCGACGCTCGTGCTCGTCGGGACGCTCGCCGTCACCGCCTGGTGGTCGTGGACGCTGCTCGGCCGCAGCCCCGACTGGTACCCCTGGCTGCGTACGGCCGTCCTGATGACCGGGCTCGGCGCGGCGGTGCTGCTCGTCCCGGCCCACCGGCTGCCCCGCCGGGTGCGGCCGGTGCTCGTCGCACTGGGCGCGGCGGCCGCGCTGGCCGGTCCGATGGCGTACTCCCTCCAGACCGTGGCCACCCCGCAGACCGGGGCGATCCCGACCGCCGGGCCGGCGGTGGCGGGCGGCTTCGGTCCGGGCCGCGGCTTCCCCGGCGGTGGCCAGCTCCCGTCCTTCCCCGGCGGTGGCCAGCCGCCGACGCTCCCCGGTGGTGGTCACCTTCCGTCCTTCCCGGGCGGTGGTCAGGTGCCCGGCCTCCCCGGCGGGAACGGCGCGGACCGGGCCGGCGGCGGGATGGGCGGCCTGCTGGACGCCCGCGAACCCAGCGCCGCGCTACGCGAACTGCTGGAACGGGACAGCGACGACCACACCTGGATCGCCGCGACCGTCGGCGCGAACAACGCCTCCGGCTACCAGCTGGCCACCGGCGACCCGGTGATGGCGGTCGGCGGGTTCAACGGCAGCGACCCGTCACCGACCCTCGCCCGGTTCCAGCAGTACGTGGCCGACGGAGAGATCCACTGGTTTGTCGGCGGCGGTGGCTTTCCCGGCACCAACGGCGGCAGCAACGCCTCGTCGGAGATCGCGGCCTGGGTGGCCGACACCTTCGACTCCCAGATTGTCGACGGAGTGACCGTCTACGACCTCAGTAGCGGAAAGGGTCGCTGACATGACCGGCTCCACCAGCCCGCGGGCCGGCGTCCAGACCCGGTCGACCGGCCCGACCGCCGTACTCGACGTGGTCGTGCCGGTCCACAACGAGGAGACCGACCTCGAGCCGTGCGTCCGGCGGCTGCACGCGCACCTGAGCGGGCACTTCCCGTACCCCTTCCAGATCACCATCGCCGACAACGCCAGTGTCGACGACACCCTGAAGGTCGCCGAGGCGCTCGCCGCGGAACTGCCCGGCGTCGGGGTGCTGCACCTCGACGCGAAGGGGCGCGGCCGAGCGCTGCGGGCGGCCTGGTCGGCGTCGTCCGCGCCGGTGCTCGCGTACATGGACGTGGACCTCTCCACCGACCTGGCGGCACTGCTGCCGCTGGTCGCCCCGCTCATCTCGGGCCACTCCGACCTGGCCATCGGCACCCGACTCGCCCGCACCTCCCGGGTGGTACGGGGTGCCAAGCGGGAGGTCATCTCCCGGGCGTACAACCTGCTGCTGCGGGGCACCCTGGCGGCCCGGTTCTCCGACGCCCAGTGCGGCTTCAAGGCGATCCGGGCGGACGTCGCCGAGGGACTCCTCCCGCTGGTACGCGACACGGGGTGGTTCTTCGACACCGAGCTGCTGGTGCTCGCCCAGCGGGCCGGCCTGCGTATTCACGAGGTGCCGGTGGACTGGGTGGACGACCCGGACAGCCGGGTGGACATCGTGGCCACCGCCCTGGCCGACCTGCGCGGCATCGGCCGGCTCGGCCGGGCGCTGGCGACCGGGGCGCTGCCCCTGACCGAGCTGCGCGACCAACTGGGCCGGGCGCCGCTCACGCCGCCGCCCGCGCAGGTGCCGGTCGGCCTGCCCCGGCAGCTGGCCCGGTTCGCCGCGATCGGGGTGGCCAGCACGTGCGCGTACCTGCTGCTGTTCGTGGCGACCCGGGGCGCGCTCGGCGCCCAGGCGGCGAACCTGCTGGCGTTGCTGGTCACCGCCGTGGCCAACACGGCGGCGAACCGGCGGTTGACCTTCGGTATCGCCGGCCGCCGGCACGCCGGCCGGCACCACCTCCAGGGACTGCTGGCCTTCGGGCTCGGCCTGGCGCTGACCAGCGGCTCCCTCGCCGTGCTGCACGCCGTCAGCGCCGTACCGGCCCGACCGGTCGAGCTCGCGGTGCTGGTGGCCGCGAACCTCGCCGCGACGGTGCTGCGGTTCGTCCTCCTTCGCCTGGCCATGCACCACCACCGAACCTGACCCACCCCCCTCCCGTGTCGATCAAGAGGTTTGCGTCAGATCGCTCGCGGATCCTGACGCAAACCTCTTGATCAACGGGGTGGGTGGGGGGTGTTGTCGTGGCAGAGTGGGGGCGTGTACCGGGAGCGGCCGGCGGTGGCGATCGCCGGGGCGGTGGTGTGGACCAGCCACGTGCTGTCGAACGCCCCGTCGACCCGCGTGCTGCCCGACGGTTGCCTCGACCTGCTCTGGTCGAGTGTGCGCGGGCTGCTCGTGGCGGGCCCGGACCGCACGGCGTACCTGACCTCGTCCGTCCCGGGGGAGCGGTGGCTGGGCCTGCGGCTGCCCCCCGGCGTCGGGCCCGCGGTGTTCGGGGTTCCCGCGCACGAGCTGCGGGACCGGCGGGTACCGCTCGACGCGCTGTGGGGCCGCGCCGCCGGTGACCTCACCGAGCGGCTCGGGGAACGTCCGACGGCCGCCGGTCTGGAGGCCGTCGCCGTCGCCCGCCTGGCCGCCGCGGGCGGACCGGACCCGCGCGGTCTCCGGGTGGCGGCCTCGCTCGCCGCCGGGGCCACGGTGGCCGCGACCGCCGCCGAGGTCGGCCTCCACCCGCGTGCTCTGCACCGGCTCGGCCGGGAGCTGTTCGGGTACGCCCCGAAGACCCTCGCCCGCGTCCTGCGGATGCAGCGGGCGCTGACCCTGGCGTACGCGGGCCTTCCCCTCGCGGCGGTGGCGGCTCGCGCCGGGTACGCCGACCAGGCCCACTTCACCCGCGAGGTGCGGGACCTGGCCGGGGTGCCACCGGCGGCGCTGCTCAGTCGGTGACCGTGGCCGGCAGCGGGGCGTACAGGTCGACGCCGTTGCCGTCCGGGTCGCGTAGCACCGCGTACCGCTGCCCCCAGGTCGCGTCCCACGGCGGCAGTTCACCGTGGAAACCGGCCCCGGTGAGGTCCGTCCAGTACCGGTCCACCTCCGCCGGATCGGCGCACCGGAAGGCCAGGCTCATCCGGGCGCTCCCGGTCGGCGGCGTCCACCCGCCGAACTCGCGGACGCCGTCCACGGTGTCCCAGGCCACCCGGGTGCCGCCGGGCAGGGTCACCTCCGCGTGCGGGGAGTGGTCCGCCTCGGCAGGAAGGTCCAGTCCGAGGCGTCGGTAGAAGTCGAGGCTGCGCGCCATGTCGGCGACGACCATGCCGACGTAGTCCAGTCGAGGTGCCATGAACCCGAGGCTAGGGTGGCCGCACGGTCGTGTCTTGAACGAAACGGACAGCGGTCGGCGTGCCGGACGCTCAGGCCGTGAGGACGTCCGCCAGGACGTCCACGACGCGTTCCGCGTGCCGCCCGTCGGGATCCTCGTCGGCGTTGAGGTCGGCGACGCTCACGCCGAGCAGCCGGCCGGACCGCACCAGCGGGGTGACCAGCGCGGTGAGGTCCGACCAGTCCAGCCCGCCCGGCTCCGGGTAGGTCACCGCGGGCAGCACGAGCGGGTCGAGGACGTCCAGGTCGAGGTGCAGCCAGGCGAAGTTGGCGCCGGCGGCGGCCAGTTCGCGGCCCACCCGGGCGGCGTCGGGGCCGCGCAGCCGGTCGGCCGGCACCTGGTGGATCGCCGGGTCCACCCGGGCCGCCTCCGCGACGCTCTCGGCGCCGGCGGACGGGCGGTGGCCGAGCAGGTGGACCTGGTCCGGGTCGACCAGCGGGCCCTCGCGGTCGAGGATGCCCGTCGGGCCGTGGTCGGTCACCAGCGACAGGTCCATGTCCGCCACCTCGCCGGTGGGGGAGGTCCGCCCGTCGTGGAAGTCGGCGTGCCCGTCGAGGAACCACAGCTCGAAGCCGGACGGCAGCCCCAGGAGGATCCCGGGCAGGATCCCGCAGTCGCCGCCCAGGACGAGCGGGTGCCGGCCGGCGGCGTTCAACTCCATCACCCGCGCGGAGATGTCCCGGATGGCCTCGCGGACCTGTTCCGCGCCGATCACGCCGGTCTCCGGGTCCCGGACCGGGTCGGTGATGACCGTGGCCAGCGCCCCGGCGTCCTCGGCGCCGAGCCGCGCGACCAGTCCCGCCGTGCGCAGCGCCACCGGCGCCCGCCGCTCGCCCCGCCCACGGCCGGACGACTCCAGCGGGGCGTCCAGCACCGACCATCGCATGCCGTCGAAGGTAGTCCGACGTGACCGGCCGGACGGTGGGTACCGCGAAGGTCGCCGCAGACGCCGGGTGGAGTGTCCGGTGTGGGTCTCCTCCGACCGTGAAGCGGCGTACGGTGTCAGACAAGTCCGGCGTACTGCCTTAAAACCCGCATAGCGGGCGTTCAAGCGTGCCCGGGTTCGAGACGGTGAGGGGAAAGGAGCGGTCGGTGGACCACCTGGCCTACCTGGACGCGGGATCCGGCAGCTTGATCGTGCAGGCGGTGGTCGGCGGGGTCGCCGGCGCCGCCGTGGCGGCCAAGCTCTACTGGCGACGCCTGGTGGACCGGTTCCGCCGGCAGCCCACCGACCAGCGCTGACCGGCATGGCGATCTCCGACCCGCGACTGCGGGCCGAGCCCGGTTCGTTCCGCGACCCGGCCAACCGGGTCTTCCACCTCGGTGACGACGTGCTCCGCGGGCTCGACGAGGAGGCGGCCGTGCAGTGGCGGGCCCTCGCCGCGAGCGGGTTCTTCCCGTCGCTGGTGGCCGCCGGCAAGGTGTGCGGCACCGAGCAGGTCGAGCCGGCGCCGCTTCCGCACGGCTGGGCGGCGGTGCTGCGCCACGAGCGGATCCCCTTCGTCTCCCACCCCTACGAGTGGTCCTTCGCCATGCTGCGCGACGCCGCGCTGCTGCACCTGGAGATCCTGCGCGCCGCCCTGCCCGAGGGGTTCACCACCAAGGACGGGTCCGCGTACAACCTCCAGTGGCGCGGCGCGGAGCCGGTCTTCATCGACGTCGGCTCCTTCACGCCGGCCCGCGACGGCGAACCGTGGGCCGGCTACCGGCAGTTCTGCCAGACCCTGCTGTACCCGCTGCTGCTCGGCGCCCACCTCGGACTGGACTTCCAGCCCTGGCTGCGGGCCCGGGTCGACGGCATCGAGCCGGAACAGATGCGCCCCCTCTTCGGCGGCACCCGGCGACTGCTGCCGGGGGTGCTCACCCACGTCCACCTGCACGGCGCCATGCAGCGGCGCAACGCCGACGCGAGCACCGCCGAGGTGCGCTCCCAGCTGCGCGCCGCCGGCTACTCCCGCGAGCTGGCCCTGGCCACCGTACGCGGCATCGAGAAGCTGGTCCGCCGCCTGGACCGTCGGGGCGCGGCCAGCCACTGGGTGGACTACCAGCGCACCTGTGGCTACACGGCCGACGACCGGGCGGCCAAGGAACGCTTCGTCGCCGAGGCGCTGACGGCCGGTCCCCGCGCCCGCCTGGTGCTCGACCTGGGTGCCAACGACGGCCGGTACGCGCGTCTGGCCGCGCGGCACGCCGACCACGTCGTCGCGGTCGAGCAGGACCCGACGGTGGTCGACGAGTTGTACCGGACGCTGCGCGCGCAGGGGGAGCGGCGCATCCTGCCGCTGGTCATGGACCTCGCCGACCCGTCCCCCGGCGGGGGCTGGCGGGGCGTCGAGCGGGCCTCGTTCGCCGACCGCGCCCACGCCGACGTGGTACTCGCCCTGGCGGTCGTGCACCACCTGGCGATCGGCCGCAACGTGCCACTGCCCGAGGTGGTCGACGGGCTCGTCGCGCTCGCCGCACCCGGAGCCCGGCTCGTGGCGGAGTTCGTCCACCCGGAGGACCCGATGGCCCGGCGGCTGCTGGCCAACAAACCCGACGGACTCTTCCCCGACTACCGGCGGGACGCGTTCGAGCGGTCCCTCGCCGGTCGCTGCCGGATCACGCGCCGGCTCGACCTGCCCTCGGGCACCCGCACGCTTTACGAGGCGGTCGTGGGTGACTGAGCCGGCAACACCGGCTCTCCCCGACCGGTCACCGCCCGGCGGAGCCGACGGCGACACTGCGGGCGGCACGACGGGGAGGTCCGGTCGACCCGGGCGCGGCTGGCGGCGGGAGCTCGGCCGGCTGGCCGAGGTGGCCGGCCTGCTCGGGCTCGTGGTCACCCAGCCGGTGCTGGACGTGCTCGGCCGCAGCCCCGACTTCTTCCTGTTCCACCGGGCCGACCCGGGCGAGATCCTGCTGCTGCTCGCCCTCGTCGCGCTCCTACCGACGCTCGCGGTCGGACTGCTCGGCGCACTGTCCCGGCTGGCCGGCCCGGCCGCCCGCGCGGTGACGCACACCGTGGTCGTGGGACTGCTGCTGGCCGCCGCCGCGATCCAGGTCGGCCGACACGTCACTCCGCTGCGAGGCGTACCGCTGCTCCTGCTGGCGGCGGTGGTGGGCGTCGCCGGCGCGGCCGCCCACCGGCGGTGGCGCGCACCCGGCCACGTGCTGCGGCTGGCCGGCGCGGGCCCGCTGGTCTTCGTGGCGCTGTTCCTCTTCGCCTCGCCGACCTCGGCGGTGGTGCTGCCGCGCGGCGAGGGCGGCGCCGCCGGTACGGCTCAGAGCGACGTCCACCCGCCGGTGGTGATGCTGATCCTCGACGAGCTGCCGCTGGTGTCCCTGCTCGGCCCGGACGGGCGCGTCGACGCCGCCCGGTTCCCGCACTTCGCGGAACTCGCCGGCGGCTCGACCTGGTACCGCAACGCGACCGGCGTCAGCGGGTGGACCCCCTACGCGCTGCCGGCGATGCTGACCGGCCGGTATCCGGCCCAGGGCGTCGCGCCGCACTACGCGCAGTACCCGGACAACCTCTTCACCGCCTTCGGCGGCCTCTACGACATTCGGGCCGAGGAGAGCATCACCCGGCTCTGCCCGCCCAGCCGCTGCGAGACACCGGTCAGTCCGGAGCAGGGGCTCGGCGTGCTGGTCCGGGAGACCGGGACGCTGCTGCGCCGGATCGCCGCACCCGTCGACAGCCGGGTCGACCCGGAGGACTCCTACCGGGAGCGGACCCGGGCCGAGGCGGGCGTCAACGCCGCCGAACCGGTGCCGGCCGACCCGACGTTCCGCTGGGACAACCTCGACGACAACCAGCCGGCCCGCTTCACCAGCTTCCTGGCGGGGCTGCGGCCCACCCCCCGGCCCGCCCTGCACTTCCTGCACCTGCTCATGCCCCACTCGCCGTGGTCGTTCCTGCCGTCGGGCGCGCGGTACGACGCGCCGGAGGACCTGCCCAACGACGGCGCCGGCGGCTGGACGGAGCTGGCCCGGCAGCGCCACCTCGCGCAGCTCGGGTACACCGACCGGCTGATCGGCGAGACGCTGCGGACCCTGCGCGCCACCGGCCTCTACGACCGGGCACTGGTGGTGGTGACCGCCGACCACGGGGTGAGCTTCACCCCCGGCGCCCAGGGGCGGGGCATGGACGCGATCCGGGCCGCCGCCGACGAGGTCGCCTGGGTGCCACTGTTCGTCAAGAGCCCCGGACAGCGCGCCGGCCGCGTCGACGACCGGAACTGGCAGCACGTGGACCTGCTGCCGACCGTCGCCGACGAGGCCGGGATCCGGCTGCCGTGGCGGGTCGACGGGCGGTCCGCGCGGGAGCGCCCGCGTACCGACCCGGGCAAGGTCTTCTACGACCGTCCCGCCCAGCCGACCCCGATCACCGGCGGCGTGCCCGGCCCGCTCCCGCCGCCCACGCCGCACCCCCTGGTCGGCACCACCGTCGGTGACCGACCCGGCGGCGGTACCGCCGAGGTGGCCCGGCTCGGCGCGTTCCGTGCCGTGGACCCCGACGCCGGCGAGCTGCCCGCACTCGTCTGGGGCGACGTGCCGGACGACGTACCCGACGGAACGCCCCTCGCGCTCGCCGTCAACGGCCGCATCGGGGCGGTCGTGCCGGTGGTGCCGCGCGACACCGGAGGCCGCCGCTTCGCGGCGCTGCTCGCCGACGACCGGCTCTACCAGGCCGGCGCGAACCGCCTCGACGTCTACCGCGTCGCCCCCGACAACTCCCTGCGCCGCCTCACCCTGTCAGCGATGTAAGGAGTGGTAAGGAAGGGCCCCCGCTTAACGTCTGCGGTAGAGGAAGGGCCCCCGCTTAACACCGCTGCCAGCTCTTGATCGACCTCGCGCACCGGCCGCCAACCCCGACCGGTACCGTTCCCATGCCTCACGCCCGCCGCGCTCCGGCAGGCGGCGTACCCGGAACCGAGGGGGTTTCCCGGCCGGCAGGTCGGGAATCGGGTGATGCATACCTCACCGCCGAACCACGGCGGGCGGTATCCCCGAGACCCCGATTACGGTAAAAGCGAAGGCAATTCAACGAAGATCTGCCGGCGAAGCGAGGAACCACATGACGGAAGTCAAGCTCGATCACCCCGGTGGGCAGCTTTCGATGCCGGTGCACAACGCGGTCGAGGGCCCCGCCGGCATCGGCGTGAGCAAGCTGCTGAAGGAAACCGGGATGACCACCTACGATCCCGGTTTCGTGAACACCGCGGCGTGCTCCTCCGCGATCACGTACATCGACGGTGACGCGGGGATCCTGCGCTACCGCGGGTACCCGATCGAGCAGCTGGCCGGGAAGTCCTCCTTCCTGGAGGTCTCCTACCTGCTCATCTACGGCGAGCTGCCCACCCAGCAGCAGCTCACCGAGTTCACCGAGTGGATCCGTCGGCACTCTCTGCTGCACGAGGAGATGCGCCGCTTCTTCGACGGCTTCCCCCGGGACGCGCACCCCATGGCGGTGCTCTCGTCGGCGGTCAGCGCCCTGTCGACCTTCTACCAGGACAGCCTGGACCCGTTCGACTCCGAGCACGTGGAGATCTCCACGGTGCGGCTGATGGCGAAGGTCCCGACCATCGCCTCGTACGCGTACAAGAAGTCGATCGGGCAGCCGCTGCTCTACCCGGACAACTCGCTGGGGTACGTCGACAACCTGCTGCGGATGACCTTCGGCGTCCCGGCGGAGCCGTACGAGGTCGACCCGGTGATGTCGAAGGTGCTGGACATGCTCTTCGTCCTGCACGCCGACCACGAGCAGAACTGCTCCACCTCGACCGTCCGGCTGGTCGGCTCCAGCAACGCCAACCTCTTCGCCTCGGTCTCGGCCGGCGTGAACGCGCTGTTCGGCCCGCTGCACGGCGGCGCCAACCAGGCCGTGCTGGAGATGCTCCAGAAGATCCACGCCGAGGGCGACGACGTCCGTTCCTTCGTCCGCAAGGTCAAGGACAAGCAGGACGGCGTCAAGCTGATGGGCTTCGGCCACCGGGTCTACAAGAACTACGACCCGCGCGCCGCGATCGTGAAGAAGGCCGCCCAGGACGTGCTCGGCCGGATGGCCAAGCCGGACCCGCTGCTGGACATCGCGATGGAGTTGGAGGAGATCGCGCTCGCCGACGACTTCTTCGTCACCCGCCGGCTCTACCCGAACGTGGACTTCTACACCGGCCTGATCTACAAGGCCATGGGCTTCCCGACCAAGATGTTCACGGTGCTGTTCGCGCTGGGCCGGCTCCCCGGCTGGATCGCCCAGTGGCGCGAGATGATCAACGACCCGGAGACCAAGATCGGCCGTCCGCGGCAGGTCTACGTCGGCTCCCCCGAGCGGGCGTACGTCCCGGTCGACGAGCGCTGAGGTGTAAGGAAGGGCCCCTCCTTAACGCCTGCGGTAGAGGAAGGGCCCCTTCTTAACATCAGGAGCCAACACGAAGGCCGCCGACCATCGGGTCGGCGCCCTTCGTCGTGTGCACCTGCCGGCGCCTGTTAAGCGGGGGCCCTTCCTCGACACGAGGCGTTAAGAAGGGGCCCTTCCTTACACCCTCAGCGGAGGCCGGCGGCGGCGAGCAGGTTGCCTTCGGGGAGGGTGGGCAGCGCCCGGCCGTGGGCCATCCGCTGGGCGCCGCGCTCGGTGGCGAACTGCGGGGACTGGGTGATGGCCGCCGCGTAGGTGGCGGCGGTGCGGCTGGCGATCGCCGACCAGCCGTACTTCTCGTGGACCATCGCGCGGGCGCGGCGGGCGAGCCGGCGGGCCTGCTCGCGGTCGGACAGGAGGGCGTGCACGGCCTCGCTGAGCCCGTCGGGGTCCTGCGGCCGGAAGGTCACCCCGGTGACGCCCGGCTCGACGATCTCGGCGAGGCCACCGGTGGCGGAGACGGCCAGGGGAGCGCCGGCCGCGGCGCCCTCCAGGGCCACCATGCCGAACGGCTCGTAGATGCTGGGCACCGCGAAGCAGTCCGACGCCGCCATGACGGCCGGCAGGTCGGTGCCGCCGAGGAAGCCGGGGAGGCTGACGGTGTCGCCGAGCCCGAGGCGGTGCACCTCGGCCTCCAATTCGGCGCGGTACGGGCCGTCGCCGACGATCACGGCCCGCAGCCCGGGGTGCTGCTCGCGCAGCCGGGGCAGACCGGCGATGAGGTGCTGGACGCCCTTCTCGTAGACCAGCCGACCGGCGAAGGTGACCAGCGGACCGTCACCGGCGAACCGCTCGCGGGCCCGCAGCACCGCCCGCGTGGAGACCTTCCAGCGGTGCGGCTCGACCCCGTTGGGGACCACGTCGACCCGGGAGCCGGGTACGCCGAACAGCCCGGTCACCTCGTTGCGCATGTAGCCGGAGCAGACGATGACCCGGCCCGACTCGGTCGACAGCCACTGCTCGACGCCGTGGATGGTGCGGTTCATCTCCTCGGGGAGCCAGCCCTGGTGGCGGCCCGCCTCGGTGGCGTGGATGGTGCTGACCAGCGGGATGTCCAGGTGCTCGCGCAGGGTCATCGCGGTGTGCGCGACCAGCCAGTCGTGGGCGTGGATGACGTCGTACGACTGGGACTCGGTGGCGCGCAGGGCGGCGCGGGTCAGCGTGTGGTTGAACGCCATGGTCCAGGCCAGCAGCGACGAGGTGGCCAGTGGGAAGGTGACCGGGTCCTCGGCGGCGCGGACGATCCGGACCCCGTCGGCGTACTCCTCCAGGGCGGCGCCGTCGACGTGCCGGGTGACGACGGTGACCTCGTGGCCGGCGGCGGCCAGCGCCACGGACAGGGCGTGCACGTGCCGGCCGAGCCCACCGACGAGTACCGGCGGGTATTCCCAGGACAGCATCAGGATGCGGCGGGGCTGCGGGGCGACACCGGACCCGGACGCCACCGGGGTCTGCGGCCGGGAGGTAAGGGTGGGCCGGTGCTTGCGGCCCGCGGCGGTGGTGGGCGGTACGTCGACCCGCAGGGTCGTCACATCAGTCTCCGTCCATGCATGGTGAATCGCGCCGGCGCCGTCGACGGCAGAAGAGGGTGCGTGGGGTGGCCGAAGGCCGAGTGGCGACGCGTGGGCGCGTCCCGCGCACAAGCAAAGGCCATCCCGCGCGATCCCGCACCTCGAAAGGGGTCAACGTGACGGACGACACCTAAAGGTTTACCACGCATCAGGCGGGTGGATTACGGATATCGGCCGAACGGATGGATTCGTGTTCGAGACTGTGGGGCAATAAGGCGCCTGCGCGCCGCCGGTCCCCACCGTGTGGTGCGCTCATGGTGCGGTGTGCGCTCATGATCGTGGGACTGAGGAGCGACATGCAGGTCTGGCCGGGTGAGCGTTACCCCCTGGGGGCCACCTACGACGGGATGGGCACCAACTTCGCGATCTTCTCGGAGGTGGCCGAGTCCATCGAGCTGTGCCTGTTCGACGAGTGGGACACCGGGGTCGAGCGGCGGGTCCCGCTGCGCGAGGTCGACGCGTACGTCTGGCACGCCTACATCCCGGGCATCGAGCCGGGCCAGCGGTACGGCTACCGCGTGCACGGCCCGTACGACCCCGCCAACGGCCTGCGGTGCAACCCGAACAAGCTGCTCATCGACCCGTACGCGAAGGCGATCGACGGGGACGTCGAGTGGGATCCGGCGGTCTACGACTACCAGCTGGGCGACCCGGACACGCGCAACGACACCGACTCGGCGCCCTACATGCCGAAGTCCGTGGTGGTGAACCCGTACTTCGACTGGGGCAACGACAAGCCGCCCCGCATCCCGTACCACCACTCCGTCATCTACGAGGCCCACGTGCGGGGCCTGACCATGCGGCTCCCGGACATCCCGGACGAGCTGCGCGGCACGTACGCGGGCATCGCCTCGCCGCCGATGATCGAGCACCTGCAGACGCTCGGCGTGACCGCCATCGAGCTGATGCCGGTGCACCAGTTCGTGCACGACCACCGCCTGGCCGACCTGGGCCTGCGCAACTACTGGGGCTACAACACCATCGGCTTCTTCGCCCCGCACCACGGCTACTCCGCGCTCGGTCGTCTGGGCCAGCAGGTGCAGGAGTTCCGGGGCATGGTCAAGGCGCTGCACGCCGCCGGCATCGAGGTCATCCTCGACGTGGTCTACAACCACACCGCCGAGGGCAACCACCTCGGCCCGACGCTGAGCTTCAAGGGCGTCGACAACCACAGCTACTACCGCCTCTCGGAGGAGAACCGGCGGTACTACGTCGACTACACCGGCACCGGCAACAGCCTCAACGTCCGCAGCCCGCACTCGCTCCAGCTGATCATGGACTCGCTGCGGTACTGGGTGACCGAGATGCACGTCGACGGCTTCCGGTTCGACCTCGCCGCCACCCTGGCCCGCGAGTTCTACGAGGTGGACCGGCTCTCCACGTTCTTCGAGGTGGTGCAGCAGGACCCGGTGGTCAGCCAGGTCAAGCTCATCGCCGAGCCGTGGGACGTCGGTCCCGGCGGCTACCAGGTCGGCAACTTCCCGCCGGTGTGGACCGAGTGGAACGGCAAGTACCGCGACACCGTCCGCGACTTCTGGCGCGGTGAGCCGGCGACGCTGGCCGAGTTCGCCTCCCGGATCACCGGGTCCGCCGACCTCTACCAGGACGACGGGCGCCGCCCCTTCCACAGCATCAACTTCGTCACCTGCCACGACGGGTTCACCCTCAACGACCTGGTGTCGTACAACGACAAGCACAACGAGGCCAACGGCGAGGAGAACCGGGACGGGGAGAGCCACAACCGGTCCTGGAACTGCGGCGTCGAGGGCGAGACCGACGACGCGGGCGTGCTCGCCCTGCGGGCCCGGCAGCGGCGCAACTTCCTGGCCACGCTGATGCTCTCCCAGGGCGTGCCGATGATCGGGCACGGCGACGAGCTGGGCCGCACCCAGCGCGGCAACAACAACGCGTACTGCCAGGACAGCGAGCTGGCCTGGATCGACTGGGACGACCTGGACACCGACCTGCTGGACTTCACCCGGCGGCTGGTCGCCTTCCGCCGCCGGCACCAGGTGTTCCGTCGCCGCCGGTTCTTCACCGGCCTGACCGTCCGCGGCCCCGAGGTCGACGAGCCGCTGCCCGACCTGGCCTGGTACACCCCGGACGGCCGTCAGATGACCGGGGAGGACTGGGGCAACGACTTCGGCCGCTCGGTGGCGCTGTTCGTCAACGGCGAGGGCATCCGGGAGCGCGGCCAGTACGGCCAGCGCCACCACGACGACTCCTTCCTGCTCTGCTTCAACGCCCACGACGCGCCGCTGGACTTCACGCTGCCGCCGGTCGAGTTCGGCCAGCGGTGGGAGCTGGTGATCAGCACCGCCGACCCGGATCCGGAGAAGACGACGGTGGTCGAGGCGGGTGGTGCGCTCACCGTTCCCGACCGCTCCCTGGTGGTCCTCGAGAGGACGGTCTGAGCAATGCCCGACACCCCCCGCCCCACCCCCACGTCGACCTACCGCGTCCAGGTCCGCCCCGGCTTCGACCTCGACACCACCGCCGGGCTCGCCGACTACCTCGCCGACCTCGGTGTCACCCACCTCTACAGCGCGCCCCTGCTGACCCCCACCCCCGGCTCGGCGCACGGCTACGACGTCGTGGACCACCGCGCGGTCAACCCGGAGGTCGGCGGCGAGGCCGGCCGGCAGCGCCTCCTGCGGGCGCTGCGCGCCGCCGGGCTGGGCCTGGTCGTGGACATCGTGCCCAACCACGCCGGGGTGGCCCAGCCGGCCGCCAACCCGGCCTGGTGGGACGTGCTGCGCCGGGGACGCGACTCGGCGTACGCCCGGTGGTTCGACATCGACTGGGACCGGGGCCGGCTGCTGCTCCCGATCCTGGCCGACGCGCCGGAGGCCCTCGACGACCTCAAGGTCGTCGAGGGGGAGCTGCGGTACCACGAGCACCGCTTCCCGATCGCCGACGGCACCGGCGAGGGCAGCCCGCGTGAGGTGCACGACCGGCAGCACTACGAGCTGGTGTCCTGGCGGCGCGGCGACGCCGAGCTGACGTACCGCCGCTTCTTCGCCGTCTCGGACCTGGCCGGCCTGCGGGTGGAGGACCCGGAGGTCTTCGCCGCCACCCACGAGCTGGTCCTGGCCTGGGCGAAGGCCGGGGAGATCGACGGCATCCGCGTCGACCACCCCGACGGGCTGCGCGACCCCGCCGGCTACCTGGCGCGGCTGCGCGCCGCCGCGCCGCAGGCGTGGCTGGTCGTGGAGAAGATCCTGGAGTACGGGGAGGAGCTGCCGGACTGGCCGGTCGACGGCACGACGGGGTACGAGGCGCTGTCGGCGGTGTGCGGCCTGTTCGTGGACCCCGACGCGGAGTCGGACTTTACCGCCCTGGACGCCCGGATCACCGGCCGGCACACCTCCTGGGAGGACCTGACCCACACCACGAAGCTGGAGGCCGCCACCCGACTGCTGTCGGCCGAACTGACCCGCCTCGCCGCGCTGGCGCCGGACGTGGACCGGGACGCGGCCCGTGCGGCGCTGGCCGAGCTGGCCGCGGCGTTCGCCGTCTACCGCGGCTATCCGCCCGAGGGCGCCCGGCACCTCGCCGCCGCCCGCTCCGAGGCCGGCCGCCGCCGCCCGGACCTGACCGGCGCACTGGACGCGATCACCCGCCGGCTGCGCGACCCGGACGACGAGCTGGCCAAGCGCTTCCCGCAGTTCACCGGCGCGGTGATGGCCAAGGGGGTGGAGGACACCGCCTTCTACCGGTGGAGCCGCTTCATCGCGCTCAACGAGGTGGGCGGCAGCCCCGCCCACTTCGGCACCGCGCCGGCGGAGTTCCACCGCTTCGCCGGCGCCCGGCACCGGCGCTGGCCGGCGGCCATGACCACGCTCTCGACCCACGACACGAAGCGCGGCGAGGACGTCCGGGCCCGGCTCGCCGTGCTCAGCGAGTTGCCGGGCCGTTGGGCCGAGCAGGTCGGTCGGTGGATGGGGCGGGTCACCCTGCCCGACCCGGCCTTCGCCCACCTGCTGTGGCAGACCGCCGTCGGCGCCTGGCCCGTCGAGCGCGAGCGCCTGCACGCGTACGCGGAGAAGGCCGCCCGGGAGGCGTCGGTCTCCACCAGTTGGGCCGATCCGGACCCGGCCTTCGAAGACGCGATGCACGCGATGGTCGACGCGATGTACGACGAGCCCGAACTGCACGCCGAGCTGACCGCGTTCGCCGACGAGATCGCCCCGGCCGGCTGGTCGAACTCGCTGGGGCAGAAGCTGGTGCAGTTGGCGATGCCCGGCGTGCCGGACACGTACCAGGGCACCGAGCTGTGGGACAACTCCCTGGTCGACCCGGACAACCGCCGGCCGGTCGACTTCGCCGTACGCCGGGATCTGCTGGCCGGTCTCGACGGCGGCCGGCGGCCGGCGGTCGACGCCGGCGGGGCGGCCAAGCTGCTCGTCGTGTCGCGGACGCTGCGGCTGCGCCGTGACCACCCGGAGCTGTTCACCACCTACCGGCCGATGCCCGTGCACGGCCCGGCGTCCCGGCACGCGGTGGCCTTCGACCGGGGCGGCGCGATCGCCGTCGCCACCCGCCTGCCGCTGACCCTGGCCCGCTCCGGCGGCTGGGGTCACACGATCGTGTCATTTCCGGTTAACACGGTTACCGACGTGTTCACCGGGCAGGTCTACAGTGGTGGTGAGACTTCTCTGGCCGAACTGCTGGCCACCTATCCCGTCGCGCTGCTGGCTCCCCTCACCGAGTCCGTGGAGGCCGCCTCATGACCGAATTCGCGGTGTGGGCGCCGGACGCCGCCCGGGTCCGCCTGCGCCTGCCCGACGCCGACGACCACGACATGCGGGCCCACCCTGACGGCTGGTGGCGGGTCGACGTGCCCGACGCCGGCCCCGACTACTCCTTCCTGCTGGGTGACGACGAGACGCCGCTGCCCGACCCCCGGTCGCGGTGGCAGCCGCACGGGGTGCACGGGCCGAGCCGGCTCTACGACCACGCGGCCTTCGCGTGGACCGACCAGGGGTGGACCGGCCGGCAGCTGCCCGGCAGTGTCCTGTACGAGCTGCACATCGGCACGTTCACGCCGGAGGGCACCTTCGACGCGGCGATCGGCCGCCTCGACCACCTGGTCGACCTCGGCGTCGACATGATCGAGCTGCTGCCGGTCAACGCCTTCAACGGCGAGTACAACTGGGGCTACGACGGCGTCTGCTGGTACGCCCCGCACGAGCCCTACGGCGGCCCGGACGGGCTCAAACGACTGATCGACGCCGCCCACGCCAAGGGGCTGGGGGTGATCCTCGACGTCGTCTACAACCATTTCGGGCCCTCCGGGGCCTACGCGCCGATGTTCGCGCCGTACCTCACCGAGCAGTCCAACACGTGGGGCCGCACGGTCAACCTGGACGGTCCGCACTCCGACGGCGTACGCCGCTACATCGTCGACAGCGTGCTGATGTGGCTGCGCGACTACCACGTCGACGGGCTGCGGCTGGACGCCGTGCACGCCATGCCCGACTCCCGTGCGACGCACCTGCTGGAGGAGATCGCGGTCGAGGTGGAGTCGCTGTCGACGCACCTGGGTCGGCCGCTGTCGCTGATCGCCGAGTCCGACCTGAACGACCCCCGGTTGATCACCCCGCGCGAGGCCGGTGGGTACGGGCTGCACGCCCAGTGGAACGACGACGCCCACCACGCGCTGCACACGCTGCTGACGGGGGAGCGGCAGGGCTACTACGGGGACTTCGGGTCGCTGGAGGCGCTGACCGATGTGCTGACCGGCGGCTTCCTCCACGCCGGGACCTGGTCGTCGTTCCGGCAGCGGCATCACGGGCGGCCGGTGGACCGGCAGCGGCTTCCGGGGCACCGGCTGGTGGCGTACCTGCAGAACCACGACCAGATCGGCAACCGGGCGGTTGGCGACCGCCTCTCGGCGTCGCTGTCGCCCGCGTTGCTGCGGGTGGGCGCGACGCTGCTGATGACGGCGCCGTTCACGCCGATGCTGTTCATGGGGGAGGAGTGGGCGGCGTCCACGCCGTGGCAGTTCTTCACCTCGCATCCGGAGCCGGAGCTGGCCGTCGCCGTGGCGACCGGGCGCAAGCGGGAGTTCGCCGCGCACGGATGGGGCGCGGACGAGGTCCCGGACCCGCAGGATCCGCAGACGTTCGTACGGTCGCGGCTGGACTGGGCGGAGCTGAACAAGCCCGAGCACCGCGAGATGTACGACTTCTACCGGCGGTTGATCGCGCTGCGGAAGGCGCGGGCCGACCTGTCCGATCCGCGGTTGTCGGCGGTGGACGTGCGGCACGGGGACCAGTTCCTGGTGATGCGGCGGGGGGAGTGCCTCGTCGTGGCGAACCTGGCCGGTCGGGCGCAGGGGATCTCGCTGCCGGGGGTGGTGCGGCGGGTGCTGCTGGCCACCGGCGAGGGGGTCACCGTGATGCGGGACCGGATCCAGTTGCCGGCGGAGACGGCGGCGATCGTCGCGCTCTGAGGACGGCGCGCTGGCTCGGCCTTGATCGACTCGCTGTCGGTGACATCGGGGTGTCCGACCGAGTCGGATGCCCCGATGTCCGTGACATCGAGTGGATCTCGGCGCCGGACCGATGAGTTCACCGCTGCGGTGACGTCTGTCCCGGTGTCTGCACGCCGACCCGTGGAGGGCCCCATGTCCGACGTCCTGTCTCGCGAGGCCCTGTGGGCCGCCACCCACGCCGAGCGCGCCGCCCTCGCCGACGACCTCGCTTCGCTGGATGCGACGCAGTGGGCGCAGCAGTCGCTGTGCGGTCGGTGGACGGTGGAGGAGGTCGTCGCCCACCTGACGGCAGCGGCGAGCGTCGGTCGGCTGCGCTGGTTGGCCAGTGCCCTGGCCGCCCGGTTCGACTTCGGGCTGCACAACGACAGGCGTCTCGCCGAGCGCCGAGGCGCCACCCCGGCCGAGACCCTGGAGCGGTTCCGCCGCATCATCACCAGCACGACGTCGACGTTCGGTCCGACCGAGGCATGGCTCGGTGAGGTGATCGTGCACGCGCAGGACATCCGGCGTCCGCTCGGCATCGCGCGCACGCCCGCGATCGAGTCCGTCACCCCCGTCGCCCGCTTCTACGCCCAGCGGGACTTCACCGTGGCCGGTCGCAGCGCCATCGACGGCCTGCGCGTCCAGGCGACCGACGGACCGTTCGCGACCGGCTCGGGTCCCCTCGCGAGCGGCACCACGCTCGCACTGGTCATGGTGATGGCCGGCCGGCATGCCTACTGCGGCGACCTCACCGGCCCCGGCGTGTCCACCCTGCGTGAGCGGTGTACCTCAGTCTGAGACTTGCTTGGTTACCGGTTCCCCAGGAAGGGTCGTGGCATGTCCAGCCACCGTCTCATGCGCATCCACAGCGCCGAGTTCCGGGCCATGGCCGAGAGGGTCCTGCGGGTCACCGAGCTCACCTCCCGCCTGAACGTCCTGCCCTTCGATGACGAAGCGGGCAAGGCGGCTCTGTTTGCACAGATCCTCGGCAAGCCACTGCCGGCGAGAGTGACGATCTATCCGCCCTTCTACACGGATCACGGCCTCCACCTCGACCTCGCCGAGCGTGTCTTCATCAACCAGAACTGCACGTTCCTGGACTACGCCGGTATCCGACTCGGCGAGCGCGTGATGGTCGGCCCGAAGGTCACCTTCATCACCAGCGGCCACCCGGTCGATCCTGCCGAGCGGCGGCTGTACCTCACGGGCGCGCCCATCGACGTGGCCGAGAACGTGTGGATCGGCGCCGGTGCCACGATCCTGCCGGGCGTCAGCATCGGCCGTGACGCGGTGATCGCCGCAGGCGCGGTCGTGGCCGACGACGTTCCGCCGGCCAGCCTGGTGACCGGCACCAAAGCAACGGTGCACCGACGGTGGTGAGGACCTGTCCTCCCGTCGCTCAACAGCGCGCCATGGCAGCATCTACCAGACGTCGCCCGACCTTGTAGCCGAACCGCCAGCGAGGTATACCGGGGCACGACGGTCCCGGGAAAGCATGGCAGCACCAACCCGTGGGGCGACGTTCTCGGGAAGACGCCGCTCGGCGTCCGGTGGCGAGAAGAAGGCGGCATCCTCCAGCTCGTGGCTGGACAGGTGAACGTCGTTGAGGTCGGTGACCTTTCCGCAGTCGAAGGTGAAACTGACGATGGCACGGGGACGTAGGCCAGCGGCAGGCGCCCAGTCGACGACGAGCAGCTCGCCCACCGCCAGAGTGACGCCCAGCTCCTCGGAGATTTCGCGGGCGCACGCGACGTGGGGATATTCGCCCTCGTCCACATAGCCTCCCGGGAATGCCCAATGATCGCGGTAGGTGGGCTTGACGAGCAGGATCTCGCCGGCCGGACCTGTGATGAAGGCAGCTGCGGCGGCGTAGAAGGAGGGCAGGTTGGCATACCAGATGGCAGGCTCCGTCCAGGTCACCTCGGTGACGCTAGCCGAGACGGTCCCGCTGTGGCCCCGCGTCAATTGGGCGTTGCGGAGGCGGACAGATGCAGCAGGAGTTCATTGACCTGAGGCATCGTGCGATGAGGGGTGAGGGTCGTAACGAGTTCGTGGATACGGTGTCTTACGCGGACGGAGTGGATGCCACGTACCGGGCCTAGGAGTTCATTGCCCCAGCCGCAGGCGGCATCGATGTCTCCGGTCAAGGCATGGGTGGTGGCGATGAGGGCGTGGTGCAGGACGCGGGTCCGGACGTTCTGGCTGCCGAGAGTGAGCGCGTCGGGTGCCCGTCTCAGGGCCTGCCGGTACAGGCGTAGGTCGCTCAGGCACTTCAGGGCAGTACCGGCCAGGTGCGCCGGACTGAAATAGTCGGCCCAGCGTGGGCTTGAGCCAGAATCTGCCCGGTCGAGGGCACGTTCGGCCTTGGTAAGCGCGGCCTGGCAGGCACGTTGCTCGCCCGATCGAGCGTATGCGCTGGCCGCCGTCGTGTAGAGCCGGGCGCGGACGGCGGCTGGGGCGCGGCCTGCGCCATCGATAGCAGCTTCGGCGAGACGGGCGGCGTCCCGGGCATGACCGAGGTAGACAGCCTGGGTGGCGAGATTGGCGAGCAGATGCGCACCGTACAGGCGGTCGTTGGCGGCTTTGGCCAGACAGCGCGACAGTCAGATGCTGTTGAGCAATGCCGTGGTCGCCCGCGTCGTAAGACATGAAGGCGAGTTGGCCGGAGAGTGTCGCGGTGGCCCGCATGAGGTCGCGACCCACTGTGTCGGTGTAGGTGCCGTGCAGCATGGGGACGACCTGCCGCACGAGGAAGTCGGCCATGAGCGTCCGAGTGCGTGGGGAGCCACCGCCATGACGTCGATCGAGATCGGTGAAGTGGTCGACGAGGGCGTACAGGGACTGGACGTCGACTAGCGTGACCTGCTGTCGACCAGTGTGGCTGACCGATTCGTCAGGGAGGTCGTACCGCCACCCGAACGCGGCTTGCAGAGCTTTGCCGCTGCTGAACGCCTCGTCGGACTGCCTATCGACCGGCTTGCTGAGCGTCGACCAGAGTGATTCGGCGGCATCGACCGCGTGGCCGGCGGAAGTGGGATAGCGGACCTCTCCGGTCAAGGGGCTGGCGGCGAATCCCAGCGCTGCGACGGCGACAGGACGACCGAGCTTGCGGGCGAGTACGTCGGCCATGGTGGCTTGGACATGCTCAGCGGGACGGCGACCCCGCAGCCACCAGTAGACGCTGGCGGCGTCATAGCGCCATCCGCCGTAGGCACGGCCGGCGAGGTTGAGCTGACGTGCGAAGGCAGCGTGGGCGTTGCCATAGCCGGCGTCGTACAGCAGGGATTCGAAGGCTGTGTTCGTGACCGGCCGCGCCATCGTGGGCCTCCAGCTATCAACTGGCTACTTGCAGTGATAATCCTATGGGCCTCGATGCTCACATGACCGAACGGCGCAACCCTGCGCAACCCCGGCACCGAGCAGCGCAACCGCGCGCATCGCTCGCCATCTGGTCGGCCGATCAGCAGTCGATTTGGCTGGCCGCAGGACTCCACGGGCGGTGGCGAGAGGAAATCAGACCTGCTGCCACGCCCAACGCTGACGGAGGTAGCGATGACAGGCGAAGATTCACCGAGCCGAGGCGAGCAGGTCGAGGCGGCTGAGCGGGAGGCCGCGAAACAGCGCCTCCTCGACCAGGCCGAGAAGGACCGCGTACCGACGGACGACCCGACGCGTGCGGTCCCGGACCGGCGGTGGAAGCGTGACCGGTGAGCTGCCGATCGGTCGCCGGGTGGCGCGCTGGCGGGTACGGCGGCGGATGACCCAGCAGATGCTCGCCGACCGGCTCGGCCGGTCGAAGTCCTGGGTGGACAAGGTCGAGCGGGGTGTCCGCACGCTGGACCGGTACCCGCTGATCCAGGAAATCGCCGAGGTGCTGCGTGTCGACCCGATGGCGCTGCTCGGCCCGCATCCCGCACCGGCCACCGAACAGGGGCTGGACGGCGTGGACGAGATCCGGGCCGCCCTCGCCCGCTACGACAACACCCCTCAGAAGCCGACAGGTGAGGTCAGGCGGCACGTCGAGTACGCCTGGTTGACCTACCAGCACGGGCACTACGCGCAGCTGGTGCGGGTGCTGCCGGGGCTGCTGGACACCGCGCACGGCACGGGGCCGGAGCTGCTGGTGCCGGCGTACCGGATCACCGCGTCGCTGCTGGTGAAGCTCGGCGAGGCCGATCTCGCGTGGCTCGCCGGCGACCGGGCGATGGGCGCGGCGGGCGGCGACCCGGTCCTGGCCGCGACGGCGGCCGTGCCGGTCGGGGCGGCGCTGCGCGCGTCGGGACGGCACCGGCTGGCCCTCGCCGCGACGTTGGCTGCCGCCAGCCGTGTCGGCCCGGGGGCCGTGCAGGGGACGCTGCTGCTCCAGGCCGCCCTGGCCGCCGCGGGCTGCGGCGACAGCAGCCGGGCGGGGGAGCTGACCGAGCAGGCCGCCGACATCGCCGCGCGGATCCGCGGCGGGGACGACCTGCACCGGACCGGCTTCGGTACGACCGCCGTCGAGCTGGCCCGGGTGGTGGCGGCGGTCGAGCTGGGGGACGTCGAGGAGGCGGTACGGCGGCACGCGGCGGCGGTGCGGCGGGACGGGTGGCGGCGGCTGCCGGCCGAACACCGGGCCGCGTACCTGGTGGACGTGGCGCGGGCGTACCTCCAGGTCGGTGACCTGCGTGGCGCGGCCCGGGCGCTGGTCGAGGCTGATGCCGTCGCGCCGGCCGAGGTCCGGTGCCGGCCGTCGGCGCGTACGGTGATCGCCGAGGTCGCCCGCGGCCACCCAGCGCCGGCCGGGGTGGCGCGGCTGGCCACGCTGGTCGGCCTGACCCGCTGACGTCTCGCCCGCCGCCGGCCGAGGCGGCGGTGCGCGCCGACTACGACGTCCAGTCGCGCCGGAGCAGGCCGTAGAGCACGAAGTCGGCGAAGCCGTCGCCGTCGTACTCGCGTTCCCGCTGGGTGCCCTCGTGCGTGAAGCCGCACGCCTCCGCGGTCCGCCGCATGGCGACGTTGCTGGCCAGCGTTTCCAGTTCCACGCGGCGCAGATTGCGGTTACGGAAGCCGTACCGGCAGAGCAGCCGGATCACCTCGGCCCCGTATCCCTGACCGCGCGCCTCGGGGACCAGCGCGATGCCGAGGTGGGCGTACCGGTTGAATGTGTTGATCCCCCAGAGCACGCCGCGACCCAGGAACGTGCTGTCGGCTACCGTCTCGGCCAGGAGCAGGACCGTCGACTGGCTGTCGGGCGGCTCGATGACCTGCCGCTCCAGCCAGGCCCGAAGCTGGCCGACGTGGCGCGGAACGAACGGCTCGCCGTCGGTGATCAGGTGCAGGTCGGGATCGCCCTTCAGGCGGAACAGGTTCGGCGCGTCGTCGGGCGTGGGCGGGCGCAGTCGGACCCGTTCGGTGGCGAACACGGCCCGACGCTAACAGACGACCTGCCGGCTTTGAGGCCGCCGGGAGCACGTGGCAGGCTCATGGTTCATGATCGATGACTTCGCGAAGTCGTATCTGCACACCGAGCTGCGGGAGGTTCGCGAGGCACTCCTCTGGAAGCTCGACGGGCTCGGCGAGTACGACGTACGCCGCCCCCTCACCGCGACCGGCACGAACCTGCTCGGCCTGGTCAAGCACCTGTCGGTGTGGGAGGCCCGGTACCTCGGCGAGGTCTTCGGACGGCCGTTCCCCGAACCGCTGGCCCCCTGGGACGACGCCGAGGCGCGCGGCACCGACATGTGGGCGACCGAGCACGAGACGCGCCAGGAGATCACCGGCCGATACCGTCGCGTGTGGGCCCACTCGGACGCGACGATCACCGCTCTGGCCGTCGACGCGCCGGGCCACGTGCCCTGGTGGCCGCGGCCGCAGGTCACGTTGTTCGCCGTCCTCGTCCACATCCTCAACGATTCGAGCCGGCACGCCGGTCACGCCGACATCCTGCGCGAACAGCTCGACGGCTCCACCGGGACCGCAGCCGGGTACGCCGACCAGCAGCGCGACGCGGCCTTCTGGGAGGCCAGACGTACAGAGATCGAGCGGGCCGCCAGGGCAGTCGGACCACGCCTGTCGGCCTGACCCGGTGACCGGCCTATTGCGTTGTCGTCCTGCTGTTCCGTCACTACCGTGCAGTGATGCGAACGCGAACGCTGACGGTGACCTACGATGCGCAGGACCCGGCTCGCCTGGCGCAGTTCTGGGCCGGCATGCTCGGGCGGGAGATCGTCGAGGACGCCGGTGGTGTGCTCCTGCCCGGCGACGACACCCAGGTCAGCCTCCGGTTCGCCCCCGGCGACGCGGAGATGGTGCGGCCGAACTACATGCACCTCCACCTGACCAGTGCCAGCCCGGACGACCAGCAGCACAGGGTGGCGACGGCTCTGCGGCTCGGCGGCGGCCACCTCGACGTCGGGCAGCGCCCCGAGGAGGGGCACATCGTCCTGGCCGACCCGGAGGGTTACGAGTTCTGCGTGACCGAGCCCGGCAACAACTACCTCGCCGGATGCGGCCTGCTCGGGGAGGTCGCCTGCGACGGCACCCGGCAGGTCGGTCTCTTCTGGAGGGAGGCGCTGGGCTGGCCGCTGGTGTGGGACCAGGACGAGGAGACCGCGATCCAGTCACCGCACGGCGGCACGAAGGTCGCCTGGGGAGGCCCGCCCGTGGCCCCGAAGACGGGCAGGAACCGGCAGCGCTTCGACCTCGCCGTGACCGGTGTCGACCTGCAGGCGGAGGTCGACCGGCTCGGCTCCCTCGGGGCCACCCGTCCGGAGATCGGCGCGGACGGCACGGTGATGCTGGCCGACCCCGACGGGAACGAGTTCTGCGTGCGGGAGACCGACCGGTAGGGGCGACCCGGCAGGAAGATGTCGGGATGGCGATATGACTGAGGGACATATTTATGCCTGACAGGCATATCGCGCGCGAGGGACATCGCGTTCGCCGCGTCGGCCTGGCGTCAGCGGCGCGTGGCGAGGACCACGCCGGTCAGGCAGAGCGCGCCGCCGAGCAGGGCCAGCGGTGCCGGTACCTCGTCCAGCAGCGTCCAGGACAGCAGGACGGTTACCGGCGGGACCAGGTAGGTCGCGGCGGTGGTGCGACCCGCGGTCCAGCGGGACAGCACGTAGCCCCAGGCGAGGAAGCCGATCGCCGTCGGGAACACGCCCAGGTACAGCATGCCGAGGGTGGACGACAGCGGCGCGGCGACGAGCTGCCCGAGGAGCGCGGGGGCGAACGGCAGCAGGGCCGCGGTCCCGGCCAGCGCACCGAGCCAGGTCATCGTCACGGCGTCCACCCGCGCCAGCAGGCGCTTCTGGAGCAGTACGCCGAAGGCGTACAGCAGGGCGGAGAGCACGGCGAGGCCAACCCCGACCTTGTCGGCGTGCCCGGTGAAGCCGCTGGCCGCGATCAGGGCGACACCGACGAAGGCGATCGCCACGCCGGTGCCGAGCCGGCCGGTGAGCCGCTCACCCAGGACGAGGACCGCGGCCACCGCGACGAGGATGGGCGCGACCGCCACCAGCAGTGCCGCCGTCCCGGCGTCGACCAGGCGCTCGGCGGCGTTGAGTGCCACGTTGTACCCGCCGAACCAGGCCACGCCCCAGAGCGCGACCAGCCCCAGGGTGCCGCCCCGGGGTAGGGCGGCACGCCGGTCCGGCCCCGGTGCGGTGGGCCGCGGTCGGTCGCGGCGCAGCCGGGCGGTGAACGCTACGAACACACTCAGCGCGACGGACGCCGCCACCATGCGGCCCAGCGCCATGGCGCCGGGGGAGTAGTCGTGCCCGGCGAAGCGGATGCCGACGAACGCCGACGCCCACAGGAGCACCGTGATCCCGGCGGCGGCGACCGTCGGCCCGGACCGGGTGTACGGCGCGCGGTCGCGGTCGCCCTCGGTGTCCTGCGGCCGGCTCGGGGCGGCGGTGAGCTGTGCAGACGTCATGGGGCGATTCTCGTGGGCACGATTGTTCAGCACCAGCGATTGTTTCTTCACAACGATTCAGTCTGGCTTTATCGTTGTGGCGTGCTCGACGTCCACCGCCTCCGGGTCTTCCGCTCCGTCGTCGCGTCCGGGTCCGTCCAGGCCGCCGCCGCCAACCTGGGCTACACCCCGTCCGCCGTCAGCCAGCACCTCACCGCGCTCCAGCGCGAGACGGGTCTCACCCTGCTGGCCCGAGCCGGGCGGGGCCTGCGGCCGACCGCCGCCGGGCACGCCCTCGCCGCCGAGGCGGACCGGGTGCTCGCCCGCCTCGGTGCCGCCGAGTCGCTGATCGCCGACCTGCGGACCGGGCGCACCGGCGCGCTGTCCATCGCGTACTTCGCATCGGTGGGCGCCGCGTGGATGCCGCTCGTGGTGCGGCGCGTCACCACCGAACTGCCCGGGGTCCGGCTCGACCTGGAACTGCGCGAACACATCCCGGACAGTCGGGAGGAACGCGCCGACGTGCAGGTGGTCGTGGCGGGTACCGGTTTCGACCCCGGTTCGGGCTTCACCGCACACCACCTCCTCGACGACCCGTACGTGGCCGTGCTGCCCGACGGGCACCGCCTCGCCGGGCAGGAGGAGGTGGACCTGGTCGACCTCGCCGACGAGCGCTGGGTCGACAACGACTTCGCCCGCGGGTGGTGCCGGGCCAACCTCATCGAGGCCTGCACCGCCGCCGGCTTCAGCCCGGCCTTCCGGGTCGAGGCGCACGACTACCCCACGGCGCTCGCCTTCGTCGCCGCCGGCATCGGCCTCACGGTGCTCCCCGCGCTCGGCGCGGCACACCTGCCCCACGGCGTGACCCCGGTCCGGGTGGTCCGCCCGACGCCGGTCCGGTCGATCCAGCTGGTGGTGCACGACGCGGTGGAGCACACACCGGCGGTGCGGACGGCGGTCGCCGCACTGCGGGAGGCTGCCGCCTCCGCGTGATGATGCGCGGCGGGGGCTGTCGGCACCATCGAAATCTTGCTGCCTATCCGACGCCCAGTTCGGCGAGCTGCAGCCGGTAGCGGGTCGGTTCGTCGGTGGCGGGCGTTCCGAGCCTGGTGACCAGCACTCGGACGTAGCGGGCTGTGGTGGGCGTCAGCGCGTACTGCTGGCTTGCGCCGTTGGGGTTCGGCTGTCCGGCGACGGTGTGCACCGTGGTGTAGGCGCCACCGCCGTCCGGCCTGGTGGCGATGGTGAAGTCGATGGGAAAGTTGGCTGTGCCGCCGCCGGACGCCGGGGTGTCGGTGCGAGGCGCCAGCGTCAGGGCCGAGATCGGACGGTTGACGCCGAGGTCGAGCTCGATCCAGGTTCCGGCGACAGCGGGCCCGGTGAAGTCATTGCTGGTGTAGCCCTTGGCGCCCGGCACACTGGTGGTGATGCCGTCGAAGGCGAAGGCACGGTTCCAGTCGCCGTTCTCCAACGTGTCGCTCGCGGTGACCACGGTGTGCGCCAGCGGTACCGCCAGCTCGGCGAGTTGCAGCCGGTAGTACACGCCCGCCTCGTCGTGGGCCGGCGCCCCGAGCCTGGTCGCCTGCACCCGCAGGTAGCGAGCCCGTACCGGCGTGAAGCCGAACGTCTGCGGGACGCCGTCGGGGTTCGGTTGGCCGGTGACCGTGCGCACCGTCGTGTAGCTGCCGCTGCCGTTGGCCCGGGCCTGGATGGCGAAGTCGACGGGAAAGCCCGGCGTTCCACCACCGGTCGCGGTGGTGTCGGTGCGCGGGAACAGCCGCAGCGCGTCCACGTCGGTGTCCGCGCCGAGGTCGACCTCGACCCAGATCGGCGCGCCACTGACGTCAGGGTTCAGGGTGTGTGCGCTGGTGGACCCCCGCGAGCCGGCGACACTGGTGAGCTGGCCGTCGGTGAGCCGGCTGGTGCCCCAGTCCGGAGTCTCCAGCGAGTTGTTGCTGCTCACCGGCTTGCCCTGGGCGATATTGCCCGCGCCGGTGCTACCGCCGGTGCCAGTCTCGTCGAACGTCCAGGTGCCGGGCGCGGCGGTGAAGTAGACGTAACCGCTGTCGCTGCCGGCATAGGTCAGTCCGGCGACGCTGCCGGTGGCGGCACCTGCGGCGTAGACGGTGGTGCCGTTGGCGGTGATGGTGACGGCGCTCAGGCCGACCTTCGGCACGCCGATGGTGGCCGTGCTGCCGGCCGGCGAGACCACCTTCAGGGTGACCTGGTTGGCGGTCGGCCGGTTCAGCTCGACGTCGATGGTGCCGCGGACCGTCGGCACCGCCACGTCGAGGGCGGTGAACCCGCCTGGTTGCGGCGTCACCTCGTACGCCGTGTAGCCGGGCTGGGTCGGCCGGACCCCGGCCGCGTAGGCGGACAGCACGTAGAGGGGGCCGCCGTTCCACCCGTGGTTGTCGGTGCCGCCACCGCCCTTGCTCCACAGCTCCCACAGCGTGTAACCCGGGTCGCTGACCTGCGAGGCGTAGCGCAGCCGCATGCGGGCCTCCGCGGCCGCCGGATCGCCCATCAGGTAGAGGGCTTCGAGGACGTAGAACTCCAGGTACGGGCTGGCGTTGCGGTGATTGTTGAGCACGTTGACGATCGCCGGATACGTCGACGGAGTGGCGAGACCCGCCACCACCGCCAGCGCGTTACCCCGGTCGTCGGTGTCGCCGGTGTAGCCGGGCGACCGGTACTCACCCTGCGCCGAGCGCCACAGCACCCGGTTGAAGTTGTCGGCGATGCTGGTGCGTCGGGCCTGGAAGGCCGCCACGTCCCCGGTGTTGCCGGTCAGCTGGGCGAGCTTGACGGCGGTGTCCAGGGCGAGGTAGTACCAGGCGTTGTCGAGCACCCGGGCGTCGATGTTGGAACCCCAGTCCTCCCAGTCCCAGTCGCCGCCGCGGTGGTTGACCAGCCCGTCGCCGTCCAGCGACCACAGGTCCAGGTATCGCTTGACCTCCGGGTAGGCGCCGCCGACGGTGGCCGAGTCACCGGTGTAGGTGTAGAACGTCCACAGCGACCAGACCGAGGCGAGCATCTGGGTGGGCAGCTCGCTGGTCCAGTTGCCGGCCGGCACCGGCGAGTAGAGCTGGCCGCCGGGCTTCTGCCACGCCGTCAGCTCGTTGATCGCCTTGCGGCCCAGGTCGTGCGAACGGGTGTCGAAGGTGTAGAAGCCCTCTTTGAGCTGGTTGACCACGTCGCCCCACCACTGGGCCCGTTCCCGGGTCGGGCAGTCGAAGTAGGTGTCGCGCATGTTGAGGTACATGGTGCGGGCTGCCTTGGTCCACAACGTGTTCATGAACGGGTCGTTGCTGGTGAAGGAGCCGGCGAAGTCGGTGTCGTAGCCGCTCTCCCGGTAGCGCAGCGCCTGGATGGTGACACCGGCCGGGACCGTGTACTCCACCGCGGTTCCGCTCATCCAGCCCAGCGCCTCGAATTCCTGCACCCCACCGGTGGTGACGTAGCTGGCCCGTACGTTGGACTCCCCGCCGTCGTTGTAGTGGTCGGTACGGATGCCGATCACCTTCCCGGCGGGAGCGTCCACCCGCAGGTACGGCGTGACCTGGAGGTTGGACGGCAGGGTGGCGACGATGGTGGCGCCGGTGCCCTGGGTGGGCAGCGAGTCGTTGTTCGTGTAGTCGCGCAGTGTGCTGAAACGGAATGCCGGGATCGGCCGGCGCACCAGAGCGTTCCACGGTGCGGCACCTGCGGCGCCCTTGTCGGTCGCGGTGGCCCAGCCGGTGTCGACGAAGGTCGCGCCCTGCCAGTTGGCCATGGCGCCGGCGTTGCGGGCGTCGTAGTACACGTTGGACTCGGCAAGCCGGTAGTTGGGCTGGCTGCCGGTGGTCTCGTGCTGGTAGCCGGGATGGCTGACGGCCCGCCAGGATGCGTCGCTGACCAGCCGGGTGGTGGTGCCGGCGGTGACGATGTCGGACTGCACCAGCAGCCCGCCCTGCCCGCTGCTCTTGTGCGAGAAGCTGTCCTTGCCGAAGTTCCAGGCCAGCACCGCTATGGTGTTGCGGCCGGCGGTCAGGTACGGCGCGATGTCGCGCTCGTCGTAGTAGGTGTCGTTCGGGTTGGGACCTCGTTTGAGCCCGCCCTCGAAGGTGACCAGGGTCCCGTTGACCCACAGCCAGTATTTCGAGTCCACCGCGATCATCGTCAGCGCCGAACTGGGCGCCGCCGTCAGGTCGATGGTCTTGCGGAAGGCGACCCACTGGTCGGTGGCGGAGGATGGGGTCCAGATCCATCGCGCGCTGGTGACGAAGTCGGCGCTGGCTTGCACGCCGAGCGGCGTGGCCAACGGCGCTGCCGTAGCGGGGCTGTGGACCGCGGTGTTGCCGAGCAGGATCGCGGTCAGGGCGAGGGCGAGGAGACGAACGGGACGGAACTGGCGGGACATGGCGGCGGTCCTCCTGGGCGGGTGATCAGGACGGGGATCAGGGGTGAGAGATCAGGCGCGCGGCGTGCTCCCAATCCGTTCCGGCCGCAGGTCGCGGTTGGTAGTGCTGCACCGGCAGGTGGCGGCGCAGCAGGCGTCGCAGGTCGTCGAGCCCGCCGGAGACCGCGCCAAGTGCCCTGGCCTGCACCAGCGCGTTGCCCAGTGCGGTGGCCTCGACGGGGCCGGCCGTCACCGGCAGGCCGCACGCGTCGGCGGTCAGCTGGCACAGCAGCTCGTTGCGGGAACCGCCCCCGACGATGTGCACCACGTCGACCGCCGTACCTGACAGCTCCTGGGCCTGCCGGACGGCGCGAGCATGAGCGACAGCGAGGCTGTCCAGGATGCAGCGCACGATGGCGGCTCGCGACGACGGCTCCGGCTGGCCGGTCCGCCGGCAGGATTCGGCGATCCGCGCCGGCATGTCGCCCGGCGGCAGGAACACCGGGTCGTCCGGGTCCACCACGCAGCGCAGCGCGGGTTCGGCGGCAGCCTGGGACAGCAGCACGTCCAGGTCCACCGCGGAACCGTCGGCCTGCCAGCAGCGGATCGTCTCCTGAAGCAGCCACAGCCCCATCACGTTGCGCAGGTAGCGCACCGTGCCGTCGACACCCGTCTCATTGGTGAAGTTGGCCTGCCGGCTGGCCTCGGTGAGCACCGGCGCCGGCAGTTCCACACCCACCAGCGACCAGGTGCCGCAGGATATGTAGGCGAACCGGTCACCGCTCGCCGGGACGGCCACCACGGCCGAGGCCGTGTCGTGCGAGCCGACCGCGATCACCGGCACCGGTCCCGGCAGGCCGAGATCGGCGAGCACCTGCGAGGTCAGCTCACCGATCCGGTCTCCGGGCCGGCGCAGCGGCGCGAACAGCGTGGGGGCAAGGCCGAGGTCGGAGATCAGATCAAGAGACCATTCGCCGGTACGAGCGTCGAGAAGTTGCGTCGTCGACGCGTTGGTGATCTCGGTTCCCTGCTGCCCGGTCAGCCAGAACGCCAGCAGGTCGGGCAGCAGCAGCATCCGCCGTGCCGTCCGCGCCGCCGCGGTCCCCTCGGCACTGACCAACTGGAACATGGTGTTGAACTGCAGGTTCTGCAGCCCGGTGGTCTCGTAGAGGCGGGCAGCTCCCAGCCGGCCGAGCACGGTCTCCATCACGCCGTCGGTCCGGCTGTCCCGGTAGCAGACCGGGTTGCCGATCAGGGCGCCGGCCGCGTCGAGCAGACCGTAGTCGACGGCCCATGAGTCGATCCCGACGCCGTCGAGATGGGCGCCGCCCTGCGCGGCGATCCTGCCCGCCGCCCGTAGCCCGTCGAGAACGCCCTGGTAGAGGCTCAGCACGTCCCAGTGCAACGTGGCGCCGAGCTGGATCGGCCGATTGGCGAACCGGTGCGTCTCGGTCAGGTCGAGGACGTCCGCGCCGACCCGGGCCAGCATCACCCGGCCGCTCGACGCTCCGAGATCCGCTGCGGCGACCGTGACGGTGCCTGTCATCTGCGTGCTCCTCGGCGGTCGGATCGGTCAGCGCAGGAACGCGGCAGCTACGCCGGCGTCCACGGGAATGTGCAGGCCTGTGGTGTGCGACAGCTCGCCGGCGGTGAGCACGACCACCGCGTTCGCGACGTGCTCGGGCAGTACCTCCCGCTTGAGCAGGGTGCGCTGGGCGTAGTAGGCGCCGAGTTCGGACTCCGGAACCCCGTAGACGGCGGCCCGCTTGGCGCCCCAGCCTCCGGCGAAGATGCCGGACCCGCGTACGACGCCGTCGGGGTTGATGCCGTTGACTTTGATCCCATGCTCGCCCAGCTCGGCCGCGAGCAGCCGGACCTGGTGCGCCTGAGCCGCCTTCGCCGCGCTGTAGGCCACGTTGTTCGGACCCGCGAAGACGCTGTTCTTGCTGGAGATGTAGACGATGTCGCCCCCCATCCCCTGCGTGATCATCACGCGGGCACCCTGCTGGGCCACCAGGAAGGAGCCCTTTGACATCACGTCGTGTTGCAGGTCCCAGTCGGCTTCGGTGGTGTCCAGCAGCGGCTTGGAGATCGACAGGCCGGCGTTGTTGACCACGAGGTCCACCCCGCCGAAGGCGAGCGCGGCTGCCTGTACCAGCTGGCTGACCGCACCCGCGTCGGTGACGTCGGCAACCACCCCGACCGCGACGTCGGCCCCGCCGAGTTCGGCGGCCACCCGCCGGGCAGACTCACCGTCGCGGTCGGCGACGACGACGCAGGCGCCTTCGGCCGCCAGCCGATGCGCGATGGCCCGCCCGATCCCCGAGCCGCCGCCGGTGACCAGCGCGATCCGGGAGGCCAGCGGCTTGGGCTTTGGCAGCCTGGCGAGTTTCGCCTCCTCCAGCGCCCAGTATTCGATCCGGAACTTCTCGCTCTCGTCGATCGGCGCGTAGCTTGACAGGGCCTCGGCGCCCCGCATCACGTTGATGGCGTTGACGTAGAACTGGCCGGCCACCCGGGCGGTCTGCTTGGTGGCGCCGAAGGTGAACATGCCGACCCCCGGCACCAGGATCACCGCTGGATCGGCGCCCCGCATCGCCGGCGAGTCCGCATCTGCATGCCGCGCGTAGTAGGCGGCGTAGTCGTTGCGGTAGGCGGCGTGCAGCTCGCGCAACCGGGCTATCGCGTCGTCGAGCGGGGCGCTCGGCGGCAGGTCGAGCACCATCGGCGCGACCTTGGTGCGCAGGAAGTGGTCGGGGCACGAGGTGCCCAGCGCCGCCAGCCGGGGGTGCTCCTGACGGGAGAGGAAGTCCAGCACGACGTCGCTGTCGTTGAAGTGACCGACCTGCGGACGGTCCGTCGAGGCGAGGCCGCGCAGCACGGGTGCCAACTGCGCCGCGCGCTCCCGGCGCTGCGCCTCGGGCAGCGGCTCGTGGTCGGGTAGCACCGGACCGAACGGCTCCGGCCTGCCGTGGAAGTCGATGAACCGTTGCGCCGTGTCGATGATCTCCAGCGCGTGCGCCTCGCACTCCTCGCTGGTCTCGCCCCAGGCGGTGATGCCGTGTCCACCGAGGATGACGCCGATCGCCTCGGGGTGGTCGCGCCGGATCTCGGCGATGTCGAGTCCCAGTTGGAACCCGGGCCGGCGCCACGGCACCCAGCGCACCCGGTCACCGAAGCACTCCGCGGTCCGGGCCGGCCCGTCGGCGGCGGTCGCGAACGCTATCCCGGCGTCCGGATGCAGGTGATCGACGTGCGCGGCGTCGACGAGGCCGTGCATCGCGGTGTCGATCGACGGGGCGGCACCGCCCCTACCGTGCAGGCAGTAGTCGAACGCCGCGACCATCTCGTCCTCGTGCTCGACGCCCGGATACACGTCGACCAGGGCCCGCACCCGGTCCAGCCGCAGCACCGCGAGCCCGGCCTCGGTCAGCGTGCCGAGGTCACCACCGGAGCCCTTCACCCACAGCAGTTCGACGTCCTTTCCGGTCACCGGATCGAGGTCGGTGCCCTTCGCCGAGGTGTTGCCCCCGGCGAAGTTGGTGTTGCGCGGGTCGGCGCCCAGCCGGTTCGACCGGGCGACGAGGTCAGAAGCTGTGCTGCTCATCAGGTCAGGCTCCCCATCCGGCCTGCTGGCCGCCGACACGCTCGGTTTCGATCTTCTTCTGGTAGCCCGACCGGTGGTAGGCGGCGATCGGGTCCGGGTCGAGCCCCATCCCGACTCGCATCTCGGCGAGCAGTGGGCGCACGTCACTGGAGAAGGCATCCATCAGCACCGCGTGCGCACCGAGCACGTCGCCCGCCTGCTGCGCGGCGACCAGCGCCCCGGTGTCGACGAGCAGCGCCTTGGCGACCGCCTCCTGCACGTTGAGCACCGAACGGATCAGCGCCGGCACCTTCGCTTCCAGGTTGTGGCACTGGTCGAGCATGTAGGCGACATTCGCCTCGGGCCGGATCGCGTCGGCGCGGACCAGCTCGTGTGCGATCCGGAACAGCTGGAACGGGTCGGCGGCACCGGCCATCAGGTCGTCGTCCGCGTAGTTGCGACCATTGAAGTGGAAGCCGCCGAGCTTGCCGAAGCGCAGTAGCACGCTGACCAGAAATTCGATGTTCGTCCCGGGCGCGTGGTGGCCGGTGTCGACCAGAACCTGTGCCTTGTCGCCCAGCGCCACGCAGTGCGCGTAGGAGGTGCCCCAGTCCGGCAGGTCCATCGAGTAGAAGTGCGGCTCGAACAACTTGTACTCCACCAGCATTCGCTGGCCGTCGCCGAGCCTGTCGTAGACCTCGCTCAGCGCGGTGGCCAGCCGGTCCTGCCGGACGGCGATGGAGTCCTGCCCGGCGTAGTTGGTGCCGTCGGCGAACCACAGCGACAGTATCGACGAGCCGGTGGCGTCCATGATGTCGACGCACTCCAGCAGGTGATCGATCGCCTTGCGCCGCACACCGGCATCGGGGTGGCAGACGCTGCCCAGCTTGTAGTCGTTGTCCTGGAAGACGTTCGGGTTGATCGCCCCGAGCGCGATGCCCTCGGCCTCGGCGAACCGGGCAAGATCGGCGTAGTCGTCGACGGCGTCCCACGGGATGTGCAGCGCGACGCTGGGCGCGGCCCCGGTCAGCCGATGCACCATCGCGGCGTCCGACACCTTCTCGTACGCGTCGCGGGGCACACCGGTCTGAGCGAACACCTTGAATCTCGTGCCGGAATTGCCGTACGCCCACGATGGCGTCTCGATGCGCATGGCGGCGACTGCGGCTTTGACAGCGGCAGCGGCTGTGGCCGCGGCGTGGTCGGTCATCATCTCTCCTGTGCTGCGCCGAAGGGCTGGAGTGGTCCGGCGGGCGGACGCCGAAATGGTGCCCACCCGCCGGACCTGTCGGGTCACTTGACCGAGTCGGCGTTTTCCTTGGTGATCAGCGCCACCGGGTTGTAGACCTCACGCTCGGCGGCGTTGTCGAAGGTGATCGTCTGCTTCTTGACAGCCTGCTCGGCCAGCGTGACGGTCAGCTCGCCCATCGCCTTCGGGTCCTGCGCGACGGTCGCGGCAAGGCCACCGGCCTTGATCGCGGTGATGGCCTCCGGGTCGGCGTTGAAGCCGACCGACACGATGTCGGTGACCGGGTTCTTGCCGGCGTCCTTGATGGCGTTGGCGGCGGCGACACCCATCGGGTCGTTGCACGAGAACACGCCTGCCACGTCGGGGTTCTTGGCCAGGATGTCCTTCATGACCTTGTAACCCTCTTCGGCCTTCGAGTTGCCGGACAGCTCGGCGACCACCTTGAAGCCCGCCTTCTCGATGGCCTCCTTGAAGCCCGCGTTACGCCGGGCGGCGTAGACCGCCGACGGCTCGCACGTGATCGAGGCGACGTTCTTGCTGGTCTTGCCGTTGGCGGCGATCTGCTTGGCCATGTATTCGGCGGCGAGCTTGCCACCACCGGCGTTGTCGGAGATCACGATCGCGTCGTACGGCGCGCCGCCGCCACCGATGTCGTCGACGATCACCGGTACGCCCTTGGCCTTTGCCTTGGCGATGATCGGGCCGAGAGCGCTGGGCTTGAACGGGCTGATGATCAGCACGTCGACGCCCTGGTCGATGAGCGCCTGGGCGCCGGTGACCATCTCGTTCTCGTCGCTCTTCTCGTCGTGCAGCTTGAACTCCCAGCCCTTGGCGGTGGCGGCGGCCCGGGTGCCCGCCTCCATCTTCTGGAAGAACTCGTACTGCATGTCGTAGACCGAGAAGCCGACGACGATCTTGTCGTCCTTGGGTGCCTCGGGGGTGGTGGCGTTGGAGTCCGAGCAGCCTGCCAGGACCAGCACGCCGACGAGGGCGAACGGGAGGAGACCCTTCTTGAACATCGTCGATGTTCCTTTCCGAGTGTCGAACGGGAGGGGTGATTTGATCGTTTCAATTCATGATCGAAGATGGTGGCGGGCGCCACCGGCGTCGATCGTCAGGCGCCGTCCGCGTGCGACGGCCTTCGCACCAGACCTGCCAGCGCCCGCCCGAACGATCCCGGAGCGGCGAAGCGGGTCCGCAACCCGTCGATGGTCAGGGCGACGATCAGCACACAACCCAGCACGATCCGCTGGTATGCCGACGGGACCCCCTGGCTGACGAGCACGTCGTTGAGGACGCTGACGAGCAGCACCGCCGAGAAGGTCCCGATCAGCGTGCCCTTGCCGCCCTTGAGGCTGGTGCCACCGAGCACCACGGCGGCGATCACCTTCAGCTCGAACCCGTCCTGGAGCGAGCCGTCGGCGGTCCACACCCGGGTGATGTAGGTCAGCGCGGCGATGCCGACACTCACTCCTACCAGGGCGAAGACGAAAATTCTGATCCGGGTCTCGGAGATGCCGCAGAACCGGGCCGCCGCCGGCGACGATCCGTAGGCGAGGATTCGCCTGCCGGTCGCGGTGCGGCGCAGCAGCAACCAAGCGGCTCCATAGACGGCGAGCATGATCACGAATGGCACCGGGATGCCGGCCAGGTTCAATCCGCCGATCTTGACGAACGGTGAGCCGATCTGGTCGTACGGCAGCGTCTTGGGTCCATCCTGGGTCAGGATGTACGCCACGCCCCGGAAGACGAACAGTGTCCCGAGGGTGGCGACGAACGGCGGCACCCGCAGGCCGGTGATCAGAGCGGCGTTGACCAGCCCGCAGGCCAGCCCGGTCGCCACGGCGGAGGACACCGCCAGCGGAGTGCCACCCGCCGAGTATCCGATCAGGGTCACCACGCTGACCAGGGCCAGCTGCCCGCCGACCGACAGGTCGAAGGCGCCGCTGGCGATGGCGAAGGTCATGCCCGCCGCCACGATCCCCAGGTACGCGCTCTCCCGCAGCACCGACTGCAGGTTCTCGAACTCCAGGAAGTCCGGCGCCACCAGCGGTGTCACCGCCAGCAGCAGGACCAGCATCGCGGTGATCCCCCAGGTGTCCCAGAGCTTGCCCAACCCAGGTCGGCTCGTGACGTCCGCACCGGGGCTCCGGCTGTGCCCGGGTGCCGGGTCGACGGGTACCGGGGTTTCCGTCCTGGTGCTCATACGGCGGCCTCCCTGACGGCGGCGGGGACGGTCACGGGGCCACTGGTGGCCCGCCTGCGCAGCCCGAGCAGGGCGAGTGCCGCGATGAGCAGCAGCCCGACGCTGATGCGCTGGAAGGCCGGTGGCGTGTTGAGCAGGTTCAGCCCATTGCGGATGGTCTCGATGAGCACCGCGCCCAGCACGGTGCCGATGATCGAGGCCCGGCCGCCGAGCAGCGCGGTGCCGCCGAGCACGACCACGGTGATCGCGTCGAGTTCGAAGCCCAGGCCCAGCTGCCCGTTGCCCTTCTGCAGCTGACTGGCGATCAGCAGGCCCCAGAAGCCACCGGCAACCCCGACCAGCACATAGACGGCGATCCTGATCCGGTCGACCGGCAGGCCGGAGACCCGGGCCGCCTCGCGGTTGGAGCCCACCGCGCAGACCCAACGGCCGAACCTGGTCCGGTTGACGGTCCACCAGGCGAGCGCGGTGGCGAGCACTGCCAACAGGATCGGCATCGGTATCCCGAGGGGCCGCCCGCCCACCAGGTATTTCAGGCCGGGCGAGCTGACGATCCGGTCGTGGCCGTCGGTGTAGGCGAGGGACAGCCCGCGCACGATGACCAGGGTGGCCAGGGTGGCGATGAACGGTGTGACCCCGAGTTTGGTGACGACCAGGCCGTTGACCAGGCCGATCAACGCTCCGGCCGCCAGGGCCAGCAGCATCGCCACCAGTACGGGATGCCCGTCGATGATCGCCGTGCAGCAGACCACCGCGGCGAGCGAGACCGTCGAGCCGATCGACAGGTCAAATTCTCCCATCGCCAGGCAGAAGGTCATCGCCAGCCCCGGCACCGCGACGATCGCCGCGTTGACCAGAACGTTCTCGATGTTGCCGCCGGACAGGAAGCTGTCGGTCCGCACGGCCAGGAACAGGACTACCAGCAGGAGCGGGACGGCGAGCGGGGCTCTGCGCAGCACGGCTGACATCAGACGCTCACCTCCGAGAAGATCCTGCGTTCGGTGGTGGCGCACATGATGACGTTCTCCTCGGTCAGGTCGGCGCCGGTGAGGTGCCCGACCACCTGGCCACCGGCCAGCACGTAGACCCGGTTGCTGATTCCCAGCAGCTCCGGCAGATCGCTGGAGATCATGAGCACCGCGGCGCCGCCGGCGGTCAGTTCATTGATCAGCTGATGGATCTCGAACTTGGCGCCGATGTCGACGCCCCGGGTCGGCTCGTTGAGGATCAGCAACCGACCTCCGGGAGCGAGCGCCCGCCCGAGCAGGACCTTCTGCTGGTTACCACCGGAGAGCTGGCCGATCAGCTGGTCAGGACCCGTGGTACGGATGGCCAGCCGCTTGCGGTAGTCGGCGAAGACGCCGGTCTGGGCCGCCGGGGACAGCAGCCGGCTGAGCGCGTGCCGCAGCCGGCCCAGCACCGAGATGGTGAGGTTGTCGCGCACCGACAGGTCGGGCAGCAGGCCGGCGGCCTTGCGGTCCTCGTGCAGGAAGCCGATGCCGGCCGCCATCGCGTCGGCAGGGCTGCCCGGCCGGTACGGCGCGCCGTCGAACGTCATGGTGCCGGCCGTCACCGGCAGGGCACCGAAGATGACCTGCGACAGTTCGGGCTGACCGGCTCCCGCCACGCCCCCGATGCCGACGATCTCGCCGGCGTGCACCGTGATCGACACATCGCGCAACTGCCGCCCGGCGCTGATCCCGGCAAGGTCGAGCACCACTTCGTCGCCCGAGACCTCGACGCGTGCCGCCGACGAGATGTCGCGGCCCACCATCAGCCGGACCAGCTCGTCAGGGTGGGTGTCGGCGAGCGCGGCCGTGCGTACGTGCCGACCGTCGCGCAGCACGGTGACCCTGTCCCCGACGGCGAAGACCTCGTCAAGGCGGTGGCTGACGTAGACGACGCTGCGACCTTCGGAGCGCAGTCGCCGTACGACGTCCAGCAGTCTGGTCGCCTCGTCGGCGGACAACGCAGCGGTCGGTTCGTCCATCACGATGATGCGGCCGTCCACCGACAGCGCCTTGGCGATCTCGACGAGCTGCTGCTCGGAGACGGTAAGGCTGCCGACCGTCGCCGTGGGGTCGATGGTGACGCCCAGGGTGGTGAACAGCTCCGCCGAGCGTCGGTTGATCTCGCTGTAGCGGATGCCGCGCGAGATCCGGCCGTACGGCTCGCGGCCGGAGTAGACGTTCTCCGCGACCGTGAGGTCGGGGTAGAGGTTGAACTCCTGGTAGATCACCGCGATACCCGCGTGCAACGCGTCGGCGGGCCGACGTGGGCGGTAGTCCCGGCCTCCCAGCCTGATCTCGCCCGCGCTCGGACTGTGCAGCCCGCCAAGCACCTTGAGCAATGTGGACTTTCCGGCGCCGTTCTCGCCGACCAGCGCGTGGACCTCGCCGGCTCGAACGTCGAAGTGCACGCCGTCCAGGGCACGTACGCCGGGGAAGTCCACTGTCATCCGATCGACGTGCAGCAGCGGCTGACCGACCGGCAGCGTGGTGTCGGTTGCCATGTCTCCACCTCCCTCCACCATCTCCGAACCGTCTCGAGAACCCGGACCAGATCAAGTCAAGATCAAACTGAATCGTTTCGATGTTTGCGGCTCGTACGCTACGATCCCGTTGCGGGACTGTCAATGGCGAGCTTCGATAAGGCACGCACCTGCGCCAAGTCGAGATGCAAGTACGGGTCGGCCGTGAGTTGACACGTTTCATTTCGCGCGTAAGCTCGGCGCTACTCAGCCGAGAATGGGCGTCTATCTCTGCACGGACACCCGTCGTGCCAGCGAACACCTTGAGGAGCCATGGCGACCAGCAACATCAAGGAGGTTGCCCAGCGCGCCGGTGTCTCCATCGGAACGGTGAGCAACGTGCTCAACCGTCCCGCCCTGGTCGCGCCCACCACCCGCCAGCGGGTGCTGGAGGTGATCGCCGAGCTCGGCTATGTCCGCAACGACTCGGCCCGGCAACTGCGCGCCGGACGCAGCAAGACCATCGCGGTGGTGGCCCTCGACCTCGCCAACCCGTTCTTCACCGATGTCCTGCGGGGTGCGGAGACGGCGGGCGAGGACGGCGGCGTCAACATCATGATCTTCAACAGCGATGAGGACGCCGCCCGCGAACGCCGTCACCTCGACCTGCTGGAGGAGCAACGCGTGCTCGGCGTGCTCATCACCCCCGTCGACGACACCGTGGACGCCCGACTGGACCAGCTGATCGAGCGCGGCATCCCGGTGGTGCTGGTCGACCGCGGCTCCGGCCGGCACAACCGCTGCTCGGTGGCCGTCGACGACGTGCTCGGCGGCCGGCTCGCCGGCGCCCACCTCGTCGAGCAGGGCCACGAACGGATCGCCTTCGCCGGCGGGCCGTTCTCGTTGGCGCAGGTCACCGACCGGCATACCGGCCTGATCGCCGCGCTGACCGGCGGCCAGCACCTCCAGGTGGTGCCGACCTCCAATCTCACGGTCGCCGCCGGCCGACGCGCCGGAAAACACATCGCCGACCTGCCCGCCGAGACCCGGCCGACCGCGGTGTTCTGCGCCAACGACCTGGTGGCGCTCGGCGTGCTGCAGGAGATGACCATGCGGGGCGTGCGCGTTCCGCAGGACGTCGCCATCGTCGGCTACGACGACATCGACTTCGCCGCCGCCTCGGCGGTGCCGCTGTCGTCGGTGCGCCAGCCCCGCGAGCAACTCGGCAGGGCGGCGACCCAGCTGCTGCTGGAGGAGGCCAACGAGCCCGAGCAGCACCAACACCGGCAGGTCGTGTTCCGGCCCGAGCTGGTGGTCCGCGAGTCGAGCATCCGGGTCAGCGCGCCGACCCGTCGATCAGCCCGCTCGGCGACCACTGCCAGAAGGCGGTGAACCAATGCGGATCGCGCTCTTCGTCACCTGCCTGGCCGACACACTCTTTCCGCAGGTCGGGCGGGCGACGGTCACCCTGTTGGAACGACTCGGACACCAGGTGACGTTTCCCACCGCGCAGACCTGCTGCGGGCAGATGCACGTCAACACCGGTTACCAGCGCCAGGCGGTACCGCTCGTCGAGCACTTCAGCACCGTCTTCGCCGACTTCGACGCGGTGGTCGCACCGTCGGGCTCCTGCGTCGGCTCGGTCCGTCACCAGCACGCGGCGCTCGCCACGCGGTACGGCCGCCCCGATCTCACCCAGCGCGCCGAAGACGTGGCGGGGCGCACGTACGAGCTGAGTGAGTTCTTGATCGATGTTCTTGGTGTCACCGACGTCGGTGCCTACTTCCCGCACCGGGTCACCTACCACCCCACCTGCCATTCGCTGCGCATGCTGCGCGTCGGCGACAAGCCGCTGCGGCTGCTGCGCCAGGTGCGGGGCATCGACCTGATCGAGTTGCCCGACGCCGATCAGTGCTGCGGCTTCGGCGGCACGTTCGCCCTCAAGAACGCCGACACGTCGACAGCGATGCTCGCCGACAAGATGCGGCACGTCACGGGCACCCGCGCCGAGATCGTCACCGCCGGCGACTCGTCCTGCCTGATGCACATCGGCGGCGGGCTGTCCCGGCTGCGGACCGGGGTGCGCACCCTGCACCTCGCCGAGATCCTCGCCGGCACCGAGACCAGGCAGGCGGCACCATGAGCACCGTGTTCCTCGGCATGCCGGTGCACTCGTCCCCGGGCGTCGGCGCACTGCGCGGCTCGCGGACGTTCCCGCAGGCCGCGGGCATCGCCCTGGGTGACGCGTCGCTGCGCCGCAACCTCGGCCACGCCACCGCCACCATCCGCGCCAAACGCGCCGCGGTCGTCGCCGAGCTGCCCGACTGGGAGCGGCTGCGGCTCGCTGGCGAAGCCATCAAGACCAACACGATGAAAGACCTGGACACCCACCTGGTACGGCTGGAGAGCGCGATCACCGAGCGCGGTGGCACCGTGCACTGGGCCCGGGACGCCGTCGAGGCCAACCGGATAGTCACCGACCTGGTGCGCGCCACCGGGGCCGACGAGGTTGTCAAGGTCAAATCGATGGTCACCCAGGAGATCGGGCTCAACGAGGCGCTGGCCCGAGCGGGCATCGCGGCCTGGGAAACGGACCTCGCCGAGCTGATCGTCCAACTCGGACACGACACCCCCTCGCACATCCTGGTCCCGGCGATCCACCGCAACCGGGCCGAGATCCGCGAGATCTTCCTGCGGGAGATGCCCGGCGTCGACCCCGACCTCACCGACGAGCCCCGGGTGCTGGCGATGGCCGCCCGCCGCCACCTGCGCCGCAAGTTCCTGTCGGCGAAGGTGGCGGTGTCCGGGGCCAACTTCGCGGTGGCCGAGACCGGCACCCTGATGGTCGTCGAGTCCGAGGGCAACGGGCGGATGTGCCTCACCCTGCCGGACACCCTGATCACCGTCATGGGCATCGAGAAGGTCATCCCGACCTGGGCCGATCTTGAGGTCTTCCTCCAGCTGCTGCCTCGCTCGTCCACCGGCGAGCGGATGAACCCCTACACCTCGATGTGGACCGGCGTGACGCCCGGCGACGGTCCGCAGGACTTCCACCTGGTGCTGCTCGACAACGGTCGTACGGCGGTCCTCGCCGACGAGGTGGGCCGGCCCGCTCTGAACTGCATCCGGTGCAGCGCCTGCCTGAACGTCTGCCCGGTCTACGAACGCACCGGCGGGCACGCCTACGGGTCCACCTATCCCGGTCCGATCGGAGCGATCCTGTCCCCGCAGCTCACCGGCGTGGAGTTGAACGCCTCGCTGCCGTACGCGTCGAGCCTGTGCGGTGCCTGCTTCGACGCCTGCCCGGTGCGTATCGACATCCCGTCGATCCTGGTCCACCTGCGCGCCCGGCACGTCGAGGAGCGCGCGGCCGCTCATGTGCGGCCCTCCGCCGAGGCCATCGCGATGGCCGCCGCCGCCTGGGTGATGCGTTCCCCCGGCCGGTTCGGCCTCGCCACCCGACTGGCTCGCTGGGGCCGCCGGCTGGTGCGCCGCCGCGCTCTGCCACCGCCACTGTCAGCGTGGACCGTCAGTCGCGACATCCCACTGCCGCCGACCGAGACGTTCCGCGAGTGGTGGCTGCGCACCAGGGGCACGTCATGACCGCCCGCGACGAGGTGCTGGCCCGGATCCGCTCGGCGCTCGGCGACCTCCCGCAGGGGCTGGTGCCCGTCGTGCGGGACTACCGGCGAGCGGGCGACCTGGCTGCACACGAGATGCTCGAGCTGTTCGTGGATCGGCTCGCCGACTACCGGGCTGCGGTGCACCGCGCCACCCCGGAAACCCTGCCCGCCGTGCTCGCTGCGGCGCTGGACGGTGTCGGTCGGACAGTGGTGCCGACCGGCCTGCCATTCGGGTGGGCGCCGGACGGCGCGGTGGTGGACGACGGCACCCTGACGGCAGTCCAGTTGGACGCGATGGACGCCGTGTTGACCGCGTGCACGGCAGCGTGTGCCGAGACCGGGACGATCGTGCTGGACGGGTCGGTCGACCAGGGACGACGGGCCGTCACCCTCATACCTGACCGGCATGTGTGTGTGGTGCGGGCGGCACAGGTGGTGCAGACGGTAGCGGAGCTGCTGGAACGGGTCGATCCGCTCCGGCCGCTGACCTTCATCAGCGGGCCGTCGGCCACCAGCGACATCGAGCTGCAGCGGGTCGAGGGCGTGCATGGCCCGCGCCACCTCGTCGTCGTCCTGGTAGCCGACCTCGCCTGATCAGCTGTGCGGTCCCGATCGGAGGTGCGGCCCGGACCGAAGGGGAACGGGTCCGCGCGGGTGACGAACCCCGCGCGGCCCCTGTCCCTGGCTAGGCCGGGGCCGTGAAGGTGTACGAACCTGCGGGGAGGTGGTACACCGCCGTGCCCTGCGAGCCGACCTGGCTGAACCCGAACGGGACAGCCTGGGCCGGAGCGGAGACGACGTCGGCCGCGCTCGCCGGCATCCGTACCGTCGCGGTGGCTCCGGCCGGGACCGTCACCCGGAGGGTGAGCGTGCCGCCGGAGATCGACCAGTCACTGACCGCCTGCCCGTACGGCGTTTCCAGTGCCGACTTCGCCGAGGTCAGCCCGCCACCGGGGCGCGGTGCCACCAGCAACGACTGGTAACCGGGCGTGCCGGCGGAGAGCCCGCCGACCTGCCGGTAGAGGAAGTCGCCGACCGAACCGAGGCCGTAGTGGTTGAAGGAATTCATCGACGGGGTGTTGAACTCCCCATTGGGCTGAATGCCGTCCCAGCGTTCCCAGATGGTCGTACCGCCCTTGGCGATCATGTAGCCCCAACCGGGGAAGTCCGGCTGCAGCAGGATCTGGTACGCCACGTCGGCGTGCCCGGTGTCCGCCAGCACCGGCAGCAGGTTCTCCACGCCGAGGAAACCGACGGACAGGTGGCCTCCGGCCGCATTGACCTCGCCGACCAGCTTGTTGGCAGCGGGCTGTACGAGGTGGGCCGGCAGCAGCCCGAAGGCCAGGGCCAGCACGTAGCCGGTCTGCGTGTTACCCGCCACGGTCCCGTCGCCGGACACCCAGCGTGCGGTGAAGGCCGCGGCGACCTGATCGGCGAGCGTGCCGTAGCTGGTGGCCTGCGCGGTGCGGCCGGTGGCCGCTGCCATCCGGGACACCAACCGCGCCGACCAGGAGAAGTAGGCCGTGGCTATGAGGTCGCGGGCGGTGTCGTCGTTGACGTTGAGCCAGTCGCCGTAGCCGCCGGTGTTGCGGATCAGGTCGGCACCCGCCGTGTTGCGCGAGTAGTCGACCCAGCGCGCCATCGCGTCGAAGTGCTCGTCGACCACGCGCAGATCACCGTAGCGCTGCCACAGCGTGTACGGCACGATGACGCCCGCGTCGCCCCACCCCGCCGTGCCGGCGCCGCAGCAGGCGTCCGGCACGGTGTCGGGGAACGCCCCGTCCGGGTGCTGGGCGTCGGCGAGGTCGTCGGCGAACTTGTCCAGGAACGCCTGCATGTCGATGTTGAAGGTGGACGTCGCCGCGAACGCCGCGATGTCACCGGTCCAACCCAGCCGCTCGTCACGCTGCGGGCAGTCGGTCGGGATGGACAGCATGTTGGAGCGCTGACCCCACACGATCGCCTGCTGCACCTGGTTGAGCAGGGTGTTCGACGTGGTCAGGGTGCCGAGTTGCGACCCTGCGGTCCAAGCGGCGAGCCCGGTGACGGTGTCGGCGGTCGGGGTGCCCGGATAGCCGGTCAACTCGACGTAGCGGTAGCCGTGCACGGTGAACCGCGGGGTGTAGCTCTCCTCCCCGCCGGTGCCGGCCAGCGTGAACCTGTCGGTGGCGAGCCCGTTGACCCGTAGGTTGTCCAGGTAGAGCGTGCCGTCCGGGTTGAGCACCTCGGCGTGCCGCATGGTCAGTACGGTGCCGGCGGCTCCGGTCGCCTTGACCCGGTTCCACCCGGTGAAGTTCTGGCCCATGTCGAACACCCAGACGCCCGGTTTGGGCTGGGTGACCGCGATCGGCCGGAACTCCTTCTGCACGAGCACCCCGTTGTCCACCTGCGACACCAGGCGCGGTGCGGTGCCGGTGCGGACGGCGGGCGTGCCCCAGGAGGCGTCGTTGTAGGTGTGCGAGTCCCAGCCCGCGATGGCCTGCCGGGCGTCGTACTCCTCGCCGAAGTAGAGATCGTCGGCCCGGATCGGACCTGCGGTGGTCTTCCAGGTGTTGTCCGTCTTGATCACGGTGCTGGTACCGTCGGTGAAGGTGATCTGCAACTGTGCCGAGTACCACGGCTGGGTGCCGTAGCGCTGCGAACCGGCGAAGCCGATGCTGCCGGAGAACCAGCCGTTGCCAAGGTAGGCACCCAGCGCGTTGGCTCCGTGCCGGATCTGGCCGGTGACGTCGTAGACCTTGTACTGCAGTCTGTCGTTGTAGTCGGTCCAGCCAGGGGCGAGTGCGTCGTTGCCGACCTTTGCGCCGTTGAGCCGGGTCTCGTGCAGGCCGAGCGCCGTGGTGAGCAGCCGGGCACTGGCCACGTCCTTGCTGACGGTGAAGCCCTTGCGCAGCAGCGGGGACACCTTGCGGGAGCCCACCTGCGTGCCCCACGGCCCGCTGCCGTATGCGGTCAACGCCTGGGCGGCGACCCAGCCGGAATCGTCGAAGCCGGGCTGCTCCCAGCCGGCCGGGCCGCTCTGCGAAGCCTTCCAGGCCGCGTCGGTGTGGATCGTCGGGCCGCCGGCAACGGTCAGCTTGGCGATCATGCCGGTCGGGGACTGGGTGCTGTTCTGGCTGACCACGGCGATGGTGTTGGTGCCGGGGACGAGCCGTCCGGCGATGTCGACGACCGCCGCCTGCTTCCACGAGTCGGTGGCCCGGGGCGAGGTGCTGATCTGCGTGCCGTTCACCCACACGTCGGCGGTGTCGTCACCGGTGATCATCAGGGTGGCCTGGCTCGGGGCGCTGCTCAGGCTGAAGGTGCGCCGGAAGTAGCGCGTCATCGCCGGCAGGCCGGCCAGCGGATCGCCTTCCGGATACCAGATCCAGGTGGCACCGGCGAGGCCGTCCGTCGTGGTCGGCTGGCCGATGTACGACGCCTGCCACTCGGTCGCCGGGTTGCGCAATCCGGTCTCGAACGACTGGGTGGCGCTCCAGGCGCTGGGGCGGCCGTGGGAGTCCCAGACCCGTACCCGCCAGAAATAACGTTTCAGTGAGGTCAACGGCGGACCGGCGTACGCGACGTCGACCGACTGCCGACTGGCAACCCGGCCGCTGTCCCAGACGTCACCCGTGTTGCCGGCGGCATTCGCGCTGGTGCTGGCCACGATCACCTGGTACGCGCCCTGAGTTTGCTGCACCGTCGAGGCCGACAGTTTCCAGCCGAATCGCGGTGCTGCGGCGTCGATGCCGAGTGGCTCGGTGTGCCGTTCCGTGGTTGCCGAAGCGATCGACAGTGGGGAGTTCGCGCCGATGGTGGGGTCGACGACCTGGCTGTTCCACGGCGCGATGCCGTATGTGCCGAGATCGGCGGCGCCTGCCCAGCCGCTGTCGTCGAAGCCCGGCTGCTCCCAGCCGACCGGCGCGCTCTGAAACGCTCTCCAACTCCCGTCGGTGATCAGATCGGTGGTGCCACCGGCGGTGACCACGTGCACCCGACCCAGCACACCGGCGGGGCTCGCCGTGGTGTTCTGCACGGCCACCGCGAGGGTGTTGGTACCCGCCACCAGGGCGGATTGGAGATCGACGTAGAGCGCGTTCTTCCACGAGTCGACGGCTCGTGTGGAGCCGGCGAGCGGCTTGCCGTTGAGCCAGACGTCGACCGTGTCGTCGCCGGTGATCACCAGCTGGGCGTCGCTGATCGCGCCGGCGGCGACGGTGAACGTCTTGCGGAAGTACCGGTGGCCGACGGGCGCCGCGGTACGGGGATCGCCCTCGGGATACCAGACCCAGTGGGCTCCGCTGACGCTGACCGGGGTGGCGGCGACGGCGGGAGTGGCGGCGACGATGGTGTTCGCCGCGAGGGCGGCGACAACCAGTGCGGTGAACGTCCGCCGGGTGCGGGTCGAGGTGCGCGAGCGGGTGCGGGTTGAGGTGCGCGAGCGGAGCGGGGGACGGTGCATGGCGACGCCTCCTGACGGGGATCGCGGGGGTTAAAACGTTTCATTTCTTGTACGGCGTCCAGACACTAAAGCTCATATGCAGTGATGTCAATGTGTTCTGGAGGCGCGCCCGACATATCGGAGCTCACGGATGACTGCGGCGCTGGTTTCGCCCACCGCTCCCGCCGCCCGGCGACGACCTCCGGGCGGCGACTCGCAGCGTTCTGGACGAGGACGGCACCGGGGTGCGCGGCATGCCGCTGCTTCGCGAGGGGGTTGTCCGTCCAGCGGACGATGAAGGGAAAAGGGAGTGACTACTCCCTTCCACTCCTAACGTATAGCGCACCGGGGGGCTTGCCGCAAGACCCGGGTGGTGCCGCAGAATCACCGGCCAAGGCCGCTACCTGCGGAAACGGAAACCGTGCAACGGCGGCAGGAACGACCTCAGAACGGAATTGATGAATTGCATTCCCGTGCGTTCAACCTTCCCGAGCAGCTCTGCGCCAAGGCCGATCCGACGCTGATCGACCGCGACGAGCGGCACTTCGCGGCCATGGCCGAAAGCCTCCAGGAACTGCACGACGACCTGTCCCATCGCCTCGACGCCGCGCGCCGGGCACCCGGTGGCAAGGGCCGGCAGGCGGTGGACCGGGACATGGAGGTCCGCCGGTTGACCGCCCGCCTGCGCGCCCTGAGTCGCTTCGGTCTGGACCTGTGCATCGGACGCATGGTCGGCGCGGACGACCCCGAGCCCGTGTACGTCGGACGACGGGGCCTCACCGACGGCGCGGGTCGGCGGCTGCTGCTCGACTGGCGCTCTCCGGCGGCCGAGCCGTTCTTCGCCGCGACCCACGGCAACCCGATGGGCCTGGCGAGCCGCCGCAGGTATCGCTGGACCCTCGGGCGGATCACCGACTACTGGGACGAGGTGTTCACCCCGGACGGTCTGGAGGGGCACGCCGCCCTCGACGACCAATCGGCCTTCATCGCCAGCCTGGGCGGCAGCCGATCGAGCCGGATGCGGGACGTGCTCGGCACCATCCAGGCCGACCAGGACGCCATCATCCGAGCGGGTTCCCGCGGTGCTCTCGTCGTCGACGGCGGTCCGGGCACCGGGAAGACGGTCGTGGCGCTGCACCGCACCGCCTACCTCCTCTACGCCGACCCTCGCCTCGGCCACCGCCGCGGCGGTGTGCTGTTCGTCGGTCCGCACCAGCCCTACCTGGCGTACGTCGGCGACGTCCTGCCCAGCCTCGGCGAGGAGGACGTGCAGATCTGCACCCTGCGGGACCTCGTCGCCGAGGGCGCCGCGGCGACCGCCGAGACCGACCCGGAGGTGGCCCGTCTCAAGTCGTCCGCGGACATGGTGACGGCGGTCGAGGCGGCCGTGCGGTTCTACGAGGAGCCGCCGGCCAGGGGAATGACGGTCACCACCGACGACACCGACATCTGGCTGAGTGCCGAGGACTGGGCCGAGGCGTTCGCGGGGGTGGGACCCGGTACCCCGCACAACGAGGCGCGTGACGAGATCTGGGAGGAGCTGGTGACGATCCTGCTGGACCGGTACGACGGCGACGAGCCGGACGACCTGGTCCGCCGGTCGCTGCTATGGAACACGGAACTGCTCACGGCGTTCCACCGCGCGTGGCCGCTGCTCGACGCGGCCGACCTCGTCGGAGACCTGTGGTCGGTGCCCGCGTACCTGCGCCGGTGCGCGCCCTGGCTCAGCGTCGACGAGGTCCGGACGCTCCAGCGCGACGACGCCCGGGCGTGGACGCTGTCCGACCTGCCGCTCCTGGACGCGGCCCGGCAGCGGCTCGGCGACCCGGAGGCGTCCCGGCGCACCCGCCGGAACGACGCCGCCGTCGCCGTCGAACGGGAGCGCCGCGCCACGGTCGTCGACGAGCTGATCGAGGCACACACCTATGACGACGGCGAGGGTGTGCTGTCGAGCCTGCGCCAACTCGACCTCCAGGATGCCCTGGTCGACGAGGCCGGCCTGCCCGGCGCCGACGTGGACCGGTTGGCCGGCCCGTTCGCGCACATCGTCGTCGACGAGGCGCAGGAGCTGACCGACGCGGAGTGGCAGATGCTGCTGCTCCGCTGCCCGTCCCGCAGCTTCACGATCGTCGGCGACCGGGCCCAGGCCCGGCACGGGTTCACGGAGTCGTGGCAGGAGCGGCTGGAACGGATCGGGATCGACCGGATCACGCTGGCCGCCCTGAGCATCAACTACCGGACGCCGGAAGAGATCATGGCGGAGGCCGCGCCGGTCATCCGGGCCGTGCTGCCGGACGCCAACGTGCCCACCTCGATCCGGAGCAGCGACGTGCCTGTCGTCCACGGATGCGCCGCCGACCGGGACGCGATCCTCGACACCTGGCTCGCCGCGCACGCCGAGGGAAACGCCTGTGTCATCGGCGATCCCACCTTCGAGCCGACGTCCCGCGTCCGGTCGCTGACTCCGGTGCTCTCGAAGGGACTCGAATTCGACCTGGTCGTCCTCGTCGACCCCGAAACGTTCGGTACCGGCATCGAAGGAGCGGTCGACCGCTATGTCGCGATGACCCGGGCGACCCGGCAGCTCGTCATCCTCACGAGCGCCTGACGACCGTCCACATGTCGCGGGTCATCTCGTACTCGACCTCGCCCAGCTCCGTCCCGGGCAGCGGGTCGTCCCAGGACGGGATGAACGTCCGGACGTACCGCATGCCGATCGTCTCCATCACCCGCCGGGACCCGGTGTTCACGGCCATGGTCTGCGCGATCACCCTCCTCTGCCCGACGGTGTCGAAGGCGTGCCGCAGGAGGGCGCGCGACGCCTCGCTGGCCAGGCCCTTCCGCCAGTGCCGGCGGACCAGGCGGTAGCCGAGTTCGCTGACCGTCGGGTCGGCGGGCCGGTCGGGGCCGTGCGCGGGCGGAAGCATCATCAGCCCGACGAAGTCGCCGTCGTCCTCACCCGCCGGAGGCGTCGAGCCGGGCGCGCAGTCGTCGGAGCCGAACGCCATCCAGAAGCCCAGGTCGTCCCCCCGGGCGGCCAGGCCCATCCGCTCGGCGTGCGAGGCGGTCACCTCCTCCCTCGACCGCGCCCGGCCGTAGAGGTGGCGGAGCACCTCCGGGTCGGAGTCCAGGTGGACCTCCAGGTCGAGGTGCCGGTCGGCCAGCGGAACGAGCAGCAGGCGTGCGGTACGCACGGTCGGCTGGGGCATGCGGCAACGATCGCATGACTGGTTTGCGGGACGCGATCCTTTTTGTCGCAACCGGTCGGTCGGCAGAGGGGAATGGTCGCGGGCCTAACGGGAAGGGCAGGGGCCGCCAGCAGAGACTGACCGGGGAGGCGGCGCCATGACGGACACAGCGCGCACAGGGTCGGGGAGTGGACGTCCGGGAGAGGGCGGTGGCTTCGCCGTCGTGGAGATGTTCACCTCCCAGGGCTGCGACAGCTGCCCTCCCGCCGAGGAGGTGCTGTCCGAGATCGACCGCGACGCTCGCGAGCGCGGGCAGCCCGTGTACGCCCTCGGGTTCCACGTCGACTACTGGGACCACCTGGGCTGGGCCGACCCGTACGGCGACCCGGCGCACACCCTGCGCCAGGAGGCGTACGCGCGCGCCTTCGGCTCCGGAGGGTTGTACACGCCGCAGATGATCGTCAACGGCACCGTCGAGTTCGTCGGCTCCAACGACCGGGCGGCGTCGTCGGCGATCCGGGCGGCCCTCGGGGAGGCGGCCGCCACGTCGCTCACCCTGTCGGTCGAGAACTCCGACGGGGGCGACGGGGGTCGGCTGGCGGTGGACTACCAGGCCGAGCATCCGCCGGAGCAGGCGGTCCTGAACGTGGCCGTCGTGCAACGGGGCCTGGAGAACGACGTCCCCCGGGGCGAGAACGCCGGGCGCCGGTTGCGGCAGGACGGCGTCGTACGCGCCTTCACGTCCGCGAAGCTGGACATGGGGCGCGGGCGGGTCGAGATCACCGTGCCGCCGGACGTCGACCCCCGACACGCCTCGGTCGTCGGCTATGTGCAGAACAACGGCGACAAGTCCATCGTCGGCGCCGCAGCCGTGGACGTTGCGGCGGAAGCACGGACATGACCGTGCGGCTCCCTCCGATCACGGTCGAGCGGTGGGTGAACTCGCCGCCACTGACCCCCGACGACCTGCACGGCCGGGTGGTCCTGGTCGACATCTGGGAGTACACCTGCGTCAACTGGATCCGCACCGCGCCGTACGTCAAGGCGTGGCACCGCGACTACGCCGACCTGGGCCTGAGCGTCGTCGGTGTGCACGCGCCCGAGTTCGCGTTCGGCCGGCACGCCGCACACATCGACCGGGCCATCCGCGACCACGGCCTGACCTACCCCATCGCGCTGGACAACCGCTTCACGTTCTGGCGGGCCCTGCGCAACGACGCCTGGCCGGCGAAGTACCTCTTCGACGCCGACGGTCGGCTCGTCGACCGGTGGGTCGGTGAGGGCGACTACGAACGGGTGGAGTCGGAGATCCGCCGACTCGTCGAGGTCCGGGCACCCGGCACCGCGCTGCCGCCGGTCAGCCCCGAGGTGACGGCGTTCGTCACGACCGGGCAACCCACCTACGTCGGCATCACCCCCGAGACGTACCTCGGGGCCGACCGGGCCGTGCCGGGCACGTCCACCGTCGCCGGCGACTGGCGGAGCGAGGGCGAGTACGTCGAACTCACCGGCGGCAGCGGGGAACTCGTGCTGCCCTTCACCGCCGGCGAGGTGAACCTCGTCGTCGACCCGGGACCCACCGGGCAGGCCGCGATTCAGGTGCTGCTCGACGGGAACCCGATCGGCGAGGAACGCGGCCCCGACGTCGATCCGGACGCGGTGGCACGGATCGACCGGGCGGCCATGATCCGGCTCGTCGCCGACGCGTCCCGGGTCGACCACCTGCTGACCCTCGTCACCGACCGACCCGGATTCCGCGCGTACGTCTTCACCTTCGGCCCGTAGCGCGTGTCCTGACGATCGAGCACCTGGACGGAGTGGAGCGATGACCGACACCACCGAGAAGGCGATCCTGGCCGGCGGCTGCTTCTGGGGGATGCAGGATCTCATCCGGAAACGCCCCGGCGTGGTCGACACGAGGGTCGGATACACCGGCGGGGACGTGCCGAACGCGACGTACCGCAACCACGGCACCCACGCCGAGGCCATCGAGATCGTCTACAACCCGGACGAACTGTCCTACCGCGACCTCCTGGAGTTCTTCTTCCAGGTCCACGACCCGACCACGAAGAACCGCCAGGGAAACGACGTGGGTGTCAGCTACCGGTCGGCCATCTTCTACACCGACGACCAGCAGCGGAAGGTCGCCGAGGACACCATCGCCGACGTCGACGCCTCCGGGCTGTGGCCCGGCAAGGTGGTCACCGAGGTCAGCCCGGCCGGCCCGTTCTGGGAGGCCGAGCCGGAGCACCAGGACTACCTGGAACGCAACCCCGGCGGGTACACCTGCCACTTCGTCCGGCCGGACTGGAAGCTGCCCCGCCGGGGCGAGAGCGGCACCTGATTTCCAGCGCCTTCCGCTGGATCCGATCACGCCGAACGAGAAGGAGGCCCACGTGGCTGCCAGGACACAGACGCTGACCCGTACCGCCACCGACATCCGGCCGTTCCGGGTGGAGTTCTCCGAGGCGGACCTCCAGGACCTGCGGGCACGCATCGCGGCCACCCGCTGGCCGGAGAAGCAGACCGTCGACGACCAGTCGCAGGGTGTGCCGCTGGAGACGAGCCAGGCGCTCGCCGCGTACTGGGAGAAGGAGTACGACTGGCGCAAGGTCGAGGCACGGCTGAACGACCTGCCGAACTTCATCACCGAGATCGACGGGCTCGACATCCACTTCCTGCACATCCGGTCCAAGCACGACGACGCGCTTCCGCTCATCGTCACCCACGGCTGGCCGGGCTCGATCATCGAGCAAATGAAAATCATCGGCCCGCTCACCGACCCGACGGCGCACGGCGGGTCCGCGTCGGACGCCTTCCACCTGGTGATCCCGTCGATGCCCGGCTACGGCTTCTCGGGCAAGCCGACCACGCCCGGTTGGGGTCCCGAGCGCATCGCGAAGGCGTGGATCGAACTGATGAGTCGTCTGGGCTACTCGCGGTACGTCGCGCAGGGTGGCGACTGGGGTGCGCTCATCACCGACGTCATCGGCCTGCAGGCGCCGCGGGAACTGGCCGGCATCCACACCAACATGCCGGGCACCGTCCCGCCGGACATCGACACGTTGCTCCAGTCGGACATCACCGGGGCGGGCGACGCGCTGGCCGGGCTGCCGTCCGGCCTCTCCGTCGAGGAGCGGCGGGCGTGCGAACAGCTGCACTTCTTCTGGCAGCACTCCGCCTACGCGCTGATGATGGGGACGCGCACGGAGACGTTGACCGGGTTCGCGGACTCGCCGATCGCCCTGGCGAGTTACATGATCGACCACGACGCGGCCAGTCTGGAGCTGATCTGCCGGGCCTTCGCCGGAGAGCAGGTCGGCCTCACCCGGGACGACGTCCTCGACAACGTCACGCTCTTCTGGCTGACGAACACGGGCGTGTCGGCGGCGCGCATCTACTGGGAGAACAAGCTCTCCTTCTTCGCCGCCAAGGGAGTGACGGTCCCGGCCGCCGTGAGCGTCTTCCCGGACGAGCTCTACCAGACCCCGCGGAGCTGGGCCGAGCAGGCGTATCCCAACCTCATCCACTACAACCAACTCGACCAGGGTGGGCACTTCGCGGCCTTCGAGCAGCCGATGCTCCTGACCGAGGAGCTGCGCACCGCCTTCCGGTCGCTGCGCTGATCGAGCCGGCCCGGACGGCGGTCAGCCGAGCCAGCGGCCGTCGCGCATGAGGTCGCGTCCCCGCAGCTCGTCGGCCTCCCGCCAGGCCTGGACGCGCCGCGGCCGGATCCGGAAGTACTGGTAGGGCTCGTCGAGCCGGCGCGGGTCGAAGCCGGTCTTCGTCGCGAAGGCGTCGCCCGCCGCCGGGCCGAGTTCGGTGATGTCCACCGGCTCGGCGGTGCCGTCGACCATGACGACGTCGCGCGTCGGCCCGAGGCCGAGGCGTACCCGGCCGTCCGCCCGCAGGTTGCGGCCGGTCACCGAGTCGCGTGGCGTCGAGATGACGAGCGCGGTCCCGTCCCAGAGGTACGAGAGCGGGACGAGGTGGACTCCGCCCGGAGAGCCCGATGTCGCGACCCAGAGGTCGACGTCGCTCTCCAGCCTCGCGTGAGTGTCCCGCAGCCTCTGGTCGAGTCCACGCGGCGGTGTGCCCGTCATGCTTCCTCCGGTCATGTCGTGGGAGCCCCTCCCTGCGGGGAGGGGCTCCTCGCTGATCGTCGTCCGGTGCGGCGGACGTCTCGTGAGCGGCGCCCGGTGGATCAGGGGCCAGCGACGGGTCAGGGCGTGTGCGCCGGCGCTGTCGCCGGCCACGACCGGTTCGGGTCGGTGCAGGCTCCGGCGTCGCCGTCGGTCACGGGTCCGTACGCTCCGGCTTCGCCGGGGTCGGGACCCTCCGGATCGTCCCCGTGCGGTCGCGCGCGGTCGCGTCGGTGCTGGGCGGCCAGGGCCTGCCCCCAGGCGGGGCGACACACCAGAGAACTCCTTCCGTCGACGACCGGACCGGTCAGCGCAGCTCCTGGATGCGGACCAGGTTGCCCGCCGGGTCGCGGAAGGCGCAGTCGCGGATGCCGTACGGCTGCTCGGTCGGCTCCTGGACGACCTCGGCGGCACCGGCCTGCAGCTTCTCGAAGGTGCCGTCCAGGTCCCGGGTGGCCAGCAGGATCCAGCCGTAGGTGCCCTTGGCCATCATCTCGGCGATGGTGCGGCGCTCGTCCTCGGTGATCCCCGGATCGGCGGCCGGCGGGGCCAGGAGGATCGACGTGCCGGGCTGGTCGACGGGGCCGACGGTGATCCACCGCATCGTGCCCTGGCCGACGTCGTTGCGAACCTCGAAGCCGAGGACGTCGCGGTAGAAGGCCAGCGAGGCGTCCGGGTCGACGTGCGGCAGGAAGGTCGTGTGAATGGTGATGTCCATGACGATCAGGCTAGGTGCGGCGGTACGGCCGGCACTTCTCGATTCCTGATCGATCCGGCCCACGGCCACGCGCTCTCCGACACGCATCTCCGTCGATGTACCCCGTCAGGGTGAGTGTCGGATGTATCGGGTCCACGGTCCCCCGTGCCGCCGGGACAATCGGCGATCGCAGGGCGTGGACGTGGAGGACCGGGAAACGCCGGGAGGAGCAACCAGGGTGAGTCGTCCGGCCGCGCTGCTGAGACGCCGCGACGAACCACTTCAGGCGTCGTTCCTGGAACTCTTCTTCGACCTCGCGTTCGTCCTCGCGCTGCGGCAGATCTCGCTCGTCCTGCTGGCCGACACGAGCCTCGCCGGGGCGGCCCGCACCGCCCTGCTCCTGCTTCCGCTGTGGTCGGTCTGGGTGGTGACGGCCTGGTTCACCGACTGGTTCGCCCGCGAGCACCGCGCGGTGCGGGCCCTGCTCGTCGGCGCCACGCTCGGGGTGCTGCTGATGAGCGTCGCCGTGCCGGACGCGACGGGCAGCCGGGCGGCTCTCTTCGCCGGGGCGTACGTCGCGCTCCACGTCGGGCGGAGCATCGTCACGACCGTGGCGCTGCGCGGGCATCCCCTGCGCCGCCGTACGCTGCGGATCCTGATCTGGTTCGTCGCGTCCGGGATCTTCTGGTTGGTCGGGGCGGCCTGGCCGGCGGTACGGGTGCCGGCCTGGGTGGTGGCCCTGACGCTGGACTACGCGGCACCGCACCTGGGTTGGCCGGTCCCCGGACTGGGCCGGGCGCAGCACGGTGAACTGCGGCTGCGCGGCGGGCACCTCACCGAGCGGTTCCAGCAGATCTTCATCATCGCGCTCGGTGAGCTGATCATCGGGGCGGGTCTGGCGTACTCGGCGACCGAGCTGGCCCCGATGCAGTCCGCCGCCTTCCTTCTGGCCTTCACCGCCGCGGTGCTGGTCGGCCGGCTGTACACCGCGCCGGCCGGCCCGTCCCTGGGCGCCGCCATCGACCAGCGGGATCCGCTCCGGTTCGCCACCCTCACCGGGAACCTGCACCTGGTCATGATCGCCGGTGTGGTGGCCACGTCGGTGGCCGCCGACCTGGTGATCGCGCATCCCACCGACAAGGCGTCCGGTGTGGGGATCGCCCTGACCGTCGCCGGGCCCGTGCTGTTTCTCGCCGGTCGCGTCGCCCTGTCCGCGCTCATCTACCGCCGGCTGTCGTGGTACCGGTCGCTCGGGCTGGCCGCCCTGCTGGTCGTCGCGTTCATCGGGTCCGCGGCGCCGCTGCTCGGCGTGGCCGCGGCGAACGTCGTCGCCCTGCTGGTCGTGACGCTCCTCGACCGTCGCACGAAGTCACGGTCACGGATGAAGCGCTGATGCCTCCGCGGCCATTCGGCGGAATCGGGCTCGTCGGCCGAATCAGTCGCATAACGTCACGTGGCGGAACCATCGCCGGACCACGGGGCACTCGTGCCCGTGGTCCCGTGCCGATCGGAGGGCCAGAGGGTGGACGACGACGACGACGGCGTGCTGCTGCGCGAACTGGACGGACCGCAGCCCGCGATCCGGCTGCCCCGCGCCCTGGGCTGGCTGAGCCTCGCGATTGGCGGCGGCGCTCTCGCCGTACCCCAGCGCGTTGCCCGCCTGACCGGCGTGGACGACGTGCCGGCGGCACGGACCCTGGTCCCGGCGCTCGGCGCGCGGTACCTGGCCCACGGAGTCGGGCTGACCGCCGGTCGCCGGCCGGTCGGCGGAGCGTGGGCCCGGGTGGCCGGGGACGCGCTCGACCTCACCCTGCTCTCCCGGGCGATGGCCGACCGGCGCGGCGAGCGGCGACGCCGGCTGACGCTCACCACCGCCGTGGTCGGGGGAGTGGCCGCGCTGGACCTGCTCGCCGCCGTACGCGCTGGACGCGCCCGGCGGGCCTGGCGGCGGGTCATCGAGGTACGGGTCGCGGTGACCGTCAACCGCTCCCCGGCCGAGGCGTACCGGTTCTGGCGCGACCTGGAGAACCTGCCGCGCTTCATGTCCCACCTGGAGTCGGTCCGCACCGACGACCTGCGCCGGACCCACTGGGTCGCCCGTGGCCCGGCCGGCCGCTACGTCGAGTGGGACGCGGAGATCGTCGAGGACCAGCCGAACCGGCGGGTGGCGTGGCGGTCGCTGCCGGGCGCGCGGGTGCCGAACGCGGGCCGGGTGCGGTTCGAGCCGGCGCCCGGTGACCGCGGCACCGAGGTGCGGGTGCACCTGCGGTACGCGCCACCGGCCGGAGCCCTCGGCCGGGCGGTGGCCAAGCTCTTCGGAGAGGAGCCGGAGCAGCAGGTCCGCGACGACCTGCGCCGGTTCAAGCAGGTGCTGGAAGCCGGCGAGGTGGTGCGCTCCGAGGGCAACCCCGACGGCATATCGGTACGCCAGCAGGTCCACCAGCGTCCGGCGCAGCCGCTGCCGACCAGCCGCCGGTGACAACAGAGGAAGGCAACCGATGAGGGCCACCGCCTGGATGGGCAAGGACAAAGTCAAGGTCGTCACCGTGCCCGACCCCACCATCATGAACGCCCGGGACGCGATCGTCCGCGTCACCAGGACCGCGATCTGCGGCTCCGACCTGCACCTCTACCACGGCTACGTCCCGGCCATGCGCAAGGGCGACATCCTCGGCCACGAGTTCGTGGGCGAGGTCGTGGAGGTCGGCCCGCAGGTGCGCAACCTGCGCCGCGGCGACCGGGTCGTCGTGCCGTTCCCGATCGCGTGCGGGCACTGCAATTCCTGCCAGCGTGGGCTCTACTCGGTCTGCGAGAACTCCAACCCGAACGCCCGCGCCGCCGAGAAGATCATGGGCTACTCGCCGGCGGCCATCTTCGGTTACTCCCACCTGCTCGGCGGATACGCCGGGGGTCAGGCCGAGTACGTCCGCGTGCCGTTCGCCGACGTCGGGCCGCAGAAGCTTCCCGACGACGTCACCGACGACCAGGCGGTGATGCTCGCCGACGTCTTCCCGACCGGGTTCATGGGTGCGGAGATGTGCGACATCACCAGCGGCGACGTGGTCGCGGTCTGGGGGGCCGGCCCCGTGGGGCTGCTCGCCGCCGCCAGCGCGAGCCTGCTCGGCGCCGCCCGGGTGATCGTCATCGACCGGTACCCGTACCGTCTGCGGCTGGCCGCCACGCACGCCGGCGCGGAGACGATCAACTACGAGGACACCGACGTGCGGGACGCCCTCAACGAGATGACCGCGGGCCGTGGCCCGGACGCCTGCATCGACGCCGTCGGCCTGGAAGGACACCACGGCAACGCCGGTGTGTACGCGTACGACCGGGCCAAGCAGGCCACCCGCACCGAGACCGAGCGGCCGTTCGCGCTGCGGCAGGCCATCCTCGCCTGCCGCAACGGCGGGGTGGTGTCGGTGATCGGCGCGTACGGGGGAATGGTCGACAAGTTTCCGATGGGCGCCTTCATGAACCGCTCGCTGACCATGCGTACCGGGCAGTGTCACGTGCAGCGCTACACCCGCCCGCTCCTGGAGCGCATCCGGCGTGGCGAGATCGACCCGAGCTTCGTCGTGAGCCACCACATGAAGCTCAAGGACGCCCCCAAGGGCTACCGGATCTTCCAGAAGAAGCAGGACGAGTGCAGCAAGGTCGTCCTCACGGTGTGACGGCGTACGGGGGCCGGACCACGTCCGGGAAGGCGCGACAGCGCCGCGGCCGACGGGTCGGGCCGCGCCACCGCGGTCGAGGCCTGGGAACGTGTGGCGGGAGCTGGCACCGACGCCCGACAGCGCGGGATCGCGCACCGCGGTCGGGACTGGCTACGGTGGTCTGATGGCCAGGGGTGGCGGTCCTGCCGAGACCGGCGGAGAGGTCCGGCGCGACGGGGTCCGGCTGCGGCCGGTCACCGAGCCGGACCTGGCGATGTTCCGCCGGTTCGCCGTCGAGCCCGGCCTGGTCGGTCACGACTGGCACGGCTTCCGTGACCCGGGCGCGGCGGAACGCCGCTACGCCACCGACGGGTGGCTGGGGGAGAAGGACGGCCGGCTCGTCGTCGAGGTCGAGGCCGAGGAGGCCGCCGCCGGCTTCGTCGGCTTCCACCATGCTGTGTACGGCGGGACGGCGGGCTACTGGGAGATCGGCATCGCCCTGCTGCCACCGTGGCGGGGGCGGGGAATCGGATGGCGCGCGCAGGTGCTGCTCTGCGACTACCTGTTCCTGCACACCCCGGCGCAGCGCATCCAGGCCGGCACCCATCCGGAGAACGTGGCCGAGCAGCAGGCCCTGGAGCGGGCGGGCTTCCAGCGGGAGGGCGTCGTCCGCGCCGCCGAGTTCCGGGCTGGCCGCTGGTGCGACGGCCTGCTCTACAGCCGCCTGCGCGACGACCCGTCGCCCTGGGATCGGCCCGCCGAGCGGGAGTGGCCGACTCCGGGCCCCGAACACTTGTGAACGTCGATGACCGACCCATAGGATTCACGCATTGTTCGCCGGGGGGCTACAGCGGGCTACCCCGGTCGTCATCACGGGGAGCTGGCTTCGCATGGGTCTGAACGATCTCGGCTATGCCGTCATCGACACACCGCCACTGGACGACCACACGCTCACTCAATTCGAATCGCTGCCACTGGACCCGTACACGGGCTCCACGCAGCGCTACCGCCGTTTCTCGCAGTATCGGCTCTTCCACGACCGAACCTGGCGACTGGAGTTGCTGCCCGCCCGGGCGTTCACCCAGCCGCGCACGTACAACAACCTGGTCGGCGGCATGCTGCGCACCCTCGAGCCGCTCACCGTCGACCCCACGCCGCTCATCGCGGCCGGCGCGGAGGCACTCGGCCTGGACACCGGTCAGGTGTACCAGATCAACGTGCACCAGTGCCGGGTGATCTCCACGCCCGACGTCGCCGGCGTCGCCGCGCCCGAGGGCCCGCACCGCGACGGCCACGACTTCGGCATGGTCGCCGTCACCCGCCGCCACAACATCGCCGGCGGCGAGACCCAGCTCATGCCGCTGGGCGGTGGCGAGCCGTTCTTCCGCACCGTCCTGCGGGACGGGCAGGCCGTCGTGTTCGACGACACCCGGATGTTCCACCACGTCACCGACATCGAGCACCTCGACGGGACCGGCGGCCACCGGGACGTGTGGCTCGTCGCGGTCAACCGGTGGGCCAACCGCCGCTACGGCGAGGAGTACGAGGCGCAGGCGCTGGCCAGCGCGGAGTCGGCATGAGCGGGCGGACGCTCGCCGAACGCCGCCACGACCAACGCCATCCGCCCGCCGCCCGGCCGGTCTACGACCGCATCGGCGTCGGATACTCCCACGTCCGCCGACCCGACCCCCGCTGGGCCGCCACGATCCGGCACGCCGTCGGCGACGCTCGCACGGTGCTCAACGTCGGCGCCGGCAGCGGGGCCTACGAACCGGTGGACCTGGCGGTGACCGCGGTCGAACCCTCGGCGGTGATGCGGGCCCAGCGCCCCCCGTCCGCACCCCCGTGCGTCGCCGGTCGGGCCGAGGACCTGCCGTTCGACGACGACAGCTTCGACGTGGCGATGGCGGTGCTCACCGTGCACCACTGGTCCGACCTGGAGGCCGGGCTGGGAGAGCTGCGGCGGGTGGCCCGGCGGTTCGTCGTCGTCAGCTACGACATGGCCGTACAGGGACAGTTCTGGCTGACCCGCGACTACATTCCCGAGATCGAGCAGGCCGAGCGCGCCCGCGTGCCCGAGCTGGCCCACCTGGCCGACCTGCTCGGCCCCGCTGAGATCAGCGACCTGCCGATCCCGGCGGACTTCACCGACGGGTTCATGACCGCGTTCTGGCGCCGCCCGGCCGCGTACCTCGACGAGCAGGTGCGCCGCGCCTGCTCGGCCTTCGCCCTCACCGACGCCGCCGCGGTCGCCCGGGGCATCGACCAGTTGCGCGGCGACCTCGACGACGGCACGTGGGCCGACCGGTACGCACCCCTGCTCGACCTCGATCAGATCGATGCCGGATTCCGGCTTCTCACGGGCGTCTCGCCGCGCCGGGAGTGACCACATGACCGACTGGGACCACGCCCGCCTCGCCGACGTGGCGCGCCGCCACGGCACCCCCGTGCACGTCTTCGACGCCCAGCGCCTGGACGACGCCGTGGCCCGGCTCCACGAGGCGCTCGGCGCGCTCGATCGTCCGACCCGCGTCTACTACTCCGTCAAGACCAACTACCTGCCCGCCCTGTGTCGACGCCTGGCCCGCGCCGGCCAGGGCGCGGACGTGGTCTCCGGGTACGAGATGGAGGCCGCCCTGGCGGCCGGGTTCCCGCCCGCCGACATGGTCTTCAACGGTCCCATGAAGACCCCCGACGAGCTCGCCCGCGCCCACGCCCTCGGCATCGCGGTCAACATCGACGCCGCCGAGGAGGTCGACGCTCTCGCCGCGATCGCCGATGGTGCGCGACCCGCCGCCGTCGGCATCCGCATCTCACCCGGCCTGCCGGTCTCCACCTCGGTCGACCCGTCCTACCGGGCGCAGACCGCGGGGGCGGCCCGTCGCAACCGCTTCGGCTGGCCCGCGGGCTCACCCCAGCTCGCCGACCTGCTCGACCGCATCGCCGCCCGGCCGCAGCTGCGGCTGACGGCGGTGCACGCGCACCTGAGCAGTCAGATCGTGCACGACGACCTCTTCGGTCAGGCGCTGGACGTCGTGTTCGCCGCGGCGGCCGGCCTGCGCGACCGCTTCGACATACAGGAGGTCAACATCGGCGGCGGCTTCGGCGTGCCCGGCATCGTCCGGCCCCGCACGGGACCGCTGTCGGCGCTGTGGGCGGCGTCCGGCGGCCCCGTGCCCGCCGACCCGGAGCCGCGGCTCGACCTCGCGGCGTTCCTCACGACGGTCGACAAGCAGATGCGCGCGCACGGGCTGGCCGACACGACGCTCGGCTGCGAACCCGGCCGCTGGCTGGTCTCCGACACCATGGCCCTGCTGACCAGCGTCGTGACCGCCAAGCACCTGCCCGACGCGCGCTGGCTCATCCTCGACGCCGGCAACAACGTCGCCCCGTGGTCCGGCACCGGGGAGCGGCACCGGCTCGTCCCGCTCGGTCGCGTCCACACCGAGCGGACCAGTTCGTGGTCGGTGGCCGGGCCGCTGTGCTACGAGAACGACATCCACGGGACCGACGTCGACCTGCCCGCCGACCTGCGCGCCGGCGACCTGCTCTGCCTCCACGACACGGGCGCCTACTCCCTGGGCCGCAGCAACAACTTCATCCGCACGCGGGCGGCCGTGGTGGAGATCGACGGCGACCGCGAGCGCCTGGTCTGGCGCCGTGAGTCGTACGCCGACGTGTTCCGGTTCGCCACCGACCTCGAGCAGGCGGACCCCGTCCCATGACCCGCCACCCGGCCCCGTGAGCCGCTACCTGGCCCTGCTACGGCTGCCCGGCGCGCTGCGGGCCGCCCTGCCGGCCGCCCTCGCCCGCCTCGCCGTGAGCATGATCAGCCTCGCGCTCCTGTTCGCGCTCGTCGGCGCCGGCCACACGTACGCGGTCGCCGGCGCCGTCGGCGGCGCCTATGCCGTCGGGATGGCCGCCGGCGCGCCGATCTGGGGCCGCGTCGCCGACCGCCGGGGCCCCAGCCTGCCACTGGGGCTGTGCGGGCTCGCCGTGGCCGCGCCCCTGGCCGCGCTCGCGGTGTGGCCCCGGCAGGCTCCGCCCCTACTCATCGCCCTGGCGCTGCTGTCCGGCCTGCTCTCCCCACCGGTCGGTGCGAGCATGCGGGCGCTGTGGACGACCCTGACCCCCGACCCCGCCGCGCGCACCACCGCCCACGCGCTGGAGGCCACGCTCAGTGAACTGCTGTTCGTCGTCGGTCCGGCGGCCGTCGGCGGGCTCGCCGCCTGGGGCAGCCCCTCCGTCGCCCTGGTGGCCTCGGCGACGCTGCTGTCGACCGGGGCGACCGGCTTCGCCCTGTCCCCGGCCGTACGCGCCAGCCGCCCCGCCACACCCGCGCGAGGCGGCGTGAGTGGCACCCGGCCGCGGCTCTACCGGCCCGGCGGCCTGGTGGTACTCGCCGCGATCGGGCTGACCGCCGCCCTGTCCAGCGCCCTGGCCGTCGCGGTCACCGCCTACATCTCCACCGGCGGCCGGCCGTCCTCCTGGGCCGGACCGATCATCGCCCTCGAATCGGTGGGCAGCGTCGTCGGCGGCCTGTGGTACGGCGCCCGCGTCTGGCGTGGCGAACCGGTCCGCCGTTACCTGTGGCTGCTGGCCGTCCTCGCCGCCGGGGCGGCGGCCCTGCCGCTGACCGTGCTGGTCACCGGACCTCTGACCAGCCCGACCGGGCTGGTGCTGGTGGCGGCGCTGGTGCTCGTCGGTGGCATCCCCATCGCGATCGTCGGCACCGAGGAGTTCTCCCTCATCGGGGACCTGTCCCCGGCCGCACGTCGTACCCAGGCCTTCGCCGGGGTCGGCAGCGTCATCGCCGTGGGGTCCGCGGCCGGCACCGCCGCCGCGGGCGCGGTCGCCGACACGCTGAGCACGAGGGATGCTCTCTTCCTCCCGGCGGCCTGCGTGATACTCGCCCTCGTCCTGGTCGCGGCCGCACGCCGCGTCCTGCGCTCCGACCTCGCCGCCGCCGTGACCGCCGCGGCGCACCACCGTGAAAGGATCACCGCATGACACCGGGTGTCGTCGCCGTGGTGGAGACGCAGCTGTCGAACTTCGGCCTTACCCCGCTGCGCGCGGCACACGACCTCGGCTACCAGACGATGCTGCTGAGCAACGACCCCGACCGCTACCGGGTGGTCGCCCTGGCCGACGAGGTCTTCGACCGGCACGTCGACCTGATCGCCACGGCCGACACGAACTCCACCGACGCGGTCGTCGAGGCGCTCACCCCGCTGCACGTGCAGGGGCGGCTGCGGGGGGTCATGACCGTCACCGACTACAACCTGCCGCTGGTCGCCGACGTGGCCGCCTACTTCGGCCTGCCGGGCCTCGATCCCCGGGCCGCCCGGACGTGCCGCGACAAGCTGCTGATGCGGCAGGCCCTGGCCGCGGCCGGGGTGGCCGTGCCGCGCTTCCGCAACGCCGTCGACCTGACCGACGCGCTGGACGCCGCCGCCACGTTCGGCTATCCGTGCGTCGTCAAGCCGATGACCGAGTCGGCCAGCATCGGCGTCAGCCTGTGCCGCGACGCCGACCAGGTACGGGCGGCCTTCGAGACGATCGCGTCCGTACCGGTCAACTTCCGTGGCCAGCCCCGCCGCCCCGGCGCTCTCGTCGAGGAGTACCTGGTCGGCTACGAGGTCAGCGTCGAGTCGATTCAGGATGGTGGGCGGCGTGACGTCATCGGCGTGACCGACAAGACGCTCAGCCCGCACCCGTACTTCGTCGAGACCGGCGACATGTTCCCGTCCATGCTGTCGGACTCGGTGAAGGCGGCCGTCGTCGACACCGCGACGCGGGCGCTGGACGCCGTGGGCCACGACTTCGGCGCCGCCCACGTCGAGATCAGGGTCACCGCCGACGGGCCCAGGGTCGTCGAGGTCAACGGGCGCATGGGCGGCGCCGAGCTGCCGCAGATGATCTACGAGGCGACCGGCATCGACCAGCAGCGCGAGCTGGTCCGCCTGCACTGCGGCGAGCGGGCCGACCTGACCCGCACCCGCGCCCGCGCCGCCGTCTCGCGCTGCTTCGTCGCCTCCACACCCGGCGTCTTCCGCGGCCTGACCGGTCTGGACCTCGCCCGGCGCATCCCCGCCGACATCCACCTCGACATCGAGGTGCGCCCCGGCGACACGGTCGGCCCGGCCGAGAGCAACCTCGACATCCTCGGCTGCCTCATCGCCGTCGCCGACACCGTCGGCGACGCCGTGCGCAGCGCCGAGGCCGCCATGAACCAGGTGCGGATCGACCTCGATGAGCTGGGATGACCTGTTCCCGGTGCGCGGCATGTTCGCCGGCAGCGCCTGGTGTCGCCACGCCGACCGGACCGCCGACCGGCCCCCGGCCCACGTGACGGTGGGGGCCCACGGCGCGCTGCCGTGCTACCCCCTGGACGCCGCCTCCCCGTACGTGTTCTGTCGCACCGACCAGGTCGTCGCGGAGATCGCCGAGCGGACGACCGGCACGGTCCCCGCCTGGGCGGCCGACCTGGCACCCACCCTGTCCTGCGGCGGCCGCAACCCCGGCCACAGCCGCCTCGGTGTGCACCCCGACCTGGTCCCGGCCGCGCGGGACGCCGCCCTCGACACCCTCGTCGGCCTGGCCGAACGGCGGGCCCGCGACCTCGATCTCGCCTCGGTCGGGTTCCTCTACGTCGACGCCGACGACCAGCCCTCCCGTGCGGCGCTCCGGCGCGCCGGCTACACCGAGCTGCCCTCGGAGACCGCCTACCTGCTCGACGTTCCGCCCGGCGACTTCGGCGCCTACCTCGCCCGGTTCGACTACCGCCACCGCACGAAGATCAACCGGGACCTGCGGGCCCTGCGGGAAGGCGGTGTCACCTACCGCGAGACCGCCTTGTCCGAGGCCGTCGTCGGCCAGCTCGTGCCACTCGAGCAGGCGCTCTACCGTCGCCACGGCACCGACGCCGATCCGGCGACCCTCGCTCGGGTGCTGCACAGCATCGCCGTCCACCTCGGTGACGACGCCCGCGTCCTGCTGGCCGAGATCGACGGCGCGATCGCCGGGTTCGTCCTCGTGCTGCGCCGCGGTCGCGAGCGGTACGCACGCCAGGCCGGCTTCGACTACGCCCGTCAGGGCCGGCTACCGCTGTACTTCGGTCTGGTCTACTACGAGCTGATCCGCTGCGCCCAGCTCGACGGCGTCACCACCGTCCACTACGGCACCGGCGCGGACCGGGCGAAGCTGTCGCGGGGCTGCCGGGCGCTGGCGCAACTGGCGTACGTCAAGGCCTTCGACCCGGCGCTGCAGGCGCGCCTCGCCGACCTCGCCGAGCGCGGCCGTCGGGCACCGGCCACGTCGTAGTCCGGCGTCCGGGGGTGCCTCGGGTGTGTGCGCCGCTGCTCAGGGCAGCGGCCACTCGTGCACCGGGCGGTTGCTGTGCATCAGCGTCACGTAGTGCCGGACCACCTCGCGCAGCGCCTCCGGGCGGTCCAGGTGGTCGGCGGACTCCAGCCGGTGCAGGGTCTCCACCTGCCAGCTCGCGCCGTTGCGGCCGGTGAGGCACCGCTGCTCGATGATGCCGAGCAGCCGGTCCCGCTCCGCCGGGTCGAGACCCCACCGGTCCAGCCCGTGGTGGGCCAGCGGGAGCAGCCGCCGCAGCACCAGCTCGGTCACCGGCAGGTAGCCCAGGCCCGGCCAGAACACCTGCGCGTCGATGCCGTACCGGGAGCAGGCGGTGAAGTTCTCCTCGGCGGCGCTGAACGACATCTGCGACCACAGTGGCCGGTCCGCCTCGGCGAGCGCCCGGACCAGCCCGAAGTAGAACGCGCCGTTGGCGATGGTGTCGACCACCGTCGGACCGGCCGGCAGCACGCGGTTCTCCACCCGCAGGTGCGGTCGCCCACGCAGCACGTCGTACACCGGGCGGTTCCAGCGGTAGATGGTGCCGTTGTGCAGCCGCAGCTCACCGAGCTTCGGCACACCGCCGGCGTGGAGGGTCTCCGCCGGGTCCTCCGGGTCGCACACCGGCAGCAGCGCCGGGAAGTAGCGCACGTTCTCCTCGAACAGGTCGAACACCGTGGTGATCCAGCGTTCGCCGAACCACACGCGGGGGCGTACGCCCTGGGCCTTGATCTCCTCGGAGCGGGTGTCGGTGGCCTGCTCGAACAGCGGCACCCGGGTCTCCCGCCACAGCTCTCGGCCGAAGAACAGCGGCGCGTTCGCGCCGAGCGCCACCTGGATGCCGGCGATGGCCTGGGCGGCGTTCCAGTAGTCGGCGAACTGGTCCGGTGAGACCTGGAGGTGGAACTGGGTGCTCGTGCAGGCCGCCTCCGGGGTGATCGTGTCGGCGGTGACCGCGAGCCGCTCCACCCCGTTGATGGCGATCCGCAGGTCCTCGCCACGGGCGGCGAAGATCTGCTCGTTGAGCAGCTTGTAGCGCGGGTTGCCGGACAGCGTCTCCGCGGTCAGGTGCTCCGGACGCAGCGTCGGCAGGATGCCGATCATCATCATGTGCGCGCCGACCGTGCGGGCCTTCTCCTCGGCGGCGTTGAGGCTCGCCCGGACCTGCTCCTCGAACTCCGCGGTGCCCGTGCCGGCCAGCCGGCGCGGCGCAACGTTGATCTCCACGTTGAACTGGCCCAGCTCGGTCTGGAAGTCCGGGTCGGAGACCGCCGCCAGCACGTCGGTGTTCTTCATCGTCGGCATGAAGTCGTCGCCGACCAGGTTCAGCTCGATCTCCAGCCCGGTCATCGGCCGGTCCACGTCGAACCGCGACTCGCGCAGCATCTCGGCGAAGACGTCGAGGCAGCGGCGAACCTTGTCACGATAGCGGGCCCGGTCCTCCCGGCTGAACGTCCGAACGCCGACTTCCTCGCCCATGGTCACCACCCTGTCACCGCTGGTACCCCCTAACCTCGCACGTGACACCCGGTGGGGGAAAGACCCGAAGTTCTCTCCACGTACCCACGGAGGGCCCGGGTGATCCCTGTCGCGCCCCGGCCGGTCTTACCGGTCCGCACCGCCGGACCCGGCTAGCATGGCCGCGCGAGAGGTGGGGGAGCGGCGATGCGCGAGAAGGTGACCCGGTTGTTCGTCGTGGCGGCGATCGCCGAGGCGATCTCCTGGGCGGCCCTGCTGGCCGGGATGGCGGTCAAGTACGGCCCGCCCGCCAACGAGCTGGGCGTGCAGGTCTTCGGCCCGATCCACGGCGGGCTGTTCGTGGCGTACGGCGTGCTGGTCCTGGCGGTGGCCCGCCTGCACCGGTGGAGCCTGCTGACCACCGGCGTGGCCCTGGCCTGCGCGGTCCCACCCTTCGCCACCCTGGTCTTCGAGCGCTGGGCGCGGCGCCGCGGCCTGCTCCGGTCGGCGCGGGAGTCGGTCCGCGAGGCCACGCCCGTCGGCTGACGGGTCCGTCGACGGGTCGTTCCGGGCTTCAGTCGGCCAGGAAGTCCGCCAGCGCGGCGGCGAGCTGCTCCGGCGCCTCCTCGGCCATGTGATGCCCGGAGTCGATCGCGCCCGACCGGACGTCGTCGGCCCAGTCGCGCCAGATCGCGGTGGGGTCGCCGTAGAGGTCCACCATGTCGTCGCGCGTCGACCAGAGGAACAGCACCGGGCAGGTGATCCTCCGCCCGGCGGCGCGGTCCGCGTCGTCGGCCGCCCGGTCCGGGCCCAGCCCGGCCCGGTAGTCCTCGCACATCGCGTGCACGGCCGCGGGATCGTGGATGGCGCGGTGGTAGTCGGCGTACGCCTCCTCGCCCATCTGCTCGGGCGACCCGCCGTACCAGGCGTCCGGATCGGCGTTGATCACCCGCTCGGCGGGCTTTCCGGTCTGCCCGAGGAAGAACCAATGCCACCAGCGGGCGGCGAACCGGGCGTCGCAGCGCGCCAGCGCCTCGCCGATCGGCACCCCGTCCAGGACCGCGAGCCGCGAGACCCGGTCCGGGTGGTCCAGCGCCGTCCGCATCGCCGCGTACGCGCCCCGGTCGTGGCCGACGACGGCGGCCCGGTCGTGCCCGAGCCGGTCCAGCAGCGCGACCACGTCGGCGGCCATGGCCCGCTTGGCGTACGTGGTGTGCTCGGGCGTGCTCGGCGGCTTCGACGACCCGCCGTAGCCGCGCAGGTCGGGGCAGATCACGGTGTGCCGTGCGGCGAGCAGCGGTGCCACCCGGTGCCAGGTGGCGTGGGTGCGGGGATGACCGTGCAGCAGGACGACCGGCGGGCCCGAGCCGCCGTGGCGGACCCGCAGCCGTACCGGGCCGACGTCGATCTCCTCGAGCGCGAAACCGGGGAACATGTCGGGCCGCGTTGCCCACCCGCGGGACGGCCGAAACGTTCGCGTCGCGGCGTTAAGAAGGGACCCGGCTACAACGCCAGGCGTTAAGCGGGGGCCCTTCCTTTCACGTCAGGGCGGAGCAGGCCGCTACGCCGGTGAGCAGGATCGCGCCCAGTACCGCCTGGAGCAGCAGCGGCGGCCCGAGGTGCGACCAGAGCGTCGCCGTACGCGGGGTGAGCAGCTGGCCGGTGGTGAGGTTGACGATCCGCTCGATCTTCGGCGGCAGGTCCGCGTCGCGCTGCCGACGAAGCGTGATCTGGACGTGGTCGGCGGGGTGCAGGGCGCTCTGCGGCAGGTGCCCGTGCAACTCGACCTCGACCAGCTGCCCAGCGGCGTCGCGCAGCCGGACCGGCGTGACCAGGTACTCCGGGCCCTTCTTGAGATCCTTGAACGTGCGTCGCCCGCCGGAGCCGGCGCCGAGCAGCGAGCGCAGCAGCGTCACCAGCAGGCCGGCCACCCCGGCGGCCACCAGCACCGCCACCAGCACCGGTTGACCGATCCGTACCTCGCGGGGATAACCGTCGAGCAGTCGGACGATCCGTCCGGTGACGATCCGTCCGGTCGGGTGCGCGATCCGCCGGTACTGCAGGTCGCTGTCCATGATCACCACCCAGGGTCGCGTCGTGTTGACCGATCGTATCGGCACTCCCGGCTGAACGACGTGAATGAACGGTGGTCACGCGGCGGGAGAAGGACCCGGGCAGCCAGGTGACATCGCCGGTCGGGTGGGTAAGCGCAGGGCCGAGCTGGAAAGGGGTCGAGCATGCAGCTGTCCTTCCTGCGCCCGCTCTACGACCGACCCGGGCCGTGGTGCTCGGTCTATCTGGATGCCTCCGCGAACACCGAGGACGCCCACCCGGCGCTGGATCTGCGCTGGCGCGCCCTGCGGGACCGACTGCAGCAGAAACGCGCCGACGAGGCGTCCATCAACGCCATCGAAGCCGTGGTCCGGGGTCACGACCCGATGGCCGGCGACTACGGCCTGGCCGTCTTCGCCAGCCACGGACGGGTGGTGCTGTCGGAGTACCTCTCGGCGCCGCCGCTGCGGGACCTGGCCGCGTTCAGCCCGCTGCCGCACGTGATGCCGATGCTCGCCCAGCGCGGCGAGCAGGTGGCCTGGGTCCGGGTGCTGACCGATCGGAAGGGCGCGGACGCGATGGCGATCAGCGCCGGAGGCGTACCCCGCCGGGCCCACGTCAGGGGACGGGAGAGCTTTCCCCTGCGCAAGCCCCAACCCGGCGGTTGGTCCCAGTCGAAGTATCAGAAGGCCGCCGAGGAGGCCTGGCACCACAACACCGGCGACGTCACCGCCGCGACGGTGGAGCTGGCCGAGAAGGTCGGCGCCGAGGTCGTCGTCGTCGCCGGGGACGTCCGGGCGACCGGGATGGTCGCCGCGCAGATGCCCGAACGCTGGCAGGACATGATGGTGCGTACCGACGCCGGGTCCCGTGCCCTGGGCGCGGACCAGACCCTTCTGGACGACATCACGGTGCAGACCATCGCGGAGGTCGCCAACCAGAAGGTCACCGCCGCACTGGACCGCTTCGGCATGCAGGAGGACGTCGGCGCCGGCCTGGACGCCGTCGTGTCCGCCCTGCAACGCAACCAGGTGGACACCATGCTGATCGTCGACGACCCGTCGGCGAACGGTGAGTTGTGGATCGGGCCGGAGCCGACCGAGATCGCCACCGACCCGGGCCAGCTCGCGGCCATGTCCGTGCCGGACCCGGCGAAGGTACGCGCCGACGCCGCCCTGGTCCGCGCGCTGGTCGGCACCGACGCCGAGCTGACCGTGCTCGGCCCGGACGAGGCGCCGGACCTGACCGACGGGGTGGGCGCCGTGCTGCGCTACGTCGACGAGTCCACGCCGGGGCGCGGCCATGGGTGAGCGCACCGTCGCCGACCTGGTGGTCGACCGGCTGCGCGCCTGGCGGGTACCGCGGGCCTTCGGCTACCCCGGCGCGGCCATCGCGCCGGTGGTCGAGGCCCTCGACGCCTCGGGCGGGGACCCGGCGTTCGTCCCCGCCCGGCACGAGGAGACCGCCTCGTTCATGGCCACCGGACACGCCAAGTTCACCGGCGGTATCGGGGTCTGCCTCGCCACCCACGGGCCCAGTGCGGTCCAGCTGCTCAACGGCCTGTACGACGCGAAGCTGGACAGCAAGCCGGTGGTGGCGATCGTCGGCGAGGACGTCTCGGGTCCACTCGGCGGTGCCCACCAGGAGATCGGCCTGAGCCGGCTGTTCGGTGACGTGTGCAACCAGTTCGTCCGGCACGGGCGGGATCCGGCGCACGTCCCGGCCCTGCTCGACCAGGCGTTCCGGACCGCCGCGGCGACCCGCAGCCCGGTCTGCGTGGTGCTGCCCATCCAGTTGCTGGAGGCACCGGCGCCCGACCTGCCGCTCCAGTCGGCCGGAGTCATCACCGCCACCCCGGGGGTGCCGCTGGCCCGGGTGCTGCCGCACGACGTGGACCTGGACGCCGCGGCGCAGGTGCTGGCCACCGGCCAGCGCGTCGCGATCCTGGTCGGGCAGGGTGGCCGGGACGCGGAGGATGAGATCATCGCGCTGGCCGACCGGCTGGGCGCCGGACTGGCCACCTCGCTGCTCGGCAAGCCGGTGCTCGACGAGCGACTGCCCTTCCACACCGGGGTGCTCGGTGAGGTGGGCACGCCCGCCGCCGCGGAGCTGATGGGCGGCTGCGACACCTTGCTGATGGTCGGCACCAACGACCCGTGGACCGACTACTACCCGATGCCCGGTCAGGTCCGCACGGTCCAGATCGACATCGACGGGCGCCGGATCGGCACCCGCTACCCGGTGGAGGTCCCGCTGATCGGTGACGCCGCCGAGACGCTGCGCGCGCTGTACGCCCGCGTTCCCGACCGGCCCAACCCGACCTGGCGGGCCACGGTGGAGAACTCCGTGGACCGGTGGCGTCTGGAGGCCGCCGACCGGGCCGCCGCGCCCGCCGAGCCGATCAACCCGCAGCTGGTGCTCCAGGAACTGTCCGTCCGGATGCCGCGCACCGGGGCCGTGGCGGTCGACGTCGGGTCGGTCCTCTACTGGTACGCCCGCCACCTGGAGCTGCCACCCGGGGTCAACGCGCAGCTCTGCGGCACCCTCGGGTCGATGGGCTGCGCCCTGCCGTACGCGGTGGCGGCCAAGCTGGCCGACCCGGCCCAGCCGGTGATCGCGCTGATCGGTGACGGTGCCATGCAGCTCAACGGCCTCGCCGAGTTGATCACCGTGTCGCGCCACTGGCAGGAGTGGCAGGACCCGCGGCTGGTGGTGCTGGTCCTCAACAACCGGGACCAGTCCGGGATGGGCGGTGGACGGCCGACGACCGACCCGTCCCGGCGCCGTCCCGACGTGCCGTACGCCGGCTGGGCCCGGCTGCTCGGGCTGCACGGCGTACGGGTGGACCGGCCCGAGCTGGTCGGCGCCGCCTGGGACGAGGCGCTGGCCGCCGACCGCCCCTGCGTGGTCGAGGCCGTCGTCGACGCGGCCGTCCCGCTCGACCCACCGGACCCGGCGTTCGCGGACCTGCGGTCCATCGTCGCCGACGGGGACGCCGCCCGACGTGTCCGCGACCGCATGCTCGCCGCCCGGACGACCGTGGAGGCGGAGGACCTCGTTTAGCCTTCCACCACCCGGGCACTGGAGATCCGCAGTCCAACGCGGGAGGTCAGTGTGCCCCAGTCCGCCGATCGCCGGTACGGTCCGGCACCCCTGCCGCAGCCCCGTGGGCCCGTGTCCGGGGCGCTGCTGACCGCCCTGCGGCAGGCGCCGCACGACCTGCCGGCCGACCTCGGGAACCGGCTCGACCCGACCGACCCGCTCACCGGCGAGGATCTCCAGCTCACCCTCTTCCTCTGCTACGAGCTGCACTACCGGGGGTGGGAGGGCGTCGACGACGACTGGGAGTGGCAGCCGTCCCTGCTGGCGCTGCGCGCGTACGCCGAAGGGCTCTTCGAGGCGGCGGTGCGCGCGCTGGTGGGGCCGCCGCCGGCGGTGCTGCCCAGCGGCGTCCCGGCGGCCCTCGCCGACGTGGTCGCCGCCGACGACGGCCCGTCCCTCGCCGGGTACCTGCAACGGCGGGCCACCCTGGCGCAGTTCCGGGAGTTCGCCACCCACCGGTCGGTCTACCACCTGCGCGAGGCCGACCCGCACTCCTGGGTCCTACCCCGGCTCGGCGGGCCGGCGAAGGCCGCGCTGGTCGAGATCCAGATGGACGAGTACGGCAACGGCCGGCTGGAGCGGATGCACGCCGAGCTGTTCCGGACGACGCTGGGCCGGCTCGGCCTGGACACCGACTACGGTGCCCACCTCGACGTGGTGCCCGCGATCACCCTCGCCACCAACAACCTCATGTCCCTGTTCGGGCTGCACCGGCGGCTGCGCGGGGCGGTGCTCGGTCACCTCGCCGCGTACGAGATGACGTCCTCGCTGCCCAACCGCCGCTACGGCAACGCGCTGCGGCGGCTCGGGTTCGACGAGGTGGCCACGCGGTTCTACGACGAGCACGTCGAGGCCGACGCGGTGCACGAGCAGATCGCCGCGTACGACATGTGCGGGGGCCTGACCCGCGTCGAGCCCGGGCTCGCCGGCGACGTGCTGTTCGGCGCGGCGGCGGCGCTCGCGGTGGACCGGCTCTTCGCGGCGCACGTGTTCGACGCCTGGTCGGCCGGACACACCTCCCTGCGTACCCCCTCCGGGGTCGCCGTGGAACCGACCGCCCCGGAGGGATCCGCCCCCGACCTGGCCGTCGCCGCGGCCTGACCGCTCCGCGGCGCCGGAGCGCGGGGCGAGGGCGGGCGCGCCGGGGTTACGACTCGCGGTCGGTGCCGGCTCGGAAGCTGATCGCCTTGTGGGTGCCGTCGCAGAAGGGCTTGAGGGCCGACTTGCCGCAGCGGCAGAGCGCCACCGTGCCCCGCCGGGCGTCGATGCGCTTACCGTCGGGCGTGACCAGGGCGAAGTCGCCCCGGACCAGCAGCGGACCGTCCTGGTACGGGGTGATGGTGGCGGCGGCGCTGGTCTCGTCTTCCTGCATGGGCGGTCATGTGCCCGTGGTCCGCCGACCGAAACCCCGGACGTCGCGCCCGGGGCCGGCAGCGGGGCCGCCAGGGTTCGGTTCGGCGCGCCGATCGGGGCCGCCCTGTCGACAACCGCCCCAGACTGGCGAAGCGCCAGAGTTCCGAGGATTACTCCCGACCGGCGTGTGATGCCCCGTTTGAACCCCATCCGGACGGGAAGCCGGGCCGCGTGGTGAGCGAACGAGGCAAGGTGGGGCCGGTGCACAAGGTGCGCAAGGGGCTCACGGCCGACGGTGCCGGTATGGCCGGCGACCGGGTCGTGGCGGTCGGCAGCGCCGCGCGGGTCCTGGTGGCGGCCACCGCTCGGGCGCTGCGCGGGGAGGACTGCGCCGACCTGGGGCACCCGGGGCCGCTGTCGCGGTTCACCGGCGCGCCCGACCCGGTGCGGCGGGCGGCGGTGACGCGGGCGGCCGGCCGGGTGGCGCTCACCATCGGGCAGACCGCCGAGGTCGACGCCGATCGGGTGGCCCGGTGGTTCGCCGACCAGTACCCCCGCGGCCGGTATCCCGGAGCACTGCTCGGGTCCCCGCACGGCGCGGTCGCCCACCTCGCGGTGGCGCTCGGCGTGCCCTGGCTGCCCACCGGCTTCGAGATGTCGGTGCACTGGGCGCAGGGCGCGGTGGACCAGCCGCGAGCCGCCCTCGACCACGGTGCCGCCCTCGCCGGCCGCCTGCTCGCCGGCAACCCTGACCTGCACGTACGGCAGGTGCACTGCCCGGCCAGCCGCGGCGCCCTGAGCGGTGCGACGGTCTCCCTCGCGGCGCGGTGGCGGTCCCTGCCGGCGGCGTACGCACGGTTCCTGGCCGACCGGCTCGAACCCGGCGCGCCCCTGCTGCTGCTGCGCGACGTACGGACCTGGCCGGTCCTGGACGACGGGTCCGGGCACAGCTTCCAGATCGGTTCCCCGGCCAGCGGGCTGGATCCGGTGGACTTCCACCCGGACAGCCACGCCCTGCGTCAGGTGCTGCGGTCCGCCGGGGGCGACGGCGCGAGCTGGGAGCCGCCGGAGGTCACCGTGCCGCGCGGCGCGGCTGAGCACGGCGTGGAGGACGGCTTCGAGGGCGACACCCGCCGGTGGGTCTCCGCGCACGGACACGCGCTGCACCGCGTGCTGGTGCCGCAGCCGTCGGCGCTGAGCGCGGCTACCGCCGACCTCTACCGGCGGTGGCTGCGCGCGGCCGGCAAGACCGGTGACCGGTTGGTGGTCGAATGCGGCCGGCTGCTCGATCCGTGGCAGGTCGTCCGGGCCGGCATGGTGCCGTACTGGTGCGAGAACGCCACCCGGCGCAGCGTGGACCAGGTGGAGTGGTGGCTCGCCGGCAGCGAGCCGTTCAGCTCCGTCGACGTGCTGCCCGAGCCCCCGGGGCTGCGCTCGCCGGCCCTGGCCGGGTTGCCGCAGTGGTTGGCCGTCGCCGGGTTCGGTCGCCGGCGGCGCGCCCTGGACCGGACCACCGCCCGGGGCTACCCGGTGACGTCGGTACCCACCCGACGTGCCACCGAGGTGTTGCGCGCCCAGCCGTACGACCTGCCGACACCGGCCCGGATGGGCGTGCCGGAGGCCCTGGAGACGCTCCGCGACACCGGCAGCCACCAGGGCCTTCTGGTCTGTTGAGACGGGGACACCGAAACATCCTCGCGAACCCGTGGTCCCGTGATTGAGTACCTACGGAGCGGGAACACCGCTGGCTGCGACGGCCTGATCACGCCGTGCAGTGCGGCGCCGTCACCCGCTGGCATCCCAGTCACGTAACCCACTTCCGGCCCGGTGCGTGGTCCGACCACGCGCACGACCGGTTTCCCAATCCGGGCGGGGGACCTTCCTGAGGGAGGCGCGGATGTTCGGACAGACCACCACAACCACACCACCGCCCACCGAGCGGGGCCTGGAGGACCTCGACGCGGCGGCGCTGGCGTACGCGGCACGGATCGAGGGCCTGCCACCGGAACGGCGGCAGGAGGCGCGGGACGACCTCGTCCGCTTCGCGCTGCCCTTCGCGGGCCGGTTGGCGCGCCGCTACCGGGGGCGGGGGGAGCCGCTGGAGGATCTGGAGCAGGTCGCCCGCCTGGGCCTGGTCAACGCCGTCGACCGGTACGACCCGGAACGGGGCTCGTTCACCGCGTACGCGGCGATCACCATCGTCGGCGAGATCAAGCGGCACTTCCGCGACCGCACCTGGGGCGTGCACGTGCCCCGCCGGCTGCGCGACCTGATCCTCGAGGTCGGACAGGCGACGGCGTCGCTGACCAGCGAGCTGTCCCGGGCGCCCACGGTCGCCGAGCTGTCCGCGCGGCTGGAGACGCCCGAGCAGGAGATCCTGGCCGCCCTGGAGTCGGCCGCCGGCTACAGCCCGGCCTCGCTCAACGCGCCCGTCGGCGGGGAGAGCTCGGCCGAGTTCGGCGACCTGGTGGGCGAATCGGACAACGCGCTGGAGTCCGTCGACGACCGGGTGACGGTCAGCGGGCTGCTGCACCGGCTGCCCTGGCGGGAACGACGGATCCTCGCCATGCGCTTCTACGGCAACCAGACCCAGGCGGAGATCGCGGCCCGGTTCGGCATCTCCCAGATGCACGTCTCCCGGCTGCTGTCCCGCGCGCTGACCTGGCTGCGGCAGGCGATGCTCGCCGACGCCCCGCCGCCCTGGCAGAACGGCACCGCGGAGACCGGCACCGCCAAGACGCGGATCTCGGTGAAGCACAACGGCGACCGGGTCCTGGTCGAGGTCGGCGGTGAGGTGGACCGCGCCGGCGCGGACCAGTTGCGCCGGGCGATGCTGGAGGCGGTCACCGGCCAGCCCGCCGAGGTGGTCGTCGACCTGGTCGGCGCGGGCGGGTTCGACGCCGGCGGCATCGCGGCGCTGATGGCGGGCCACGAGGCGGCGGCCCGGACCGGGGTGCCGCTGCGGCTGACGCGGGTCCAGCCCGCCGTCCGCCGGTCGCTCACCGCCGCCGGACTGGCCGCGGCCCGCGAGGGCTGACGACGCGACAAGGGGGCCGGCACCGCACGGTGCCGGCCCCCTTCGGCGTACGCGGACAGTCACCCCCGCGGTTCGTCACCGCCGTCGCTGTGCGGGTGCCGCCAGCGGGGCGGGCTCTCGCGCGGCCCGCGCTCGGAGTCCAGCGGGTTCGGGTTCTCCTCCTCGTCCGGCGCGTCGCTGTGCTCGAAGCTGGGCCGGCGTACGTCCTCCGGCTCCGGCACCTCCACCGGCCGGGCGCCCGACTGCGGCGCCGGCTGGAACGCGACGGCGTCACGGGCGCCACGCGCGCCTCCGGCGGCCGGCGACTCGGGCAGGTGCTCCTCTCGGTGCATCTCGTCGCGGAATCCCTGCGGCGGCTTGGTGGTGCGCTGCGGCAGGTCGCGGCCGAGGTCGGCCACGAGCGGGCCGTACTTGGCGTCGAACGCAGGCCGCTCGGAGCGGATCCGGGGCATCCGGTCGAAGTTGCGCAGCGGGGGCGGGCAGGTGGTGGCCCACTCCAGGGAGTTGCCGAAACCCCAGGGGTCGTCCACGTTGACCATCGCCCCGTAGCGCCACGACTTCCAGGCGTTCCAGATGAAGAACAGGGTGGACACGCCGAGGATGAAGGCGAAGATGCTGGAGGTCGTGTTCAGCGCCGTGAAGCCGTCGGTGGGCAGGTAGTCGGAGTACCGGCGGGGGAAACCCTCGCTGCCCAGCCAGTGGTGCACCAGGAAGGTGCCGTGGAAGCCGATGAACATGGTCCAGAAGTGGACCTTGCCGAGCCGCTCGTCGAGCAGTCGACCGGTCATCTTCGGCCACCAGAAGTAGAAGCCGCCGAAGAGGGCGAACACCACGGTGCCGAAGACCACGTAGTGGAAGTGCGCCACCACGAAGTACGTGTCGTGCGTGTGGAAGTCGACCGGCGGACTGGCCAGCAGCACCCCGGTGAGCCCGCCGAGCAGGAAGGTGACCAGGAAGCCGATGGCGAACAGCATCGGTGTCTCGAAGGTGATCTGCCCCTTCCACATCGTGCCGATCCAGTTGAAGAACTTGACCCCGGTGGGCACCGCGATGAGGTAGCTCAGGATGCTGAAGAACGGCAGCAGCACCTGGCCGGTGGCGAACATGTGGTGCGCCCAGACCGTCATCGACAGCACCGTGATCGCGATGGTGGCCAGCACCAGACCGGTGTAGCCGAAGATCGGCTTGCGGGAGAAGACCGGGATGATCTCGGTGATGATGCCGAAGAACGGCAGCGCGATGATGTAGACCTCGGGATGCCCGAAGAACCAGAACAGGTGCTGCCAGAGCATCGGTCCACCGGTCGCCGGGTCGAAGACGTGCGCGTTGAGCAACCGATCCGCCGACAGGGCCAGCAGCGCCGCGGCCAGCAGCGGGAAGACCAGGATCACCAGGACGCTGGTGAAGAGCATGTTCCAGGTGAAGATCGGCATCCGGAACAGCGTCATGCCGGGTGCCCGCAGGGTCAGGATGGTGGTGATCAGGTTGACCGCACCGAGGATGGTCCCGAGGCCGGAGATCACCAGCCCGACGACCCACATGTTCGCCCCGACGCCGGGGGAGTGCTCCTGGCTGCTCAACGGGGTGTACGCGGTCCACCCGAAGTCGGCCGATCCTCCCGGCGTCGCGAAACCGCCGACCACCATCAGCCCGCCGAACAGGTAGAGCCAGTACGCCAGGGCGTTGAGCCGGGGGAACGACACGTCCGGCGCGCCGATCTGGATCGGCACGATGTAGTTGGCGAAGCCGAACGCGGCCGGGGTGGCGAAGAGCAGCAGCATCACCGCGCCGTGCGAGGTGAAGAGCTGGTTGTACTGCTCGGCGGAGAGGATCTGCAGGCCGGGGCGGGCCAGCTCGGCGCGGATCAGCATCGCCTCGATCCCGGCCAGGACGAAGAAGGCGAATGAGGTGAGCAGGTAGAGCAGGCCGATCTGCTTGTGGTCGGTGGTGGCGAGGAACCTGAGCAGTTTCCCGCCCGGTGTTGCGGGCCGGAGGGGTCCTGGATAGCCACCGAAGCGCGCCGGTGCCAGGATGGCCGGACCTCGGTCGCGCGGTTCCGTCGTGACCTCTTTGGCCATGAAAGTTTTCACCCCGCCGTGATGACAGAAAGGACGGGCGCGACTACCCGCCCCTCCGACCATGAAACCAGGCGAGAGAGCCCATTCAGGCTAGAGCGGTAATTTCGGTCAGTTAGCCGGGAGTACCGCCCAGACGACCTTGCCGTCCCCGGCCGGTCCGCTGCCCCAGCGCTGCGCCAGCTCCCGGACGAGCATCAGGCCGCGACCGCCCTCGGCGCGCAGGTCCGGCACCATCACACGGGCGCCGGCCCGGCTGCCGTCCAGCACCGCCAGCTGCAGGTACGGGCGGCGCAGGGTGAGCGTCACCTGCATCGGGGTGCCGGCGTGCCGGACCACGTTGCCGACCAGCTCGCTGAGCACGAGCGACGCCGGACCGACCGCCTCCGGCAGGTTCCAGCGCCCGCACGCGTCGCCCACCAGCTCCCGGGCCCGCCGGCAGGCGCCGGCCACCGGCTCCAGGCGCGCCCGCAGGCGCGGCACGGCGGCGGCGTTCGCGACGAGGGTCGCCTCGGCGCAGTCCCGACGCACCGGCACGACCCGGCAGGCGGTCGACTCCGCCAGCCACACGGCGGCGTCCGGCGGTGGGGAGCAGAGCACCACGGGGACCCCCGGCCAGTCCGCGGCCTGGCGCGCGGTGGCGGCGAAGACCGACAGCGCCAGCCGGTCGCGCACCGTGACGTCGGCGAGATCGACCACCAGGGCGTCGGGCTGGGTGGACAGGCACCGGTCCAGAGCGGTGTGCACCGTACGCATGGTGCCCAGGTCGAGGCCGCCGTGGAGCCGTACGACGGTCACCGGTGACCAGTCGCGCACCTCGCAGGTGATCCGGCTCGGCATCGCAAGCCCCCGTTTCGGTTCGTCGGGAACCTGGGACCTACCCGAGGGCGAGGACGGTCAAACCGGACGCCGGCGCGGAGGCGACGCACGTCACGGTGGGTGTCGCCGCCATCACCGGCCCCCGCGCCGGCCGGTCGCGCTCCCACCGAGCGCCATCCGCACCGACCTGACGTGACCGCATCCACCGCCGGGTCCGCGCTCCGCGCCCGGCGCCCCGCGCCCCGCGCCCCGCGCCCCGCGCCCCGCGCCCCGCGCCCCGCGCCCCGCGCCAAGATCATCGCATCTTCATTGAAGTAGGGGTATCCCCAGCGCGCCGATGCCCCTCCTTCAATGGAGGCGAGTGGATCAGGCACCGGTGGAGGCGCGGGGAGCGAGGCCCAAACTCGTGATGTCTGTCAGACATATTTATGTCGCACAGACATCACGGGTCTGCGTGGCCATCCCCCTAGCCGGCTGGGCGGGGCTACATGGACGGCGCCCGGGCGGAATGAGCGAACCGCCCCGGCGGGCCGATCGGGCGGACTTCCAGGCCAGGCGGATTATCGGGCCAGCGGACCGCCGGGCCGGGCGGGCTGCCGGGACGGCCGAGCCGGCCGGGTCTGCGGGACGGGCGGGTCCAGCGGGACGGGAGGATCAGGCGGGACCGGCGATCCGGGATCGTCGCGCGGCTTCCGTACCGGACCGGCCCGCCGTGACGGCGGACCGGCCCGGTACGGGACGACGCGGCTCAGACGGGTTGCAGGCGCGGTGCCGCCGCGACCGTCCGGACCCGCTCGTAGAGCGCCACGTACCGCTCCGCCATCACCGCCGGGGTGAACCGCACGGCGGCCTCCCGGCGGCACTCGTCCGGGTCCAGCAGGCTGGCGGCCAGCAGCAGGTCACCAAGCTCGTCCTCGTCGGTGGTGAGCAGGCCGGTGCGGCCGTGCTCGATCAGCTCCGGCAGGCAGCCCCGCGCGGTCGCCACCACCGGCGTCCCGAGCGCCAGCGACTCCACCACGGCGGTGCCGCCGGGCTCCTCCCACCGCAGCGGGAACAGCGACGCCCGGGCACCGGCCAGCAGGTCGTCGCGCTCCTGCCCGGCGACCGTCCCGACCCACCGGACCCGGTCGCCGTCGACGTGCGGCGCGACCTCGTCGTAGAAGAACCGCACGTCCGGGTTCTGCCGCGCCTCGTCGCCGGCCGCGGCCAGGTCCTCCGGCCGGTGGTATGGCCCGACCGGACCGGCCAGCACCAGCGGGACCCCGACGCGCTGGGCGAGCCGCGCGCCGACGTCCTGCCCCTTGCCGGGGTTGATCCGCCCCAGGATGATCAGGTAGTCGCCCTTGTCCGCCCGGGGCCGCCGGTCCGCGTCGACGGCGAGGGGGGTGGACAGGTGCACGTGCCCCACCGAGTGGTCCCGCAGCGCCTGCGGCGCCCGGGCCAGCTGTGAGGCGGAGACCCCGTTGACCCGGACCCGGTCACCGCCGTCGAGGTTGCCGTAGAGCTCCGGGTGCTTGGCCAGGTCCCAGTGCAGCGTGTGCAGAGCCGGCGGTGCGTCCGGACCCATCGCGGCGAGCGTGGCCAGGCCGACGGCCTCGACGTGGTCGTGCACGAGGTCGATGTCGTCGCGGGAGTGCAGGGCCCGCACCACCCCGCCGAGATGCGCCTGGGCGATGCCGCAGACCTGGTTGTACGGCCGTTGCAGGGCGTGGAACTGGCCGTCGGGGAAGACCGAGAACTTCTCGTCGACCGGCAGGGTGCTGCTCTCCACGGAGGCCAGCACGACCTTCACGCCCAGTCGGCGCAGCTCCGGCACCAGGGTGGCGATGACGTTCTCGATACCGCCGTAGCCGGGCGGCGGCACGGACAACCACGGACCGGCGTTCATCAGGACGGTGAGGCTCATCGTGCCGGGTTCCTTCCCTCGGCGGGCCGCCGGGGCGCCCGCACTCCACCATCGACCGGTCGGTGCGACCGGGTCCTCACGCCGCGGCCACCCGGCGCCGCGGCACCCGGTGCCGCAGTTCCGCCAGCGGCGGACGCTCCTCGATCGACACGTCGCTGACGACGATCTCCCGGTCGAGGTTGGGCAGCGCGTCGGAGCCACCCCGTCGGAACTGCGTCAGCAGCGCGGCCGGCATGGCACCGGGAGCCGCCCAGCCCCGCCGCTGCAACCGCGACCAGGCGGTGTGCATGATCTGGGCCGACATCCGGCCCAGCGCCGCCGTGTCCTGGTGGCGGTGCTTGCGCTCGCCCAGGTCCACCTGGGCCAGCGCGTCCAGCCCGACCATCTCGAGCAGGTCGATGAGCATCGCCGTCTCGACGCCGTAACCGGAGACGAACGGCACCTGCGCCAGCACCTCGCGGCGGCCGGCGTACTCACCGGCGAGCGGCTGCACGAAGCCCGCCAGTTCGGGCCAGAACAGGTTGAGCAGCGGACGGGCCATGAGCTCGGTCACTCGACCGCCGCCGTCGGCCTCCACGCTGGTCGCACCCACCAGCGGGCGGTGGTAGAAGCCCTTCACGAAGTCCACCGACGGGTCGGTGAGCAGCGGGCCGATCAGCCCGGTGACGAAGTGCGGACGGAACTCCCGAAGGTCGGCGTCGACGAACGCGACGATGTCTCCTTCGGCCGCCGCGAGGCCCGCCCAGAGAGCGTCCCCCTTGCCGTTGAGCCGGGGCAGGCCCCGGGTCATCGCGTCCTGACTCACCACCTCGGCGCCCGCGGCACGGGCCACCTCGGCCGTGCGGTCGTCGGACCGCGAGTCCACCACGATCAACTCGTCGACGAGCGACACCCGGTCCATCAGGTGCTCACGGATCGTCGACACGATCGCGCCGACCGTGGCTTCCTCGTTGCGCGCCGGCAGCACCACGCTGACCCGGCTGTCACCCTTGGCACGCATCAGTCGCCGCGCCGGCCAGTCGGCCGCCGACGTCGTCCGGTAGGTGGCCCACGCCTCCACCACCGGCGAGACCGTCGTTTCCGTATTCCGCACAGGCACCCCCTGATCGTGGGCGGAAAAACCAGAGTTGGTTTTCCCACTACCCTGCTCGCGCTAACCGGGTAGGGGCTAACAGCTTGATCACACCTGGGGCACCAGGGCGTTCCCGGGGGGGTGAACGTTTGATTGCGCCCACGCCGGGGGAGTGCTGACGCCGAGAACATGAAACTGTGGCGAGAGGGTCGTACATGCGCACGTGCCGGATTGGGCTGGTAGGGGCCGGTGGGGTGGCGCAACGCCATGCTCGCGTGTTGGGCGGTTTCGATGACGTCGAGGTGCTCGGGGTGACCGACGTCGTGCCGGACGCGGCGGCGGAGCTGGCGGGCGCGCACGGCGCCCGGACCTTCTCCGATGTCGAGGAGTTGCTGGCCGCGGGGCCGGACGCGGTGTACGTCTGCGTGCCCCCGTTCGCGCACGGCCCGGCCGAGGAGGCGGTGATCGCCGCCGGTGTGCCGATGTTCGTGGAGAAGCCGGTCGCGGTGGACCTCGCCACCGCCGAACGGATCGGTGACCTGGTGGCCCGGCGGGGCCTGCTGACCGGGGTCGGACACCACTGGCGGTACTCGCCGCTGGTCGACCGGGCCCGGGAACTGCTCGCCGACCGTCCGATCCGGATGGTCAGCGGCGCGTGGCTGGACAAGGTGCCCCCGGTGGCCTGGTGGTCGCAGCGGGACCGCTCGGGCGGACCGGTCGTCGAGCAGGCCGCCCACGTACTGGACCTGATCCGGCTGCTGGCCGGCGAGGTGGCCGAGGTCACCGCGTACGGTGACGGGACGCCGCCGCCGGTCGACGGCGCCGACATCGACTCGGTGACCACCGCGGCGCTGCGGTTCGCCGGTGGCGCGGTCGGCACCCTCAGTGCGGCGTGCGTGCTGGGCTGGAAGCACCGGGCCGGGCTGGAGATCCTCGCCGACGGGCTGGCCCTGTCGCTGGCCGAGGACGGCCTCGTGGTGCGCGACGCCGAGGGGGAGCGCCGGTTCGACGCCGACCCGGACGCGGCGCGGGTGGCCGTGGACCGGGCGTTCGTCGACGCGGTCCGCGGGATCGGCGACGACGTGCGCGTCCCGTACGCCGAGGCGCTGGCCACCCAGCGGCTCGCCCTCGCGGTCGCCGACTCGGCCCGCTCCGGGCGCACCGTCCGCCTGGACGCCCCGGGCGTCGCGCCGGCCGTCACCACGGGGGTGACCGTCGATGCGTGACACGGTCGTGGTGGTCAGCGGCCCGGGCCGGGTCGAACTGGTCGAGCAGGACGCCGGCGAGGTGCCCGAGGGCGGCTTCCGGGTCGAGACGCTGCACAGCGGTGTCTCCGCCGGCACCGAGCTGAGCTTCGTCAAGGGCACCAACCCCTACCTGAACGTGACCTGGAACGCCGACCTCGGCCTGTTTCAGCCGGGCGAGGCGAGCACCCCGTACCCGGTGACCCGGCTCGGCTACATGCAGGTCGGACGGGTGGTGGAGAGCCGTACCCCGGCGGTGGCGGTGGGCACCGTCGGTGCCATGACCTACGGCCACCGCACCGGCTACGTGGCGGACCCGGTGAAGGAGCGGTTCGTGCCGCTGCCCGAGGACCTGGACCCGCTGCTCGGCGTGTACGTCGCGCACATGGGTCCGATCTGCGCCAACGGCGTCCTGCACGCCGCCGCCGACCTGTGCGGGACCGACGTGCGCTCCCTCGGCGACGGGGTGCGCGGCCGGCGGGTCGCGGTGGTCGGCAGCGGCGTGGTGGCGCTGCTCACCGCCCTGTTCGCCCAGCGGCACGGTGCCGCCTCGGTGGTGGTGCTCGACCCGACGCCGCAGCGCCGGGCGGTCGCCGAGGCGCTGGGCCTGGAGACCCTGGACCCGGAGGCCGACGACCCGGCGGTGGTCCTCAAGACCCGCTGGAACCACGCCGCCGGCGACCGGGGAGCGGACGTGGTGTTCCAGTGCCGGGGGCAGGCGTGGGCGCTCCAGCTGGCGCTGCGACTGCTGCGTCCCCAGGGCACGGTGGTCGACCTGGCCTTCTACCAGGACGGCGCCGACGCGGTGCGTCTCGGCGAGGAGTTCCACCACAACGGCCTGTCGCTGCGCTGTGCCCAGATCGGGCGGGTGCCGCGCGGGCTCGCGCCGACCTGGGACCGGGAACGGCTCTCCGCCGAGACCATCGACCTGCTCCGGGTCCACGGCGAGGCGATCCGCAAGCACCTGGTGTCGGCGGTCGTACCGTTCGAGGAGGCCCCCGCGCTCCTGACCGACCTGGCCGAACGCCGCCGGCAGGAGCTCCAGGTGGTCTTCACCCCCTGATCCGCCCTCGCGCCCGGCGGCTACCGTTCCCCGCATGAGCGCCGAGGAGAACCGGCGGGTCGGCCTGCCCGCCCTGCTGCCGTACCTGCGCGCCCACCGCGGCACCCTCGCCGTGGTGGGCGCGCTGTCGTTGCTCGGTGCGGCGGCGTCGCTGGCGCAGCCGCTGCTGACCCGTTCGGTCCTCGACGGGGTCACCGCCGCCCGTCCGGTGGCCGGCCTCGTCACCGTGCTGGTCGGCCTCGTGGTGGTCGCCGCGGTGGTCGGCGGGCTCCGGGACTACCTGCTCCAGCGCACCGCCGAGGGTGTGGTGCTGGGCACCCGGCGGCGCCTGGCCGGGCACCTCCTGCGCCTGCCGATCGCCGAGTACGACCAGCGCCGCACCGGTGACCTGCTGTCCCGGGTCGGCTCGGACACCACCCTGCTGCGGGCGGTGGTGACCTCCGGCCTGTTCGAGGTGGTCACCGGAGCGGTGATGGTGGTCGGCGCGGCCGGCGCGATGGTGCTGCTCGACCCGGTGCTGTTCGGCGTGACCCTGCTCGGGGTGGCCGCCGGCGTCGGCTTCGCGGTCACCGTCGCCCGCCGGGTACGCGACCTGGCCCGCGCCGCGCAGGAGCGCATCGGCGACATGACCTCGACCGTGGAGCGGGCGATCTCGGCGGCCCGGACCATCCGCGCCGCCCGCGCCGAGCGGCGCGAGGCCGACACGGTCGGGGCCAGCGCCGAGGCGGCGTACACGGCGGGTCTGCGGGTGGCCCGGGTCCAGGCGGTCGTCGGGCCGGTGAGCACGGTGACCATCCAGAGCGCCTTCCTGCTGGTGCTCGGCCTCGGCGGGGCCCGGGTGGCGTCCGGCGCGATCACCGTCGGCGACCTGGTCGCGTTCATCATGTTCCTGTTCTTCCTGGTGCTGCCGCTGGGGCAGGCGGTGCACGCGTACACCCAGTTGCAGACCGGCCTCGGCGCGCTCCAGCGGATCGAGGAGGTCCTGGAGATCCCCGCGGAGGGGGCCGCCGACCGGGCCGGGCCGACGGTGACCGTGGACCGGGCAGCGGCCGGCGGGCCGGTACCCATGATCGAGTTCGACCGCGTCGGCTTCGGCTACCCCGGCGGGCCACCGGTGCTGCACGAGGTGAGCTTCGCCGTTCCGGCCGGCACCCGGACCGCCCTGGTCGGCCCCTCGGGCGCCGGCAAGTCCACCCTGCTGGCCCTCGTCGAGCGCTTCTACGAGGTCACCGCCGGCGCGCTGCGCGTCGACGGAATCGACGTGCGGGACCTGCCCCGCGACGCGCTGCGGGCCCGCCTCGGCTACGTCGAGCAGGAGGCGCCCGTCCTGGCCGGCACGCTCCGGGAGAACCTGCTGATCACCGCGCCGGCGGCCACCGACGACCAGCTGCGTGCCGTGCTCGACGAGGTCAACCTCGGCCACCTGGCCGAGCGCGCCGCCGAGGGCCTGGACGTGCAGGTGGGGGAGGGCGGCGTGCTGCTCTCCGGCGGCGAGCGGCAGCGACTCGCCATCGCCCGGACCCTGCTGGCCGGCCCGCCGGTGCTGCTGCTCGACGAGCCGACCAGCAACCTCGACGCCCGCAACGAGGCGGCGCTGCGCCGCGCGATCGACGCCGTGGCCGTCCGCCGGACCTTGTTGATCGTGGCGCACCGGCTCTCCACCGTCGTGGACGCCGACCAGATCGTGGTGCTCGACGGCGGCCGGGTGGTCGCCGCCGGCACCCACGACCAGTTGACCACCACCAGCCCCCTGTACCGGGAACTCGCCGCCCACCAGCTCCTCGTCGGCTGAGCCCCGGCCCGCGGGGCGACACCCCGGCGCGGCGACCGCCGACCGGGACGCGGCGGGTGCGTCCGGTCGCGTACCGTTGCCGCTCATGGGTGTGTCGCAACGGTTGAAGACCAGGTTCCGGCGCTTCCTCCAGCGCCCGGGCACGACGGTGGATCTGGGTCCGCTGGAGAAGCTGCTGCCGGCCATCGAGGCGCGCGAGGACGAGCTGGCGGCGCTCGACGACGTCGAGCTGACCGAGGCCGCCGGCCGCGCCGAGGGCTACACGGAGATCTGCGCGATCGGCCGCGAGGCCGCCCGACGCGCCCTCGACCAGCGGCCGTACGACGTGCAGCTGCTCGGCGCGATGGCGCTGCTGTCGGGCAAGGTCGCCGAGATGGCCACCGGTGAGGGCAAGACGCTCACCGCCGTCGTCGCCGCGTACGGGCACGTGCGGGTCGGCAACGGCCCGGTGCACGTGCTCACCGTCAACGACTACCTGGCCCGCCGCGACGCCCAGTGGATGGAACCGGTCTACACCCTGCTCGGCCTCACCGTGGGCTGGGTCAACGAGGCCTCCACCCCGCAGGAGCGGCGCGACGCGTACGCCTGCGACGTCACCTACGTCTCGGTCAGCGAGGCCGGGTTCGACTACCTGCGTGACCAGCTGGTCACCGACATTGAGGACCGGGTGCAGCCGCCGCTGCGCACCGCGATCGTGGACGAGGCCGACTCCATCCTGATCGACGAGGCTCGGGTGCCGATGGTCCTGGCCGGCGCGGTGCCGGGCGAGCAGGACCCGGTCCACGCCGCCGCCGCCCTGGTGCGCGGGCTGCGCAAGGGCAAGCACTACACGGTCGCCGAGGACGGGCGCAGCGTGGCCTTCACGTCGACCGGCCTGGCCACCGTCGAGGCCAAGCTCGGCATCGACCTGTACGACGAGGAGCACGTCGCCCAGCTCTCCGCGGTGAACGTGGCGCTGCACGCACACGCCCTGCTGCACCGCGACGTCGACTACATCGTGCGGGACGGCTCGGTCGAGCTGATCGACGAGATGCGGGGGCGGGTCGCCCAGCGCCGTCGCTGGCCCGACGGGCTCCAGGCGGCGGTCGAGGCCAAGGAGGGCCTGGACGCCACCGCCGAGGGCGAGGTGCTCGGCACGATCGCCGTGCAGGCGTACATCGGGCTGTACCCCACGGTGTGCGGCATGACCGCGACCGCGGTGCTGGTGGGCGACCAGCTGCGGGAGTTCTTCGGCCTGGAGGTGGCGGTCATCCCGCCGAACACCCCCTGCATCCGCGAGGACGAGCAGGACCGCATCTACGCCACCCGGGCGGAGAAGGAGGAGGCGCTGGTCGACGAGATCAAGCGCAACCACGACCGGGGTCGCCCGGTGCTGGTCGGCACCCTCGACGTCAAGGAGTCCGAGAGCCTCGCCGCCGCCCTGAGCTCCGCCGGGGTGCCCTGCGTGGTGCTCAACGCCAAGAACGACGACGAGGAGGCGGCGATCATCGCCGAGGCGGGCGCGTACGGCGCCGTCACCGTCTCCACCCAGATGGCCGGCCGGGGCGTGGACATCCGGCTCGGCGGCAGCGACCAGGCCGACCACGACCGGGTGGCCGAGCTGGACGGCCTCTACGTGATCGGCAGCGGCCGGCACGACAGCCGCCGGGTCGACGACCAGCTCCGCGGGCGCGCCGGTCGCCAGGGCGACCCGGGCGGCTCGGTGTTCTTCGTCAGCCTGGAGGACGACCTGGTCGCCCGGCACGCGGGCGACACCGTCCCGGCGTCGCCCCGGATGAACGCCGACGGTCTGGTCACCGACCCGCAGGTGGACTACGCCGTCGAGCACGCCCAGCGGGTCGCCGAGGGCGTCAACCACGAGATCCACCGCAACACGTGGCGGTACAGCGTGGTGATCGAGCAGCAGCGCAAGGCCCTCGCGGAGCGCCGCGAGCGGCTGCTCACCACCGACGTGGCCGCGCTGATGCTGCTGGACCGGGTGCCGGAGAAGGCCGGCGAGATGGACGAGGACCTGCTGGCGCGGGTGGCCCGGTCGATCGCGCTGCACCACCTGGACCGGCTCTGGGCGGAGCACCTCGCCGAGCTGTCCGAGGTGCGCGAGGGCGTTCACCTGCGGGCGCTGGGCCGGCTGGACCCGCTGGACGAGTTCCACCGGTCGGCGGTGCCGGCGTTCAACAACCTGGTCCCGGAGATCGAGCGGCGGACCATCGAGACCTTCACCTCCAGCGAGTTCGACGAGGACTGGGAGCCGGACCAGGCGCAGCTGGCGCGTCCCAGCGCCACCTGGACGTACCTGGTGCACGACAACCCGTTCGGCTCGGAGCTGGACCGGCTCATCGCGTCGGTCGGCCGGCGGCTCACCGCCGCGTCCCGCTGACCTGTCGGCGGCCCCTTCCGGCACGCACCGGTGCGGGAAGGGGCCCCCTTTGCGCCGTTTCGACCCCAGTTCGCGGGGGTAGTAGGGCGGGTCGGAGAATCGGGAGAGTGCAGAGGATGGGACGGGTGACGACACCGGTCGGGCGCGCGGCGACGCGGGCGGGTACGGCGGGAGCTGTGGACCGGTGAACCTCGACACGCGGGACCCGGTGGTGGAGACGCTGGGCGTGCTGGAGACGGCCGCCCTGCTGCGGGAGTTGACCGCCGGCCTGATCGCCGTCGGTGACTTCGACGAGGCGCTCAGCGCCCTGGTCCGGATCGCGCGGGACGCGGTGGCCGGGGTCAGTTGGTGCGGCTTCACCGCCCTGCGGGCCGGTGAGCCGGCCGGCGTGGCGGCGTCGGACGCCCGGCTGGCCGGGCTCGACGACCTGCGCCACGGGCCGGACTCACCGGCCATGGAGGCGATCCGCCGCCGCGAGATGATCCTCTCCGAGAACCTCACCCGGGAGACGCGCTGGCCGGCGTGGACCGGCCGGGCCCGCGAGTTCGGCGTGCAAGGGGTGATCTCCGCGCCGGTCGACGTCGACGAGCAGGTGATCGGGGCGATCAACCTGTACGCCGGCGCCACCGACGTGCTCACCCCGCAGCACCAGCTGACCGCGATGCTCCTCGCCGAGCACGCCGGCCTGCTGCTGGCGGCCGTGCGGGACCGGGCCCGGGTGGCGGCGCAGGTCGGGGACCGGGACGCGACGCTGCTCTCCGAGGGCGTCGTCGGGCAGGCCGTCGGTGTGATCATGACGCAGCGCGGCTGCCCGCCGGAGGAGGCCCTCCAGGTGCTGCGCAGCGCCGCGGAATCGCTCTCCATCCCGCTGCGGGAGGTGGCGGAGCGGCTGGTCAGCACGGTGTCGCGGCCCCGGGACTCCTGAGCGTGTCGTTTCGTCCCGGTGGCGCCCGGGTAGCACCCTGGACTGGCGACCTGAGCCGACCTGGGGGAATGCGATGGAGAGCCGACTGCGGGTGCAGGGCCATCCGATCCAACCGATGCTGGTGACGTTCCCGTTCGGGCTCTTCGTGAGCGCGACGGTGTTCGACCTGACCGACGTGATCGGGGGGCCGGCCTTCCTCGGCGAGGTGGGTTACTGGACGTCGGTGGCCGCGCTGGTGGCCGCCGCCCTCACCACGGTCGCCGGGATGGTGGACCTGTGGGACTCCCCGGGTGACGCCACCCGCCGCACGGCGGTGACCTTCAACCTGGTGAACGCGGCGATGGCCGGGCTGTTCCTGGTGGCCTGCCTGGTCCGGGCGGACGCCCCGCAGCGCGGTGCCGACGCCGTGCTGCTCGCCACCGAGCTGGTCGCGCTGGCCGTCGGCGCGGTCGGGGTGCGGCTGGGCGCCCGGCTGATGCGACAGTTCGACTCCCGGCGGCGGGCCGAGGCGGGCACCTTCGAGGTGCTCGGTGGCGTCGGCGGCTCGACCGCGGAGATCGTCCGGCGGTAACTCCGTTGCCGGTCGTCGCGGCGGTCGGCGAGGCTGCGGGGGTGGAACGCGAATCCGACGTCGACGCCCTGATCGCCGAGGGGGCCGCCGCGCCGGTGGACGGCTGGGCGTTCGACTGGCTCGCCGGCCGGGCGGCCGAGGAACGCCCGCCCTGGGGGTACGCGCGCCGCGTCGCCACCCGGATGGCGGCCGCCCGTGCGGCGCTGGACGTGGACACGGGCGGGGGAGAGGTCCTCGCGGAGCTGCCGCAGTCGCCGCCGCTGCTCGTGGCCACCGAGGGCTGGCCGCCCAACGTGACCGTCGCGGCCCGTACGCTGCGTCCCGTCGGAGGTCGCGTCGTCGCGGTCACGCCCGGAGCGCCGCTACCGTTCCGGGACGCCGCGTTCGACCTGGTGGTGAGCCGGCACCCGGTCCGCACCGACTGGGCCGAGACCGCGCGGGTGCTGCGACCGGGCGGGACCTTCCTGTCCCAGCAGATCGGCCCGGGGACCGTACGGGAACTCAGTGAGGCGATCCTCGGTCCGCTGCCGCCACCCGCCGACCGGCACCCCGAGCGGGCCGTGGCCGACGCGGAGGCGGCCGGGCTGCGGGTGGTGGACCTGCGGGAGGCCACCCTGCGCACGGTGTTCCACGACGTCGCGGCGGTGGTCTGGTTCCTGCGCAAGGTGGTGTGGACCGTTCCCGGCTTCACCGTCGAGCGGCACCGTCCCGCGCTGGTACGCCTGCACGACCGCATCCGGGCCGAGGGGCCGTTCGTGGCCCACGCCCGCCGCTTCCTCGTCGAGGCGATCCGGCCCGCCGACTGAGCGGAACCGGTCAGCCGTGCGCCCGCGCGTGGTGGGCGGCGAGCACGTCCGCGCCGAAGTCGCTCGCCGGCCGGCGCAGCACCGTGTGCGCGTGGTTACCGTCGTCGGTGGTGTTGTCGTACTCGACCAGCAGGTCGTCGCCCTGCACCCGGTAGTAGTGGCGCTGGCCGGGACGGGTGGAGCCGGCCCAGGCGAAGTGCAGCTGTCCGCCGTCGAGCCGCTGCGCCTCGTGCTGGGCCAGGGCCGGTGGCAGGCGTTCCAGGTACGCCGCGACGAGCTGGCCGACGAGGGCCCGCGCGCCCGGCCCGAGCCGGTCGGTCGCCACGCCGAGCGGTTCCAGCGGGCCGTCGACGCGAGGCCGGGTCGCGCTGACGATGTCGGCCGGCGCCTCGTCGGCGATGATCGCGGCGGCACGACCGGCCGGTCCCATCGCGTCCAGCATGGCGCGCCCCAGGTCCTCCTCGACGCCGAGCGGGCGCAGGACGGGACGACCGGCGTACCGGACGGCGGCCGGGTTGGCCCCGAAGAACACCGGCGCGGGGGAGACCTGGTCGTCGACCACCGTCATGCTCACCGACAGGTGGTGCCCCTCCACACGCCACGCCCAGGCGTCGTCCCGGTCGGGGTCACCGAAGACGGCCACCGAGTAGTCGTCGCTGTGTCGCCCCCTGCGCCACCCCTCGGCCCGGTCCAGCACCTCCTCCAGCGCGACGATCGCCATCGCCTGCGCGTACGCCGTCGGGCTGAGGGCGGTGGCCAGCAGCCGGTGGGCGGCCTTGCGCGCGGCGCGGTCGAGGTCGGCGAGGCACACTCCGGGCCGGGGACGCGGCCGGTACTCCAGCCAGCGCCGGGCGGCGTCGTCGTCGAACCGGTGCGCCACACGGGTGCGCTCCGGTTCGTCCAAAGCGGCGAGCAGGGCCGAGCCGGCGGCGCGCATCTGCTCGGGTACGGGATCCTCCACCGCCTTTGTATACCGGTCCGGGCTCCGGCGCGCCGGGGAGTCGCCGCGCGTTCGCCGCGGGCCGCCTCCGTCCCAGCATCCAGGATTACCTACTAAACCTATAGGCTTAGGCGTCTAAGCTCGGGGGCGGACCTGCCGCCGCACGGACGGGAACCTCTCCGCATGCACACTCCCGAGCCCGACCTGCTCGCCGTCGCCCGTCGGTGGACCGACCCCGCGGCCTGGCCGTCGCCCCTGCGGTACGACCCCGACCAGCGCTGGTACGCCCGACTCGCCACCGGCGCCGACCACGAGGTGTGGGCGCTGAGCTGGCTGCCGGGTCAGGGCACCGACCTGCACGACCACGGCGGCTCCGCGGGGGCGTTCCTCGTCGTCGCCGGGGTGCTGACCGAGGAGACGGTCGGTGCCGGCCGGCTCCGCCCGCAGCGCCTCGCCGCCGGCGTGGGGCGCCGGTTCGGGCCCCGGCACGTGCACGTGGTGACCAACCGCGACGCCGTCCCGGCGGTCAGCGTCCACGTGTACCGGCCCGCGCTGCGCCGGATGACCCGCTACCTGCTCGCCGACGGTCGACTCCGGGTCGCCGAGGTGGCCGAGGCCGGCGTGGCCTGGTGAAACACTCCCGCCCGACTCCGGAAGGACCACCGATGTCCCTGATCGACACCCCGGCGACCGCCCGTCCCACCACCCCGCCACCGGGATCCCGGGGCATCGACGAGATCCTGGCCGCCGCCCGGGCCCGGCTGGACCGGCTCGACCCCGAGCGGGCGCACGTCGCGTACCGCCGCGGTGCGCTGCTGGTGGACATCCGTCCGGCCGCCCAGCGGGCCGCGCACGGGACGGTGCCAGGGTCCCTCGCCGTCGAGCGCAACGTGCTGGAGTGGCGCTTCGACCCCCGCTGTCCCGCCCGGCTGCCGCTCGCCGTCTCCTACGACCTGCCGATCGTCGTCCTCTGTCAGGAGGGCTACACGTCGTCGTTGGCCGCCGCCGCCCTGCGGGACCTCGGCCTGCACCGGGCCACCGACGTCGTCGGCGGTTTCGCCGCGTGGCGGATCGCCGGCCTGCCCACCCTCGGCCCCACGCCGCCGCACCGTCCGTCCACCCTCGCGCCACCGGTGACCGCCGGCCGGCGCTCACGCTGACCGCCGCGCTTCACCGGGCGCGGCGGCACCCGCCGCAGGAGGTCGCCATGTCCGTCGTCGCCATCCCCGTCCGCCCGCGCCTCGCCGAGGTCCGGCAGCGGGAGGCCCACCCGCCCGCGCTCGCGCCGGCCGGCACCGGCCGTCCGCTGTCGACGTCGACGTCGACGCTCACCATCACCGTCGACCTCGCCCCCGGCCCGGTGAGCCCCCGGCTGGCGCGGCTGTTGGACCTGCTCGGCGAGCTTGCCGAGACGGGGGAGGGCCGGCTGCGACCGGCCACCGGGGCGGGCGTCCCGCCCCGGCCCGCCGATCCGGAGGCGGTGACGATCCTGGCCGGCGTCCGGGTCGTCCGCCAGGGCGGGCGGGTGGTCCCGCTCACCCGGATGGAGTACGACCTGCTGCTGTTCCTCGCCCAACGACCGCACCGGGTCTTCACCCGGCTGCAACTCCTGACCAGTGTCTGGGGGTACGAGCACGCCACCGCCCGCACGGTCGACGTGCACGTCCGGCGGCTGCGCGCCAAGCTCGGCGGCCTGCCCGTGGTGACGACGGTCTACGGGGTCGGCTACCGCCTCGCCGACGAGGCGCGCATCGACATCGACCACGACCACTGACCGTTCCTCGTGTCGCCCGTCCCGCGCTCGGGACGGGCGCTTCCACATGGGAGCGCGCCCGGACGGCGCCACCTGCTCGTGAATCACGTTTCTCCACCACGGTGGGTTGATGACCGCGTCGAATATGAACCGGGCGGGTACCCCCCGTATCGGGTTAACTCGGCGGCTCTGCTGTAATCATCAGGCTTCGTACGCAGAGCGAGCGTTTGGCTCCGATGTGTTCGTCAATTGTCACATTCATGCAACGCAGCCGCCCCTTGACCCCTGCACGGGCGCCGGGAAGCATCGATGAAGCGGCGTCCCGGGCCGTGGGGAGTAACCCGGACCAGCCAAGGAGGACCATGTCGGTCAGCCCCGCCTCGTCGCGCGCCGGATGGCATACGTCCCAGCCCGCTGTTCCCGGTCGGCCCCCCGGCGGTCAGCGCCGGCCCGCGAACACCGCCGCACCGATGCTCACGGTCACGCTCACGATCCCGCTCGCCTGTGAGGAGTCGCTGACCCCGCCGGCCCGCCGACTGCTCGAGGCCGCCCGGGAGATGCTGGAGCGCGGCGAAGGAACGATCACCGCCACCACCAACGCCCCGGTCGAGCGCCGCCCGGACCCGGTTCCCGCCGGCCGGTCACCGTCCCGGCCACTGGCGCCCACCATCCCCGCCCTGCACATCCTGGCCGCCTCCCGCTCGGTGCTGCGCGACGGCGAGGCGCTTCCGTTGACCCGTCTGGAGTTCGACCTGCTGCTGCACCTGGTCGCCCACCCGCGGCGGGTGTTCACCCGGCTCCAGCTGCTCAACGCCGTGTGGGGCTACGAGCACGCCGGGGTGCGAACGGTCGACGTGCACGTACGGCGGCTGCGCGGCAAGGTCGGCGTGGACGTCCCACTGGTCACCACGGTCTACGGGGTCGGCTACCGGCTCGCCGACGACGCACGGATCACCATCGACCGCACCGGCTGACCCGTACCCGCCGGGATCCGGCTCCCACATGCCGGAAAGCGTGCAGATCTTGGTAGGGAACGGCCCCAGGAGGGCCTTTCCCTACCAAGATCTCTCTCGCCCCCAGTGGCGACCCGTTCCGGCAGGGGCGAGGGGGCAGCCGGGTGGCGGGCGGAGTCGGCTGGGCGGGTACCGGGCCGGGCGCCGCCTTCTGGCGGGCGTGTGTGTTCACGGCACGGTGTTCTCGTAGGGCGACTCGATCGCAACGACAAAGGTAGAGCTGGTCCGCAGCGGCGTCACGCTCGGTAGAGGTGACGCTTCGTGGTGCGCGGAGGGGGGCACCACCACTGCCGATTTCCCCTTTGCTCTGCACCCTGATACGCGCCATTCCCCTGACCTGCACCTTTCGTCCAGCGGCCGAGTACGCCCTCGGCACTGATCATGACGATGAGTAACTGGCGCGTCCTGGGGTGCAGAGCAAAGGGGTCGAGCCGTGTCGTGCCGCCCGCCGCCGACATGACGGTGTGTCACCGAGGCGACCAAGGTCGCCGACCCGCCGACCCGCCGACCCGCCGACCGGACGCCCCCGGTGAACCCACGGCCCGGTGGGCTGCGCCGCGCCCGGCTGCGGTACAGCGGCAGAGCAGTACAGCGGCACAGCGGCGGGGGGCACCATGGTCGGATGCGCGTTCGTCCCGTCTCTCCCGACCTGCTCGTGGCCGAGCTGGCCGACCTGCTCGCCGGCACCGACCCGGCGGGCCGGCTGCGCGTCGCCGTCGACGGCGCACCGGCGGCCGGCCCCGACGTGCTGGCCGAGGCGCTGGTCGATCCCCTGCGGGAGCGGAGCCGGCCGGCGCTGCACGTCCGGGCCGAGGACTTCCTGCGGCCCGCCTCGGTACGCCTCGAACACGGTCGCACCAACCCGGACGCCTACTACGAGGGGTGGGTGGACGAGGCGGGCCTGCGCCGGGAGGTGCTCGACCCGGCCGGGCCCGGCGGCTCCGGCCGGGTTCTGCCGTCGCTGTGGGACGCGCGGACCGACCGGTCCAGCCGCGCCGCGTACGTCGACCTGCCGCCGGGCGGGGTGCTGCTGGTCAGTGGCGCACTGCTGCTCGGCGGTGGCCTGCCCTTCGACGTCACCGTGCACCTGCAGCTCTCGCCGGGAGCCCTGACACGCCGCACCGAACCGGCGCTGACCTGGACCCTGCCGGCCTTCGCCCGGTACGCCGACGAGGTCGCCCCGGCCACCTTCGCCGACGTCGTGGTACGCCTCGACGACCCCCGGCACCCCGCGGTCGTGGAGGCCCTCGAGACGGGCTGAAAACCGGCGCAGATGATCGGTTTGGTCCGCCGGAGACGGGGGTATTCGCCCGGCTCACAGAGCACGGGTGATCGCCCGTGCCGAGACGACCATTGGCCGGGGCCCGCGCCACCGGCACCCCGGTGGCCGTTCGGCCCTCAGAAAGGCAGGCAGCGATGCTCGTCCACGACACGGTCGGTACCGGTCGGTCCCAGCACGAGATCGACCAGATCCGGCACTCTCTGCAGGCCCGGTACGACGAGCTCTCCGCGGAGTACGAGCAGGCCGTGCTGCAGAGCCAGGTGCTGCGGCTGGTCGAGGTGGGCGACACGGCCGGCGACGACCAGGCCGACAGCGGCACCAAGACCGCCGAGCGGGACACCGCGCAGTCGTTGCTGCGGACCATCCTCGACCGACGCACCCAGTACGAGCACGCCCTGACCCGCCTGGAGGAGGGCACCTACGGCTTCTGCGAGGGCTGCTCCGCGCCGATCCCGGTGGAGCGGCTGGAGATCTTCCCCTCGGCGACGGCCTGCGTCACGTGCAAGCAGAACCGCGAGCGTCGGGCGGCCTGACCGCCTTCTCGGCTTGCCGGTCGGTCCGGGACGCGGTGGACTCCCTCCATGGGTGACATCCGGGTGGGGACGGCGTCCTGGACCGATCGCACGTTGCTCGACTCGGGCTGGTACCCGCAGACGGCGGACACGCCGGAGAAGCGGCTCGCCTACTACGCCCGGCAGTTCCCGCTGGTCGAGGTGGACGCCACCTACTACTCGCCGCCGGCCGAGCGCACGGCGCGGTTGTGGGCCGAGCGCACGCCGGCCGGATTCACCTTCAACGTGAAGGCGTTCAGCCTGTTGACCGGCCACCCGACGAAGGTCAGCGCCCTCTACAAGGACCTCCGGCCGGACACCGACAAGAAGAACGTCTACCCCGACGACCTGCCACCGCAGGCGTACGAGGAGGTCTGGACGCGGTTCCTCAGCGCGCTCGACCCCCTGGTCGAGGCGGGCAAGCTCGGTGCGCTGCTGTTCCAGTTCCCGCCGTGGTTCACCATCCGACGGGACAACAAGCAGTACCTGCTGGAGGTGGCGAAGCGCTGCGCCCCGCTGCGTCCGGTCTTCGAGTTCCGCCACCAGTCCTGGTTCGACGGTGACAGCGCCGACGAGACCCTGTCCTTCCTGCGCCAGCACCGGCTGCCGTACGTCGCGGTGGACATGCCGCAGGGGCACCGCTCGTCGGTTCCCCCGGTGCTGGCCGCCACCGCGGACCTCGCGGTGGTCCGCTTCCACGGCCACAGCGACAAGTGGACCAGCAAGGACATCCACGAGAAGTTCGGCTACCGGTACTCCGACCGGGAGCTGAAGCAGTGGGCCCCGAAGCTGCGCGAGCTGGCCGACTCCGCCGCGCAGACCCACGTGCTCATGAACAACTGCTACCGGGACTACGCGCAGACCAACGCCGCCACCCTGGCGAAGATGCTCGACGCCGCCGGCTGACCTCACCCCCACCGGGTGAGGTCGCCTCACCCTCCTCCGGCGCAGCATGGACGGTGCGTGCGGCCGTCCGCCGACGGAGCCGGTCGCGCGGAGCCGAACAGTACGGAGGTGGGCTGGACATGACGGTTCGGGTGGTACCGGATCGACGACGCGGCGCCGTGCTGCACGTCATCGGCAGGACCGGCGACGCGCGGCGCACACCGCGAGCCGCGCGGGTCGTTCCGACCCGGCAGTGGCGTGGCCCGGCAGGGCCTCCGGGGCGCGCCGACGACCGACCGTGGGAGACCTACGTACGGGGGTGGAGAGATGGCTGAGCAGCTGCATTCGGCGTTCGAGTCCTCAATGGACAAGACGAACGTGATCCTCAAGGAGATCGAGAGCGCGTACGGCTGGCCCAAGGAGCAGCGCAACCAGTCGTACGCGGCGCTGCGGACCGTGCTGCACCTGCTGCGCGACCGGATGCCGGTGCAGGAGAGCGCGGAGTTCGCCGCGCAGTTGCCGGTACTGGTGCGCGGGATCTACTTCGACGGCTGGAAGCCCGAGGACGTGCCGGTGAAGCTGAACCGGGACGACTTCCTCTACGAGGTGCGGCAGGGCTTCCCGTACGACGTCGAGGGTGGCCCCGAGCGTGTCGTGCAGGTGGTGCTGGACACCCTGCGCCGTCACGTCACCCAGGGCGAGTGGCAGGACGTGAAGTCCCAGATGCCCAAGGACCTGGCGCGGATCATCCCGTGACGCGCGCCGGCCCGACCCGTGGACGGGTCGGGCCGCGCGGTCCGCGGCCGGCTCAGCCGGCCGCGGACCGCTCTGGCGTCCGGCTGACCGGCACGCCGGCGCTTCGGGCCAGGTCGGCGAAGGCGGCCGCGTCGACGATGGCCGCACCGCCCGGGTCGTTGTTGAAGTAGACGTACGCCGGCTCGTCGGCCGCGAACGTGTCGGTCAGCCGGCGCACCCAGGAGGCCAGGGCCGCCCGCCCGTAGCGCGGGTGCGGCCGGGCGCGGCCCTCGTGCAGGCGCAGGTACCCGAAGTCGGTCGTGCGCCACCGCGGCGCCACCGGCCGGCCGAGCCGGTCGGCCCAGACCAGCGCCGCGCGCCGCCGCTCCAGCACCCTCTGGGTGGCGTCGGTCCACCAGGAGGGGTGGCGCGGCTCCACCGCGACCCGTACGTCGGCGGGGAAGAGGCGCAGGGTCGCGTCCAGCGCGTCCGGGTCGGCCGGCAGGGTGGGCGGCAGTTGCAGCAGCACCGGGCCGAGCCGGTCGCCCAGGGCGTTGGCCCGGCCGAGGAACCGTGCCACCGGCTCCGCCGGCTCCCGCAGCCGTTTGATGTGGGTGAGGTAGCGACTCATCTTCACCGCCACGCAGAAGTCGTCGGGCGTACGGGCCCGCCAGGCGGCGAACGTGTCCCGCTCCGGCAGCCGGTAGAAGGCGTTGTTGACCTCGACCGTGGCGAAGCGCGCCGCGAAGTGCTCCAGCCAGAGCCGCTGCGGCAGGCCGGCGGGGTAGAAGCGGTCCCGCCAGTCGCGGTACTGCCAACCGGACGTGCCGACCAGAATCATCGCCCGCGCCTCACCAGAGGTCGAAGTGGAACACCTCGAACGCGGCGCCGCGGCGGACGCCGAGCCGGGGCGCCCACCGGTCGGCTCGGTCCCTCCACCTCCGTCGTGGTCGCCCCGACCATCCTGTCACCGACTGCCGGCTCGCGCCGCCCGGCGCGGCGGTGCGGACGGTGACCGTGCCGGTCAGGGTCCGGCGTTGACGGGCGCCGGGGCCGCTGACAAAATGTGGTAGCGCTCCCATCGACCGACGTCGTAACCATGCCGCCCCCGGGTGGCCCCGACGAAGGACAGGGACCGTATGTCTTCGCACCGCCGGCTCGGCCGCAGCGCACTGCTCGCCGCGACCCTCGCCGCCACGCTGCTCGGCAGCGCCACCGCCGTCACCCTCGCCGACGACGCCGACGCGGCCACGTCGCTGCGGAGCCTCGCCGCCGCCACCGGCCGCGACGTGGGTTTCGCCCTCGCCGTCGACCGCATCTCCGAGCCCGCGTACCGGGCCGTCGCCGACGAGGAGTTCTCCCTCGTCGTCGCCGAGAACGCCATGAAGTGGGACTCGGTCGAGCCGGTCCGGGGACAGTTCCGATGGACCTCCTCGGACGTGGTGGCGGACTACGCCACGACCACCGGCAAGAAGCTCTACGGCCACACCCTGGTCTGGCACCAGGCGCTGCCGAGCTGGGTGAGCACCCTGCCGGCCGACCAGCTCCGCGCCGCCATGCGCCACCACATCACCACCGTCGTCGACCGGTACGAGGGCCGCGTCGCCGCCTGGGACGTGGTCAACGAGGCGTTCTCCGACAACGGCGACGGCTCCCGCCGGGGCGACTCCGTCTTCCAGCAGAAGCTCGGCAACGGCTACCTCGCCGAGGCCTTCACCACCGCCCGGGCCGCCGATCCCGACGTCGACCTGTGCCTCAACGACTACAGCATCGAGGGTGTGAACGCGAAGAGCAACGCCGTCTACAACCTGGTCAAGTCCTTCAAGGCCACCGGGGTGCCGATCGACTGCGTCGGCTTCCAGGGCCACTTCGTCCTCGGTCAGGTCCCCGCCGACTTCCAGGCCAACCTCCAGCGCTTCGCCGACCTCGGCGTGGACGTACGGATCACCGAACTCGACGTCCGGGTGCCGCTGCCCGCCGATGCCAACGAACTGGCCCAGCAGGCCGCCGACTATCGCAAGGTCTGGCAGGCCTGTCTCGCGGTGACCCGGTGCCGGGGCGTGACCACCTGGGGCCTCACCGACCGGTACTCCTGGATCCCGGAGTTCTTCTCCGGCCAGGGAGCGGCGCTGATGTTCGACGAGAACTACGCGCCCAAGCCCGCGTACCGGGCCGTCGCCGAGGCGCTCGGCGCGGCACCCACGCCCACCCCCACCACGCCGACGCCGACGCCGACATTGCCGCCGCCCGGCTGCTCCGTCACCTACGTCCCCAACTCCTGGAACACGGGCTTCACGGCCGAGGTGCGCGTGCGCAACGACGGGCCGGCCACCGTCGACGGCTGGACCGTCCGGTTCGCCTTCACCTCGGGCCAGACGGTCACCGGAGGGTGGAACGCCACGGTGACCCAGTCCGGTACGCAGGTCACCGCCCGCAACGCCGCGTGGAACGGCACCCTCGCCCCCGGCGGCACCGTGAGTTTCGGCTTCCAGGGCACCCACGGCGGCACCAACGCCTCGCCGACCCTGTTCACCCTCAACGGGGCCACCTGTCGCCACGGTTGACCGGTGAACCGCCCGTATCGGGCGCGACGGCCGTCTACGGTGTGGTTAGAGAAGATCGCGCGTGGGGTACCACCCGCTGCACGACGGACCCCGGCGTACGGCGGGGCGGCACACCCGAGGGAGCACTCATGGCACTCAACGACGACGACATGACGACCACCAGCGGCGGCGGCCTCGAGGGTCCGGCCGACGGTGGGGCGACCCCGGGTCACCAGGACGGTGGCGCCGACGGTGGCGCCGAGGGTCCGGCCGACGGTGGGGCGACCCCGGGTCACCAGGACGGTGGCGCCGACGGTGGCGCCGAGGGTCCGGCCGACGGTGGGGCGACCCCGGGTCACCAGGACGGTGGCGCCGACGGTGGCGCCGAGGGTCCGGCCGACGGTGGGGCGACCCCGGGTCACCAGGACGGTGGCGCCGACGGTGGCGCCGAGGGTCCGGCCGACGGTGGCGCGACCCCGGGTCACTCCGACGGTGGCGCCGACGGCAGCGCCTCCTGACGGATCGCCGTGACGCACATCGACCCGCCGGGCGGCCACCACGGCCGCCCGGCGGCTTCGTCGGAGGCCACCGCCGCTCTGGCCCGTTGCGTGTCGGTCGAGCCGGGCAAGTTCGCCACGGCCCACTGGGGACGGACGCCCCTGCTGTCACGGGCCGACGAGCTGCCTAACCCGGCTGGCTTCACCGACCTGCTCAGCCCCGCCGACGCCGACGAACTGCTGAGCCGGCGCGGTCTGCGTACCCCCTTCCTGCGCATCGCCCGCGACGGCGCGCTCCTGCCGGCGGCGCGCTACACCGGCGGCGGTGGCGCGGGCGCCGAGATCGGCGACCAGGTCCTCGACGAGCGCGTCCTGGAGCTGTACGCCGGCGGCGCCACCCTGGTCCTGCAGGGGCTGCACCGCACCTGGCCGGCGCTCATCGACTTCGCCCGTGACCTCGGCACCGCGCTCGGGCAGCCGTTGCAGGTCAACGCCTACCTGACGCCGGCCGGCAGCCAGGGCTTCGCCACCCACTACGACACCCACGACGTGTTCGTGCTCCAGGTCGACGGCCGCAAGCACTGGCGGATCCACCCACCCGTGCTGCCCGATCCGCTGGAGAAGCAGCCCTGGGGCGGGCGGGCCGACGAGGTCTCGGCCACCGCCGAGGGCGCGCCCGCGCTGGACGTGGTGCTCGCCCCCGGCGACGCCCTCTACCTGCCCCGAGGGTGGCTGCACAGCGCCCAGGCGCAGGAGTCCAGCTCGCTGCACCTGACCGTCGGCATCCGTGCGCTGACCCGGTACGCGCTGGTCGAGGAGCTGCTCGCCCTCGCGGCGGAGGACCAGCGGCTGCGGGCGACCCTGCCGTTCGGGGTGGACGTGTCCGACGCCGACGCCATCGAACCGGAACTCACCGAGACCGTCGAGGCGCTGCGCGACTGGCTGCTGCGCGCCGATCCGGCGGCCGTCGCCGCCCGGCTGCGCCAGCGCGCCTGGCCGGCCGCCCGGCCCGCGCCGATCCGCCCGTTGGCCCAGGCCGACGCCCTCGCCGCACTGCACGCCGACAGCCGGATCGCCCCGCGTCCCGGCCTGCGCTGGCAGCTCGTCCCGGCGGGGGAGAAGGTCGCCCTGCGGATCTTCGACCGCACGATCACTCTGCCCGGCACCTGCGAGCCGGCCGTGCGTGCCCTGCTCGCCGGCGAGGTCACCCGCGTCGGTGACCTGCCCGGCCTCGACGACGACGCCGACCGCGTCACCCTGGCCCGTCGCCTCCTGCGCGAGGCGGTCGCCGTCCCCGCCTGACCGGGTGTAAGGAAGGGCCCCTTCTTAACGCCTCGCGTTAAGAAGGGGCCCTTCCTTACACCGTGAGCAGGAGGATCGTCGTCACCACGCCGGCGACCAGGACCACCGCCACCGGGCGCGGTCCGAGCACGGCGTGCCGGCGGTCGGCGAGGACCTTCGCCGGCACCAGCCCGGCCAGCGGCCCCAGCAGCGTGACCACCAGGGCGAGGACCGGAAGGCCGACCGCCAGGTCGCCGCCGTACCGGTCACCCGCCGCCCGGGCCGCGCTCCCCAGGGCGTACGCGGCCAACGCGCCCCCGATCCCGCAGAGCGCGAGCAACGGGTTCACCGAGCCCGGCAGGTCACCGGGCTGTCCGGTGCGCCGCAGCAGGTCCCGGGCACCGGCCAGGAGCAGCGTGGGGTCACCCGTCGCCCCCGGCGTCGGGGCGGGCGGGCCGCCCAGCCGGCGACCTCCCCCGAGGAGACCCCGCAGCTCCTGCCACACCTGGTTGGCCTCGGCGTCGACGCGTTCCTGGGCCTCCCGGGCGTCCACCAGCTCCCGCTCGGCGGCGCCCACCTGCGCCTGCGCCTCGTCCACCGCGCGCCGCGCCGCCGCGCACTGCTGCTCGTACCAGGCGTGCGCCTCGGCCCGCTGGGCGCGCACCCGTGCGGTCAGGTCGGCGAGCCGCCGGATCTGTGCCGCGTACGACTCGCTCGTCACCGGTTCGTTCATCGCGCAGGACCATAGGGGATGATCGTCTGCCCGGTGCGGTGCACCGCCCGGTCGAAGAACAGGCCCCGCCACGGGCGGGGGTACCAGTCCGGTCCGCCGGTGCCCGGGTAGAGCGACGACCCCAGCTCCCCACCGTGCGTGTCCAGCGCCACCCACGCTCCGATCTGGTCGGTGCGGGCCGCCGGCCCGCCCAGGTCGGCGCGCATCCGGGCCACGCCCCGCCACCAGGCCAGCACATGGGTGCGCCGCTCCGGTCCGTCGTGCAGGATCCGGCGCAGCTGCTCCAGGCCGGTCCGCCCGCCGACGCGTGCGGCGAGGGCGCCGGCGGCCGCGTCGACCGCGAACAGCAGCAGGTAGTGCGGTGTGGCGCCGGGCGCGCCCAGCCCGTCGGCGGTCTCGGCCACCAGTTCGGCGACGGTCTCCTCGTCGTACCAGGCGGCGTCGTCGGCGAGGTCCTCGTAGAGCGACCGGGCGATCGGGTCGGCGTCCTGGTCCAGGCACGCGATGGAGAACCGTGCGCCGCCCGGCCGGTGCTGCCGGGCCAGCGACCGGGCGGCGGCGTCCAGCACCGCGCACGCCTCGTCCACCCGGGTGCCCAGCACCGCCAGGTTCCGCCCCGGTGCCCGGGGCAGCCGCAGCGCCGCCGACCGGGACTGCACGTCGATGATCTCGCCGAGCAGCGCCACCGGCGCGCGCAGCGTCCCCGTGTCCGGGGCCTGTAGCGCCTGGAAGTCGGGGGCGTCGGCGAGCCGGGGGATCGCGTCGCCGTCGAAGAGCCGGGCGGGGGCGGCGTCCGGCGGGCGCATCCGCCACAACCGGTGCTGGAGGTCGCTCCACGTGTCCCAGTCGCTGGCCGACGGGATGCGGGCGACCTCGTTGCCCTCGGCCATGCCGGACTCGGCGTTGACCACCGCGTGGTGGCGGGGCAGCGACTGGGCGGCATCGTTGCGCTCGGCGAGGATGCGCAGCGCCTTGGGCAGCGCGATGCGCAGCGTGAACTGGGCGACCAGGGCCGGCCGTCCCCACAACGCCTCGATGCCGCGGACGTCCTGGGAGGCGAGGACCAGGTGGATGCCCTGCGACCGGCCACGCCGGGCCAGGTCCTCCAACAGGTCGGCCGCCTCCCGGGCGACGGCGTCCCGGCCGGCGAGCAGCATCTGGAACTCGTCGACCACGGCGACGATCCGGGGCCAGTGCCCGGTCGGGTCGACCGCCCGCAGCTCGGCGAGCTTGGTGACCTCGTGCTTCTTGGCGGCGTCGGCCCGCCGACGCAGCTCCTCGGCGAGGAACCGCAGCAGCGCGAGGCCGAACTCCCGGTCGGTGTTGACGTTGATGCCCACCAGGCGCATGTGCGGCAGCCAGCTCGGGTCGCGGCGACCCTGCGCGAACCGGGCGAACGACACGCCCTCCTTGAAGTCCAGCAGGTAGAACTCCAGTTCCGCCGGGGAGTAGCGGGAGGCCAGCGCCCCGATCCAGGCGAAGATCAGGTTGGTCTTGCCGGTGCCGGAGGGACCGCCGATGAGGGCGTGCGGCGGGTAGTCGCCGAGGGTCAGCAGCACGGGTCGGCCCTGTGGGCTCTCGCCGATCGGGGCGGTCAGCCCGTGCGCCGAGTCCTCCCGCCACATCGCGTCGGCCGGCGGCAGCAGGTCAGTGAACGGGGTGGGCGCCGGCCCGGCGTTCACCCGGGCCGCCACCTCGCGGCAGGTCTCCGTGACCAGCGTCGCCGGGGGCGGCGGGTCGAGGCGTACCGGCAGGTCGACGACGCGGGCGCCGCCCGGCTCCATCCGGACCCGGGTCACCGTCGGGTCGTCCGGCAGCGACATGCCGCGCACCACCAGGTGCACCCCGCACGCCGCCCCGGTGCGGACCACCCGGTCGAGCTGGCCGCGCTCGTGCCGGGACAGCTCGTCGCCGCCGAGCAGCACCGCCACCCGCCACGGCTCCGGCCGGCGGCCGGTCGCGGAGGCCAACTCCCGCAGCGAACCGTACTCACCGGCCAGCACCGTCTCGTTGATCCGGCGGATCTGCTCGACCAGATCGTCGAGCAACCGACCGAGACCACCCGGTCCGACGAAGGTGAGCAGCCCGGCGGTGCCGAGCGGCGCGAACCCCGCGAGCCCGCCGCCCAGATGCTCCGGGTCGTACCCCACCAGGCGTACGCGGCCGGGCTCGGCGCGACCGACGGCACGCAACAGCAGCGCCGACACCACGGCCTCGGTGCCCCGACGGTCCTCGCCGGACAGGTGGACGTGCCCGGCGTCGAGGAGCGGCACCAGCGCCGGCACCGGTTCGTCGGCGGCGACCGCCACCGTGCCGACGCGGAGCGCGCCCGGCGGTTCGGCTCTGGTCGGCGGGGTGGGCCGCCATTCCGCCCAGTCGGCGGAGGCGGCGCCGGGTGCCTCCCGACGGGCCGCGTCTGCCGCCCGGGCGGCAAGCTCGGCCAGGCGGGCGGCGTGCCGGCCGTCGATGTCGGCGAGCCGCCGGTCGCGTTCCGCGCCGACCCGGGCCGGTACCGCGTCGGCGGCCCGCCGGATCCGGGCCAGCCGTTCCCGTGCGGCGGTCAGCTCCTCCTGAGCGGTGCCGAGCCGGGTCCGGGTCGACCCGAGGGCCTCGCCGAGCATTCCCCGGACCCGGGTGACCAGCTGCGTGCGCCGGTCAGCCATCGGAGTCCCGACGGTGTGGCGCGGCTGCGTCCCGGCGTACCTCGGCTGCCCGCTCGCGGGTCGTGGCCAGCCGCCGCCGGGCGGCGACCGCCTGCTCCCGGGCCGCCGCGGCCCGCCGCTCCCAGGCCGCGTCGCGCTGGCGGACGGCGTCCCGCTCGCGTGCCGCGTCGTGCTGGTCCCGGCGCTCGGTGTCCTCCCGGCGCTGCCGTGCCTGTGTCTCCTGCCGCTCCCGCTCCGCCTCGGCGGGCAGGTCCCGGCCGAGGCGGTCGAGCAGCACGCCGGCCAGGACGCCGGCGGTGACCGCCGGGTCGGCGGCGTGCGGCTGCTCGGCCTCCCCCCGCCGGGGCGGGGGCATCCGGCAGACCCGGGTGAGCAGGGTGTCCAGCACCGGCGGTGGAAGGCCGGGCAGCAGGTCGCGGACCCGGCCGTCCAGTTCCCGGCGCAGCCGGGGAAGGTCGTCGGCGCGGGGCGGATGCCCGAGCAGCTCACCGGCGAGCTCGCGCAGCAGGGGCGGGGCCACCGCGGCCAGGCCCAGGCCGACGTCGGCGTGCGCCCGCCGCAGCTCGGCGTGCAGCCGGTCCCGGTCGCCGGCCCGCACCCCGGACACGACCCGTCGCAGCAGCTCGCCGGAGTCGCGTACGGTCTCGTCGGGCGCTGCCGGCGGACCCTCCGACCCGCCGGTCAGCTCCGCCACCCGCACCGCCCACCAGCGCGGCGCGGTGGCCGGGCCGGCGTCCGGGGAAGCGGGTGCGGCCGGTGCCGCCTCCCGCGGCGCGTCGTGCGCCGGTCGCCGCTGCTCCTGCTCGCCGCGGGGAGCGGGGGCGCCGTCGGGGGCCAGCCCGATCGCCGCCAGGTACGCCGACAGCTGCTCCTGGGCGACGCGCAGCGCGTACCCGGCAGTCTCCGCGTGTTCGGTGGCCGCCGACAGCTCCGGAACCCCCATCGGGTCGGCCGACTCCTGCCGCACCCAGCGCAGCCGCTCGGCGGCCTGCCCGAACTTCTCCAGGGCCTGCGCGAGCTGCCCCAGCGGCAGCTCGTCGGCGGCGGCCCGGACGTGGGCGCCGAGATCCTCGACGATGGACACGGCGGGCTCAGAGGGTCGCGACGTAGAGCTGGGCCTGCTCGACCGCGACGAGTGTCGCGGCGAGGCATTCCTCCAGCTCCTGGCTGGCCTGCGTCAGCGACGCCTGGGCCGCCTCGACGGTCTCGTGCCCGCTGCCCTCCAGCGCACCGGCGAGGGTCTGTTGCGCCTCGGCCAGTTTCTCGCCGGCCGCCTGCACGGCACTCTGGCCGTCGCCGATCTGTTGGAGCGCGACATCGATGGCTGCCTTGAGCTCGGCGACGCTCGCCACGGCGGAACCTCCTGGGGGCGGGGAGGTCTCCATTAGAGCCTATCCGCCTGAGCGAGCAAACATCCGCCCTGTCACGTTCCTACCTCACTGACCGGTTGCAACCCGGAAGTGCTGGGAGTCCGATTAATGGGACTCCCGGCCGTGGATGTCCCGGTCGCGCAACCAGCGCGGGCCGTACACCTCGGCGCCCTGTGCGGTGACACGTTCCCGCAGCTCACGGTCGGCGGTGACGACAAGCCGGCGACGCTGCGGCGCGGCCACGACCAACTCCACCACCGCGTCGTCGCCCGAGCGGGGCGCCGCGACCACCAGGACTCCGGGCACCGAGGGCACGTCCCGCGCCGCCCCCTCCACCACCAGGACGACCTCCGCCGGCGGCGGCAGCTCCGGAGGCACGCCGTCGGTGGCGACCGGGACCAGCGTGTCGCGCAGGCGTGCGGTGGCGCCGGCCCGGTCCCGCCACCAGCCGTCGGGCCGTGATCCGACGACGTTGGCGGCGTCCACGATGAGCAGCGGTGTCGCGTCCATGCCGCCAGCCTGCCACCGTCGCGCCGGATCCGGACGGCACGCCCCCGCGCGCCGCGACGGCGTTTGTCGGGCCGACCGCCGGGTAGCCCCTGCCGACCGTGGCGCGCCCGAGCAGCGGAGGACAGACATGATGGGACCCGGCGACTTCGGCTCCGATCCGTGGGACGAGTTCCTGGCCCGGTACTTCGGCCGGAGCGAGGGTGGCCGGCGGCCCGCGCACCGGGTCGACATCACGCGCCTGATGACCGCCGACGCCCGGGAGATGCTGGCCGACGCGGCCCGGCGGGCGGCCCAGAGGCAGAGCAACGACCTGGACACCGACCACCTGCTCTGGGCGGCCCTGCAACGGGAGCCGTTGCGCGACCTGGTCCGGCGGGCGGGCGCCGACCCGGACACCCTCGTCAACGCCCTCGGTGGGCGCGGCGACGGCGCACCGGGGGGCGAGGTGCCGGCGAACCTGTCGCTCACCCCGGCGGCCAAGCGGGCGCTGCTCGACGCACACCAGCTGTCCCGAGCCATGGGCGCGAACTACATCGGCCCCGAGCACATCCTCATGGCCCTACCGCTGAACCCGGAGTCGCCGGCCGGCCGGATGCTCGCCGCGGGCCGCATCCAGCCCGAGTCGTTGCAGGCGGCCAACGCCGAGCGCGGGCCGATGACCGGCCCGAAGCCGGACCGGGGCACCCCCACCCTCGACCAGTACGGGCAGGACCTCACCGAGCTGGCGCGGATGGACCAGATCGACCCGGTGATCGGCCGGGCCGACGAGATCGAGCAGGCCGTGGAGATCCTGTCCCGGCGGACCAAGAACAACCCGGTGCTCATCGGTGAGGCCGGCGTCGGCAAGACGGCAATCGTGGAGGGTCTGGCCGAGCGGATCTGCGACGGGGACGTGCCGCAGACGCTGCTCGGCAAGCGGGTCATCCAGCTCGACCTGGCCGGGCTGGTGGCCGGCACCCGGTACCGCGGCGACTTCGAGGAGCGCCTGAAGAAGGTGATCGAGGAGATCCGCGCCCACCGCGAGGAGCTGATCATCTTCCTGGACGAGATCCACACCCTGGTGGGCGCGGGCGGGGCGGGCAGCGAGGGCGGCATGGACGCCTCCAACATGCTCAAGCCCGCGCTGGCCCGGGGTGAGCTGCGGGTGATCGGCGCGACCACGCTGGACGAGTACCGCCGCAGCATCGAGAAGGACGCCGCCCTGGCCCGCCGGTTCCAGCCGGTGTACGTGCCGGAGCCGACCGTCGAGGACACCGTCGCGATCCTGCGCGGCCTGCGCGACCGCTACGAGGCCCACCACCAGGTCCGGTTCACCGACGAGGCGCTGGTCGCCGCCGCCGAACTGTCCGACCGGTACGTCACCGACCGCTTCCTGCCGGACAAGGCCATCGACCTGATCGACCAGGCCGGCGCGCGGGTCCGACTGCGCACCCGCACCCCGGCGGCCGACGTGCGGGAGCTGGAGAACCAGCTCGACGAGGTACGCCGGGACAAGGAGCAGGCCGTCGCCGACGAGCAGTACGAGAAGGCGTCCTCCCTGCGGGACCGGCTCGCCGAGCTGGAGGACCAGATCCGGCGGGCGCAGGGCGACGGACCCGACGCCTCGCACGTGCCGCACGTCGGGCCGCCGGAGATCGCCGAGGTGGTGTCCCGGGCCACCGGCATCCCCGCCAGCCAGCTCACCGAGGAGGAACGGGACCGGCTGCTGCGCCTGGAGGGCCACCTCCACGAGAAGGTGGTGGGTCAGGACGAGGCGGTCACCGCCGTCGCCGAGGCGGTACGCCGTTCGCGTACCGGCCTGGCCGACCCGAACCGCCCGATGGGCTCGTTCCTCTTCCTCGGCCCGACCGGCGTCGGCAAGACCGAACTGGCCCGCTCACTGGCCGAGGCGCTCTTCGGCGAGGCCGACCGGATGGTCCGGGTGGACATGAGCGAGTTCCAGGAACGGCACACGGTCAGCCGTCTCGTCGGCGCGCCGCCGGGGTACGTCGGCTACGAGGAGGCCGGGCAGCTCACCGAGGCGGTGCGGCGCCGCCCGTACGCGGTGGTGCTGCTGGACGAGATCGAGAAGGCCCACCCGGACGTGTTCAACATCCTGCTCCAGGTGCTCGACGAGGGGCGGCTCACCGACAGTCAGGGCCGGACGGTCAACTTCAAGAACACGGTGCTCATCATGACCAGCAACCTCGGCTCGGAACTGATCACCGGCACCCAGCGGGCGGTGGGCTTCGGCGCCGGCGAGGGCGGCGGCGGGGAGAGCGACGAGCTGCGCGAGCGGCTGATGCGCCGCCTCCAGGAGAACTTCCGCCCGGAGTTCCTCAACCGCGTCGACGAGGTCATCATCTTCCGTCGGCTGGAGGCCGAGCAGCTCCGCCAGATCACCGGTCTGCTGCTCGAGGAGACCCGTCGCCGGCTGCACGCCCAGGACATCGGGGTCGAGTTCACCACGGCCGCGACCGACTGGCTGGCCGAGCACGGCTACCAGCCGGAGTTCGGCGCCCGGCCGCTGCGCCGCGTCATCCAGCGCGAGGTGGACAACCACCTGTCCCGGATGCTGCTCGAATCCACCGTCTCGCCGGGGCAGAAGGTCACCGTGGACGCCCGCGACGGCCAGCTCGCCTTCGACGTGGCCACGGGCGAGCGCGGTCACACCGCGGCGTCCACGTCGCATCCCCGATGACCCGGGAGGGGCACATGACCGAACCCGAGGAGACCCAGGACAGCGCCGAACGCACTGAGCCGATCGTGGCGCCGCCGACGGCGAACCCCGCCCGGGTGCAGGTGCCGCCGGAGGGGCCGGGCCGGCAGACCGACGAGCGGGACCCGGCGGCGTCCGAACGCCGCCGGCGAGAGGAGGGCTGATGGTACGCGAGAAGCGAGTCGACGCCGAGGTGGACGTGCTCTGGGACGACTTCCACGCCCAGGTGAACGTGCCGTCCGCGCAGTTGCGGCAGTGGCTGCTGACCCGGGGCTCCGGAGAGGAGTCGTTCGGCCCGAACCCGGACCTCGACCTGCCCGAGCCCGGCCGGCAGATCCTCAAGGTCCTGACCAAGCGCAAGGTGGATCTCACGCCGGAGGACATCGAGGTGATGCGCGACGCGGTCGACCGCATCGAGTCCCTGATGGACGCGAAGCCACCGCGCGGCAACGCCGACGACGAGTGGCGGCACTCGCTGCTCGACCTGGGCCACGACCCCCTCGTCGAGCGCTGACCCGCCCCGGCCGGCCCCCTTCGGGGGCCGGCCTTCCGCCCCGCCCCGCCCCACCCCGGTCGATCATGAAGTTGTCGCCGCGACACGCCGTGCGCGGCGACAACAACGTCATGATCGACCGGGCGAGGTGGGTGGTGGGTGGGGTGGTGGGGTCAGCCCTGGTCGGGTTCGATGCTGCCGATGGTGAGGCCGACGGCGTCGGCGGCGGCCTCCCGGTCGGTGCGGGCCCGCTCCTCGCGGGTGAGCAGGTTGGCGTACTCGGCGACGTCGGCCGGGTCGGGTACGTCCGGCACGCGACGCAGGAACGTCTCGACGTCGCGGGCGGCGGCGGTGTGCGTGGCGGCCGCCTGCCGGAGGATCTCCCGGTCGTCGGCGGCAGGGTAGAGGTCCGTCATGGTGTCCGGGATACCCGGCCGGGGGCGGTTCGCACCGCCACCGGCCGGGCTTTGCCGGCGAGGTGCCGCTCAGCCGACCGTGGTCAACCGCCACCGCTGGTTGGCGGCGCCGCTGCACGTCCACTGGATCAACTGGGCGCCGTCGGCGGTGGAGTTGCCGTTGACGTCGAGGCAGAGCCCGCTGTGTCGGGCCTTGAGGTCGTACACCCCGGCGGTGGTGGTGGCGACCGCCTGCCACTGCTGGCTGGTGGCGGTGCCGCAGGTCTGCTGCACCACCTGCGCCGCGGCGGCGGTGGAGCCGCCGCTCACGGCCAGGCACTTGCCGCTGTGCACGGCCCGCAGGGTGACCGCTCCGCCACCGGCGTCCACCGCCTGCCACCGCTGGTTGCCGCCACCGGTCGCCGTCCACTGGTGCACCAGCGCGCCGTCGGCGGTGGAGACGCCCGACACGTCGGCGAGCTTGCCGCTGTGCTGGGCGGTCAGGGTGTACGTCTTCCCGGCGATCCCGGTCGGCGTGGTGCCGACGCCGGCCCCGCCGAAGGTCATCGAGTCCAGGTCGAACGCGTTGTTCTGGGTGGACCGGAAGACCAGGTAGAGCTTGTGGGTGCCGGCCAGCGCCGCCACGTTCACCGCCGGCTGCTGCTGGTAGGAGTCCCAACCGCCGGTGTTCGGCACCGCCTGGGTGGCCAGGAGCTGGCCGGTCGGCGAGTCCGCCCGCAGCTCGATGCTGCCCCCACCGTACGGCGACGAGACCCGGAAGCTGACCGTGGTGATGCCCTGGAGGCTCATCGGGTCGAACATGATCCAGTCGCCGCCGCTGATGTCGCCGATGCGCTTTCCGCTCTCCGCGCCGGCCTGGTCGATGACCCGGATCCCGGACTGGGAGGTGAAGAACTCGGCCTGCTTGTGCTTGGGTTGCAGCACCGCCTTTCCGTACCCGGTGAGCGCCGCGACGCCGTTGGCTCCCTTGTCCTGGTAGCGGGCGTTGAGGACGTAGAAGAGGTTCGCTCCGTCGGGATGGCCGCCGAGCAGGTCGGTGGCGATCGTGCCGGAGCAGCCCGGGTAGTCGGTGGTGCCGTGCTCGTGGTCGTCGTGCCCGAGCGCCGGGTTGACCAGCACCTTCGTGCAGTCGATCGTGCCGTCCTCGGGGTCGGTCACGGTGACCGTGTAGGCGACCTGCTGGCCGAAGTCGAGCATGCCCCCGTTGGGCGGGCCGGTGATGGTCACCGTCGGGGCGGTGTTGCCGACGGTGATCGGGACGTTGGCGAAGGAGCTGCGCCCGGTGTTGTCCCGGACGGTCAGCTTGGCGGTGACGTTGCCGTTGGTGGTGTACGTGTGCGACGGGTTCGCCGCCGTCGAGTCGGTGCTGCCGTTGCCGTCGAAGTCCCACGCGTAGCTGATCGTGTTGCCGGGATCGGGGTCGGCGGAGCCGGCACTGGAGAACTGCACGGTCAGCGGGGCCGTGCCGTTGGTCGGGGTGCCGGTGGCCTTCGCCACGGGCGCCCGCCCGCCGCTCACGTAGTCGATCCGGTAGAGGCCGGAGTCGTTGTTGCCGCCGCCGAAGTTGGAGCCCCACTCCAGCAGGTAGAGCGAGCCGTCGGGGCCGAAGCGCATGTCCATCGGCTTGACGAAGTTGCCCCCGGGCAGGAAGGGATTGATCTTCACCAGGCCGCCGGCGTTGTCGAAGTGGATCTCCTGCACGTAGTTGCGGGACCACTCGTAGAAGAAGTGCACCCGGTCGTAGTAGGCCGGGAACTTCGTCGGCGACGGGTTGGCCGCGTCGTACCGGTAGATCGGGCCGCCCATCGGCGCCGACCCGCCGGAGCCCATCTCCGGGAACTGCGCCGAGGCGCCGTAGCCGTACCAGATCTGCGGCTGCACCAGCGGCGGCAGCGTGGTCAGGCCGGTGTTGTTGGGGGAGTTGTTCACCGGGTTGGCGCAGTCGAACTTCGCCCCGACCACCCCGGTGTCCGGGTTGTACGGCGCGTACGGCTGGTTGTTGCCGTGGCAGAACGGCCAGCCGAAGTTTCCGGCCTGCTTGATGACGTTCAGCTCCACCAGGCCCTCCGGGCCCCGGTTGGTGGCCGGCCCGCCCCGGTCGGGGCCGTAGTCGGCCAGGTTGACCCAGCCGCTGACCGGGTCGACGGAGAAGCGGAACGGGTTGCGGAAGCCCATCGCGTAGATCTCCGGCCGGGTCTTCGCCGTGCCGGGGGTGAAGAGGTTCCCACTCGGGACGGTGTACGTCCCGTTCGACTCCGGGTGGATCCGCAGCAGCTTGCCCCGCAGGTCGTTGGTGTTGCCGGAGGAGCGGGCCGCGTCCAGGAAACTCTTGCCGGGCCGCCAGTCCAGCGGCGCGTACCCCTGCCAGGCCGGGTCGTAGTTGGGCGGGCTGTCGTCGCCGGTGGACAGGTAGAGGTTGCCGCCCGGCCCGAAGGCGAGGTAGCCGCCGGTGTGGCCGGGCTCGGGGTGGGTCCGGTCCCGGTAGGCCGGAACGTCGAGCAGCACCTTCTCGCTGGCGAGGTCGAGGCTGTCACCGGTGACCGTGAACCGGGACAGCCGGTTGATGTCGGTCGGGCTGGCCTGCGGCGAGTGGTAGAGGTAGATCCACTTGTTCGTGGCGAAGTTCGGGTCCAGCGCCATGCCGATCAGGCCGTCCTCGCCGCCGGTGTACACCGGCAGGGTGGCGGCGGTGACGGTCGTGCTGGTGGTCGGCTTGAAGATCTTCACCTGGCCGCCGCGCTGGACGTAGAAGACCCGGCCGTCCGACGCCACGTCGACGGCCATCGGGTCGACGGTGTTCTGGTCCAGCGACACCTTCTCGAAGTTGCCCCAGACGGTCCCGCCGCAGTCCCCGGCGGCGACCCCGGCCGCCCACTGCACCCCGCCGAGCACGTGCTGGCGGAAGAAGGCCTCGGCGTAGGCGCCCTTGGGGTGGCCCATCGCGGTCGTCCACACCCGGGCCGCGCCCACCTCCCGGCACCAGGAGATCGGGTGGTCGGCGCCCATCGCCCGGCTGCCCGGGTTGTACGTCCGCTCGTCGGCGGTGACCAGCACGTGGACGTCGCCGCGGGGGTTGGCGTCGAAGTTGTACCACTCCTCGCTGCGCTGCCACCGGTCGGGCAGTCCGCTGGTGGAGGGGTGCGCCTTGTCGGCGACGTGCGCGGTGCCCGGCAACACGCCGGGGGAGTGCTCGGGCATGTGCGCCCCGGCGTTGACCAAGTCGTCCCACCAGGGGAAGGAGCTCTCGATGCCCATGTCGGTGGCGTTGTGGATGGCGGCGATGCCGCCGCCGCCGGCCACGTAGTTCTGCAGGGCCTGGCGCTGGGCGTCGTTGTCCCACACCATGCCGGAGGTCTGGAACATGATCACCACGTCGAAGGTGGCCAGGTTGGCCGGGTTGAAGACGGTGGAGTCCTCGGAGTGCACCACGGTGAAGCCGTGCTGGGCGGCGAGGTCGTTGAACATCGCCACGCCGTCGGGGATGGAGTCGTGCCGGTACCCCGCCGTCTCGCTGAACAGCAGCGCACGGAAGGGGGCGGCGGCGGCCGGTGCGGCCGGTACGACGAACAGGGACAGCAGCAGCGCGAGGAGGGCTACCGGAGCGAGATGTCGGCGGCGCATGCCGCCTCCTTTCGGGGACCACGGGTGCCGGTGTCCGCCCGGGCGAGAGCCGGGGCGGAGGGCGCGACGCGCCGCCGAATGGGGTCACCCCCGCGCTCGCCGGTGACGTCGGCCCGTGCCGGCGCCACCTCCTGCTCCATGGAGAACCGTGCTCCTGATATCGACATCAGTCAACGTGCTTTTCAGTAATTGTGAAATCACCGTAAAAAGAAATGTAAATGGGGATGAACAGGCGTCACCCCCGGGCGGGGAAGACCCCACCCGGCTTCCGGCTGCGGAGGCTCAGGCCCCCGTCGATGCGGCCGACCGGGCGAGCAGCGCCCGCAGGAACGCCAGGCCGCTCGTGGCCAACTGGTCCTGGGTAGGCGCCAACGGACGCCAGATCGCCGCCGCCGTGGCGATCGTGCGGTTCTCCGCCGTGAACGACTCGATGCACAGCGGCCCGCCGTAGCCGACGTCGCGCAGCGCCGCCATGATGCCCGTCCAGTCCAGATGGTCGTTGCCGGGCGCACCCCGGTCGTTCGCGCAGACCTGGACGTGCGCCAGCCGGTCTCCCGCGGTCCGGATCGCCGTCGGGATGTCGCGCTCCTCGATGTTCATGTGGAACGTGTCCAGGGCGATCCCCAGGGCGGGGATGCCGTCGACCACCTCCAGGGTCTGCTCCGTGGTGTTCAGCAGGCTGGTCTCGAACCGGTTCAGGGGCTCCACGGCGAGCGTCACACCCGCTCCGGCCGCCTCCTCGGCCAGCGGTCGGAGCCGGTCGCGCAGCGTCCGGACCGTCGCCGCGCGGGCGTCGGCGTCGAGCAGCCAGGTCCGGCCGACCGGGGCGTACATCGGACCGGCGACCACGCCGGCGCCCACCCGGGCCGCCACCCGGACGCAGTGCCGGAGGTAGTCCCCGGTCCGACGGACCACCTCCTCGTCGTCGGTCACCAGGTCACGGTCGGCGGACATGGCCGCGCAGACGGTCGCGCCGAGCCCCAGGCCGGCGAGAAGGTCGGCGGCCCGGTCCGGGTCCCAGTCGCCCGGAGACTCGACCGGCAGCTCGATCACGTCGAAGCCCCACTCCCGGATCCGCGGTGCCAGCACGGCCAGCCGGGCGTCGGTCAGGGGCGAGACCCAGATCCAGGTGTTCGCGCCGATGGGGTGCACGTCGCTCCTCGTGGTCGGTCGGGACGCGTCCGGGGGTCCGGACGCGCCGGACGGGGCGGGCGCGGGTCGGACGAGGTCCGCCCGCGCCCGCCACGGGCTACTGGTTGCCGCCCCAGTTCTGCGGGAAGCCGGGCATCTTCTCGCAGCCGCAGAGCGCGTAGTGCAGCGGCGGGAGCTGCGGCAGCACGTACTGGCCGAGGTTCTCGTCGGTGATCGTCGGCTGGGGGAGCACCCACTCCTTGGGCACCTGCTTGCCGGCCAGGATGTCCAGGGCGGCCAGGATCGGCGTACGCCACTGGTAGGTCGGGTACGTCGGGGCGACGGCGGTGAGCTTCTTCTCCTGCCACAGCCGCAGGAAGTCCTGCTGGTCCTCACCGGTGATGACCGGCACCTTCTGGCCGGCGTCCTCGAACGCCTCGGCGGCCGCCACCGAGGTGGCTCCGGCGTCCATCCAGACACCGTCGATGCTGCCGTGGCGCTCCAGGTAGTCGTTGACGATCGTCTTGACCTTGGCGGCGTCGCCGTCGGTGAACTCGACCCCCACCACGTCCACGTCGGCCTTGTCGAAGATCACCTTGGCCGCCGCCCAGCGCGTCTCCAGCACGTCGACGCCGGGCAGGATGCGCAGCGCGAGGATCTTGCCGTTCTTCTTGACCTTGTCGGTCAGGAACTCCGCCGCGGTCGCGCCGAAGGCGTACCCGCCGATGGGGTGGATGAAGGTGACCGGGCAGTCGGTGTTGACGCCCCGGTCGAAGACGATCACCGGCAGGCCGGCCTGGCAGGCCTTCTCCACCGCCGGGGTGAGGGCGGCGGTGGTGTTCGGCGAGACGATCAGGGCGCTGCACTTCTTGCTGGCCAGCAGACCGTCGATGTCGCTGATCTGCTTGTCGTCCTTGCCCTCCGCGTCGACCGCGGTCAGGGCGGCGATCTCCGGGTGCAGCTTGGCCTCGGCCTGCATGGTGGTCCACCCCACCACCCGCCACGGGTTGTTGACCCCGGCGTTGGAGAAGCAGATGGTGTGCTTGCCGGCCTTCTTGTACTTCGCCGTGTCGACGAGCTGCGGGTTGATCGCCTGCAGCCAGGGCTGGTCGGCCGGCCCGGTGGGGGTGACGGAGCGCTGGGCGATCTGCTCGTCGTAGTCGGCCTGGACGAAGAACGACGACTGCTGGCCGGTGCCGCTGCCCGCCGGGCCGTCGTCGCCGCCCTCCTCGGGTGCGGTCGAGGTGCAGCCGGCGGCGAGCAGCGCCGCGGCGCCGCACACCGCCAGCCGGGTCCGCAGTGGATGTCTCATGGCTTCTCCCTCGCGACGGGTGGCGGCGCGGCGTCAGCCGGACCGGCGCAGCCGGTGGGCGGCGTACGCGGCCGCGCCGATGATGATCAGGCCCTGTACCGCGTCACGGAGCGACTTGGCCAGGCCCAGAAGGTTGAGCAGGGTGAACACCGATTGCAGGGTGAGCGCGCCGGCGAGGGCGGCGCCGACGCTGCCGCGGCCCCCACCGAGCACCGCGCCGCCGAGCACGACGGCGGCGATGGCCTGGAACTCGTAACCCACACCGGCCTCGGCGGTGACCCCGGTGAAGCCGCCGAGGAGAACCCCGGCGACCACCGCCGACAGACCGGAGATGACGAACGCCGCCGTGCGGACCCGTCGTACGTCGACCCCGGACAGGGCGGCGGCGCGCGGGTTGCCACCGGCGGCGTAGACCTGGTGACCGAAACGGGTGTGTGACAGCAGCAGCCAGAGGCCGACGCCGAGGGCCACCAGGACCAGCACCGCGTACGGCAGTTGACCCAGCCCCGGTACCTCCACCCCGAAGCGGCCGAACTGGCGGAAGTTGTCGGCCAGCGACCCGCGCGGTGCGCCGCCGGACCAGAGGAAGACCGCACCGTTGAGGACCAGCAGCATCCCCAGCGTGGCGATGAAGGAGGGCACCCGCAGCCGGGTGGTGACCAGGCCGTTCACCAGGCCCACCAGCGCGCCACCGGCGAGCAGCAGCGGGATGAGCCACCACGTGTTGCCGGGATCTCCGTCGGAGAGCCGCGCGGCCACCACGACCACGGCGGTGACCAGCGCGCCGACCGAGAGGTCGAACTCGCCGGCGATGATGACGAAGACCTGACCGGCGGCGAGCACCGCCAGGGGCGCGCACCTGCGCAGGAAGGCCAGGAACGGGACCGGCTCGACGAACGTCGGGTTCCGCCAGGCGATCAGCACGATCACCGCGACGAGCACCAGCCAGATCGGAGGTACGGCCCGCAGCAACCGCCAGGCCCGCGAGGCCGGCCGCTCCGGCGCCGCCTCGGTGGGCGGCGGGGCGGTCACCGTCATCAGAAGACCTCCTCGTCGCGCCGGTTGCGCAGCGCGTAGAGCGCCACCGCCCCGACGATGATCACGCCGCGGATCAGCGTCTTGAGGAAGGCGTTCACCTCGAACTCGTTGAACACCTGGTCGACCACGGCGAGGATGAGGACACCGGCCAGGGTGCCGGCGACGGTCCCGCGACCGCCGGCCAGGGCGGTGCCGCCCACCACGGCCGCCGCGATCGACTCGAGGTCGTACCCGCCGTCCGGGCCGACCCACGGTGCCCCCGAGCGCAGCCGGCTGACCAGGAACAACCCGGTCAGGACCGCGGTCAGGCTGCACAGCACGTGGGCGGTGACCACCACCCGGTCGGTACGCACCCCGGAGAGCCGGGCCACCTCGGCGCTGCCGCCGACGGCGTACAGGTGGTAGCCGAAACGCGTCCGGCGCAACCCGTACCAGGCGAGGGCGACCACCGCCAGCAGGAGGAGCACCGCCACCGGCACGGGACCCAGGGCGTTGTAGCCCAGCGCCTGGAACTCCCGGGGCACCGAGCCGGTGAAGTTGGTGAACAGGGCGTTGAGGACCCCGCTCATCACCAGGGAGGTGCCGAGGGTGGCGATGAACGCGTTGATCCGCAGCCGAGTGATGACGAGGCCGTTGACCAGGCCCACGCCCGCGCCCAGCGCCAGGGTGACCGCGACGCCCAGCGCCATGCGGTCCGGGTCGCCCTGCATGACGAACGACGCGCTCACCGCCGTCACGCTGACCATGTACGCGACCGACAGGTCCAGGGAGCCGCCGATCAGCACGATCGTCTGACCCACCGCGACCAGACCCAGCGCGACCGACCGGACCGCCATGTTCTGCAGGTTGTCCACGGTCATGAACTGGCCGCCGTTGAGCTCGACGAGCAGCCAGGCCACCGCGAAGACCCCACCGAAGACCAGCCAGACCGGTGCGCTGGACGCGCCCGTACCCGGACCGGCCAGACGCAGCGGGGCGGACGGCGACAACGTGGAGGTGGTCATGCCGCACCGCCGTCCGCGACCGCGCCCACACCGACGCCGGTACGGTCGGGCTCGCCGGTGGCCAGCAGCATGATCTCCGCCTCGCTCGCGCCGGCCGGCAGGACGCCGGCCACGGTTCCCTGCCGCAGCACCACGATGCGGTCGGCCATGCCGATCACCTCGGGCAGCTCGGAGGAGATCATCAGGATCGCCGCGCCGGCCTCCGCCAGCTCCCGCATGAGCTCGTGGATGCTGGCCTTCGCGCCGACGTCGATGCCCCGGGTCGGCTCGTCGAAGATGAGCACCCGCGCCCCGGTCGCGAGCCACCGGGCCAGCACCACCTTCTGCTGGTTGCCGCCGGAGAGGTAGCGGACCTCCCGAGCGGTGGAGCCGCGCAGGTCGACCCGGTCGAGCAGACCGCCGAGCCCGACCCGCCGGGTGGCGCCACGGCCGAGCGCGCGGACGGCGAGCAGGCTGTTGTCGCGGACGGACAACTGGAGCACCAACCCCTCGCTCTTGCGGTCCTCGGTGAGCAGCCCGATGCCGCAGCGGATGGCGTGTCGGGGGGAGCGCAGCCGGCGTGGCCGCCCGTCGACCTCCAGGCGGCCCCGGGTCATCCGGGTGGCGCCGAAGAGCAGCCGGGCCAGCTCGGTCCGGCCCGAACCGGCCAGGCCGGCCAGCCCGACGATCTCACCCGAGCGCAGGTCGAGGTCGATGTCGTGGAGCAGCCCGGCGCCGGCGCCGCGCACGGACAGCCGAACCTCACCGAGACGCTCCGGTGTCGCCCGGGGCGGGTAGTAGTGGTCGAGGTCGCGGCCCACCATCAGGTGCACGAGCCGGCGGGTGTCCACCTCGGCGGTGCGGACCGTGTCGACCCGCCGCCCGTCCTTGAGCACGGTGATCCGGTCGGTGAGGTCGAAGATCTCCTTCAGCCGGTGCGAGATGTACAGGACCGTCAGGCCGTCCGCGCGTAACCGGCGGATCCGGTCGAAGAGGGCGTCCACCTCGTGCGGGGACAGGGCCGCGGTGGGTTCGTCCAGGACCAGCACCCGGGGCCGGAAGGACAGGGCCTTGGCGATCTCCACCAGCTGCTGCTGGGCCACCGGCAGCCGCCCGACCAGGGCGCGCGGCGAGATCACGTCGTCGGCGTGCAGTGCGGCCAGCAGCCGGGAGGCGTCCCGCTCCATCGCCGTACGGTCGACGCCGACGCGGCGGCGGGGCTCCCGGCCGAGGAAGATGTTCTCCGCGACCGTGCGCTCCGGTAGCAGGTTGAGTTCCTGGTGGACGATGCTCACGCCGGCGGCCAGTGCCTGCCGGGGGTGGTGGAAGCGCACCGGTGCCCCGTCGAGCTCGATCCGCCCGGCGTCCGGTTGGTACACGCCGACGAGGATCTTCATCAGCGTGGACTTGCCCGCGCCGTTCTCGCCCATCACGGCGTGGATCTCGCCCCGGCGGCACTCCAGTCGCACGTCGTGCAGGACCGGTACGCCGAGGAAGCTCTTGTCGATGCCGTACATGCCGAGCAGGATCTGGTCCTGCGATCCGATGTCATCCGCCATCCGCGTCACCTCGCGACGATCGACGACCGTGAAATCGAACATTAGGCATGCTTCATCGTCGTGTAAAGCAAAGTTCCGAACTTTGCGTCGCTACTTTTGCATCTTCCAACCGAAAGTATTGGGTGGGCGCGGCGAAAGGTGATCAATGTCCAAAGAGGAACATTCGCGCCTTCCGGGTGACCCGGCGGAAGACGTCGTCAGACGCCGGAGGGCTGCCGCACCCCGAAGTTCGGGTTGCGCAGCAGCCAGGCCAGGTACTCCGGATGCGCCGCCAGCGAGTCGGTGTACGCGGCCAGCGCCGACTCCAGCACCAGGTCGGCGATCGCGGCGGCGGGGGAGTCCGGGTGCCAGCCGAGCATCAGCCGCCAGCGCAGCGGGATCCCGGCCAGCCGCCGGGTCACCAGGCCAGCGACCGGCCGGAAGGTGGCCTGGCACAGCGCGATCGCCTCGCCGGCGTCCACGAGGTCGAGGCAGCCGCGGACGTCGGCCTCGTACACCTTGCGGGGGGTGAACCCGGCGCGGGCGCACGCGGCGGCGAAGCAGTCGCCGAAACAACCGTCGCCCGGCGCCGCCACCCACTGCTCGTGGCGGAGCTGCGCCAGGGCGATCTCCTCCCGGCCGGCGAGCGGATGCGCCTCCCGCAGCAGCACGTGCACCGGGTCGATCGACACCTCCTTCCAGATCAGCCCGAACTCCGCCGACGGGGACGAGTCGCCGCAGACGCCGGTGAGCGCGAAGTCCAGGCGACCACCCGAGACCAACTGGGCCAGCTCGTCGGCCGACCACGAGGCGTGCGTGGTGATCTGGGCCGGTGGCTGCTCGGCGGCCAGCCGGTGCACCAGCCGGCCCAGGATCGGGCTGTTGACCCCGCCGAACCGGTACCGCCGCGGCGCGTCCCCGGCACCGGCCAGCCGGGCCGCCTCGTCCTGGAGGCCCTTCATCGCCGGCAGCAGGACCCGGGCCCGGGCGAGCACCAGCTCGCCGAGGGCGGTGGGCCGGGCGCCGCGGCGGTCGCGTTCGAACAGCGGGCCGCCGAGGGTGCGCTCGATGCGCTGGAGCTGGGCGGTCAGCGCCGGCTGGGCGAGGCCCAGCGCCGAGGCCGCCTTGGTCACGCTCCCCGTCTCGGCGATCGCGCAGACGACCCGCAGGTGTCGCAGCTCCAGATTCATAACGTGACGGTAGGGCCCATCACGCGGCCGGCGGAAGGGGTTCGAGGGATCAACGATTCCCGATATGAGTGTGTCCGGTCACGCACCGCCGGCCGGTGGCTCCGTCAGATCCTTCAGGTACGTGGGGCGCCGGGTCACCGCGTCGCGCAGCTTGTCGACCACGCCCACCGCCGGCTCCACGATCCGGTTCCACGGCGGGGTCGCCGGAGTGCCCGGGTGCGGTCGCGTGGGTGCGGCCTCCTCGGCGATCTCCAACCGGTTGCCCAGCCGGATCAGCTCCTCCGCGCTGGCCACCTCCCGCAGCGCCGCCACGAGCGCGCCGACCTCGTCGGTGTGCCGGTGGACGCGGGCGGCCACGTCGGCCAGTCCCTGCGCGGGCAGGTCCCGGAGGGCGGCCAGCAGGGCGGCGTCCGCCTCGATCACCGCGTCGACCCGAGCGGCGGCGTCCGGCAGCGCGGCGCGCACGGCGGGCAGCAGGTACTGCTCCTCGGCGGACAGGTGGCGGGACAGCGCCGCCGTCAGCACGGTCGGGCCGTTCTCCGGCGCCGGCTCCGGGTCCGGATCGGTGAGCCGTCCCACCAGCTCCCGCAACTGCCGGTGCTCGGCGTCGACGATGTCGGCGACGCTGCGTCCGGCCGGCCGGAACGTGTCGTCGTGGCCGGTGGGCGGCAGCGGCGGCAGGGGAACGGTCATGGTGCCCTCCTCGGTGTGGCGGGCGGTGCGGTGGGGGAGTCGGTCGCGACCGCCGGTACCCGGCCGCGCGATCGGCGAAACCGGGGGCCGGCGGGGCGCGCTGCCGGAGCCGGCCGGCTGGTATGAAGAACCGATGACGAGCGACGCCGCCTCCGCCCACTCCGTACCCACCGACGAGGTCGTCGACCTCTGCCGCGACCTGCTCCGGATCGACACGACCAACACCGGGGACAACGACACCAGCGTCGGCGAACGCCGGGCCGCGGAGTACGTGGCGGAGAAGCTCGCCGAGGTGGGCGTGGAGCCGGTGATCCACGAGTCCGCGCCCGGCCGCGCCAACCTCGTCGCCCGGATCCCCGGCACCGACCCCGGCCGGGGCGCGCTGCTCGTGCACGGTCACCTCGACGTGGTGCCCGCCGACGCCGACGAGTGGTCGGTGCACCCGTTCTCCGGCGAACTGCGCGACGGTTACCTGTGGGGCCGGGGCGCGATCGACATGAAGGACTTCGACGCGATGGTGCTCGCCGTGGTGCGGCACTGGCAGCGCACCGGTGTACGCCCGCCCCGCGACATCGTGCTCGCGTACACCGCGGACGAGGAGGCGGGCAGCGACTACGGGGCGCACTTCCTGACCCAGCACCACCGGGACCTCTTCGACGGCTGCACCGAGGCGATCGGCGAGGTCGGCGGCTTCTCGTACTCGGTCAGCGACACCCAGCGGCTCTACCTGATCGAGACCGCCCAGAAGGGCATCGACTGGCTGCGGCTGCACTCCCGGGGCCGTCCGGGGCACGGCTCGATGGTGCACGACGACAACGCGGTGACCGCGCTCGCCGAGGCGGTGGCCCGGATCGGCCGGCACCGCTTCCCGGTGGTGGTGACCGACACCGTACGGGCGTTCCTGGAGGAGGTCTCCGACCTGCTCGGCATCGAGCTGGACCCGGAGGACCCGGAGATCGCCATCGCCAAGCTCGGCCCGATCGCCAACCTGATCGGCGCGACCATCCGCAACACCGCCAACCCCACCCGCCTCGCGGCCGGCTACAAGGACAACGTCATCCCCGGCCGGGCCACCGCGACCATCGACTGCCGCAGTCTGCCCGGCCAGTCGGAGCTGTTGGAGCGGCAGCTGCGTGAGTTGGTCGGCCCGGACATCGCCATCGAGTACATCCAGCGCCAGCCGGCGCTGGAGACCACCTTCGACGGCGACCTGGTCGAGGCGATGTCGGCCGCGCTGCGTGCCGAGGACCCGGGCGCCCGCCCGGTGCCGTACATGCTCTCCGGCGGCACCGACGCGAAGGCGTTCTCGCAGCTGGGCATCCGCTGCTTCGGTTTCGCGCCGCTGCGGCTGCCGGCGGACCTGAACTTCTCCGCGTTGTTCCACGGCATCGACGAGCGCGTTCCGGTCGACGGACTACAGTTCGGCGTGCGGGTTCTCGACCGGTTCCTGCGCACCTGCTAGCCCCCGTCCGGCGTCTCCATCCCGGCACGGCACGCCCACCCGAAGGGACTCACGCACATGACCGACCAGCACGGTGAGCTGGACGCCGCCCTCGAGCGCGTCATCGAAGCGGCCCGTCACCACCTGGCCGCCGTCCGGGCCGCGCAGGGTCGCATCGACGACGACGACGTCTGGCAGGCGTACGTCGCCTTGAACAACGCCTCCTACGCCTACGACGAGCAGCTGATGGACGCCTTCGGCGAGGTCACCCCGTGGGATGTCGAGGCGATCGACCCGGACGAGGCCGACCGGCGCTTCGGCGGCGAGGGTGTGGAGCCCACCGACCCGCACCCGCGGGTCATCTCGGTGCGCCAGCGGCGCGACTACCGGGTGCCGAGTGTCTCGGCGCTGATCCAGGTGGCCGAGGCCGCCCGGCGCGCCGGCGCCCCGGAGGAGGACGAGGTGGCCCCGGTCGAGGGCGTCGGCGAGGCGGTGCTCGAGCTGCTGCAGAGCGGTGACGGGTCCCTGGGTGCCCTGGAGGTCCCGGAGCTGGAGCCGCTGGACGGCGTCGTGATGGTCAGCGAGGTCGGCACGCCGGTCGACCTGGAGTCCTTCGACGACGACGACCCGGTCGGCCCGTTCCAGCCGGCGGTGGACGACCGGCTGGTGGGTCGCCTCGACGAGCACTCGTTCCTCGACGACGAGGAGCACGACCACGCCCACTGACACCGGCCGGCCGCCTCCGGGCGGTCACCCCGCACGGGGCCCTACACATGTCCGTGTAGGGCCCCGTGGGGTCGGTGCCGCCAGCCCCCGGGTGAGGGTCGACATGCGGTCGGCCGGGCCGGAGGGAGGCGACGTGGCGAGTGTGTCCGGACGAGGGCGGCGGATGACCGCCCTGATGACGGCGGTGGCCCTGGTGGTCACCGCCGACGTGCTGGTGTTGCCGACGGCGTCGGCGCGACCCGCCGGCCGGTCGTTGATCGTCGGCCGGGTGACGTCCCCTGGTCGCACCGCCGTGCCGATCCCGCGCCGCCTACCTAGAGTGGTCGGGGGGATCACCTGACCCGGAGGCGACGTGGGTGTGCGACTGCGCGGTGGCCGTGGGTCCCTCCGACGCTGCGCCCGGCTGGTGGACCGGCTGGACCGTACGGTGGGCATCCCGGTGCCGTTCGACCTCGGCGAGTTCCTCGACCGGTGGCGGCGACACCGGGGTGGCCGTCCGGTCACCCTCTTCCCGTTGACCGCCGGGGAACTGCCGCCGGGCATCTGCGGCCTGTGGCTCGCGCTGCCCGACCGGGACGTCATCGGCTACCCCGAGGGCGTTCCGCCCAACCACCGCGACCACATCGTCCTGCACGAGGTCGGGCACGTGCTGGCCGGTGGCGCGGGTGACCCGTCCCTGACGGACGCCGCCCTGACCGCTCTGCTGCCCGACCTCGACCCGGCGATGGTGCGGTCGGTGCTGCGGCGGTCGGTCTACGACGACGTCCAGGAGCGGGAGGCGGAACTCGTCGCCTCGCTCATCATGGCGCGATCCCTCGGCGCCGGAGCACCCCGTGGCGGCCGGGACGGCGTCGTGTTCGAACGCCTGCGGCACACGCTGGACCCGTGAGGGGTCAGCGCGGGTTGGCCGGCTCCGGCGGAGCGGCGAGCCGGTGGACCACGGGGGACCCGGTCCACGCCGCGCTGACGCGTTCCAGCCGGGCCACCGCGGCCGAGAGGTCCACCTCCTGGTCGGCCGCCCCGGTGACCGGGCCGCCGTCGCCGCCCGCCGCCCGCCCATCGCGCAGGACGGCCAGGCCGGCGGCGAGGAGCGCGGCCTCGCGGACCGCCGCGGCGGACTCGCCGGTCAGCGCCGCCCCGGCGATGGCGCCGTCGATCCGCCGCCGCTGCGCCGCGTCGAGCACCTGCGCGGCGGCCAGCTGCGCATCCTGGATCTCGATGATCCGACGGTAGAGGCGGAGCCGGGCGCCACCACCGGTCACCGGCAGCACCGCGTGCGGCCGGGCCGCCCGCGCCGCCTCCCACAGCGGACGCAGCCGTCGGTACGCGCGCCGGTGGCGCAGCCACCGCTCGCCGCGTCCGATCAGGACCCCGAGCAGGAACAGCACCGCCACGACGGCTGGCATCAGGATGGTGACGCCGAGCTCGATCAGGTTGAACCGCTGCCCCGACCCCTCAAGGCGCGGCCGGCCGACGAGCAGCGCGACCACTCGGCCGGCCAGGTAGATCAGGCCGGCGACGCAGGCGGCGCGGTGCAGGTGCAGGCTCAGCCGCGACCACCGGCCGCCGGCGGTGTCGAGGTACCGGCCGAGCAGCAGGGCGAGGCTGACCAGGGTGGCGCCGAGGTAGCTGGTGAAGATCAGGTAGTAGGCCACGACACCGGCGGGCGCGTCGGGGGAGGTGAAGCGGCCCGGCACGGTGGGTGTGGCGAGGAAGAGCACGGTCATCGCGACGAACGCGACGACCAGCGCGACGAGCCAGCGTCGTGCCCGGGCGGCGGCGGTGTCCCGGTCGTACCGGACGTGCAGCACCATGACCCGCAGCGCGTAGGCCGCCACGAGCGAGGTCCCGTTGCCGGTGAGCTGGCCCAGGTCGGCGACGAGATGGTTCTGCACGCCGCGCGCCGCCGGTGACTGCACCAGGAACGAGACGCCGAGCGTGCCGACGGCGGCGACCAGCGCGGTACGGCTGGGTGTGCGGTGGGGTGACCCGGCGCGGGCCGCGACGACGGCGGTCGACAGCAGCGCCCCGGCCACGGTGGCGTAGACGACGTCCACGAGGCCCGGGTGCCACATCGACGCCCATGCTACCTACTGTTCGTCTACCAGAGGTAGATGAAAATGTCGCGCGCATCTACTGTCAGTAGATGCTTCTACCGCGGTGGATCCCCGGTCAGGCTCTTGATGATGCGCAGGACCGCCAGCCGGTCCGGCCCGGACAGGGTGCTGCTCCGGCGCATGATCTCCCGGACGTCGGCGTCGCGCACGGCGGCGAGCAGCGCCAGTTGTTCGTCGATGTCCGCGGCCCGCTCGTCGGACAGGAAGTACGCGGGCGGCACGCCGAAGAAGGCGGCGAGCGCGTCGATCTGCTTCACCGTCGGGTTGTCACGGCTGCCGTTGCGCAACGCCCACAGGTACTGCGCGGAGATCTGCACCTCGCCCCGGGCGCTGACCGCCCGGGCGACCTCGGGGTTGCTGTAGGGCCGGTCCCGGCCGGCCGGCCGCACCACCTCGAACAGGTGGTTGAGCCGATCCGCGAGGGTGGAGCCACGGAACCGGTCCGGCGGATCGGCCATCGTCGGGTGACCTCCTCCGATAACGCTCCCACCCTAGCGCCTCAGCCCCACCCCACACACGCGGCAGGCGCGCCGGTGCCCCGGATCTGGGTGCTCGGACCGCTGGAGGTCGGCGGTCCGGCGGACCAGCGGGCCGTGCCGGTGCGACGCAAGCAACGGGAACTGCTGGCGCTGCTGCTGACCCGCGCCGGCAACGTGGTGAGTCCCGGCGAGATCATGGACAGCCTGTGGGGTGAGCACCCGCCCCCCTCGGCGCGGGCGAACCTGCACACCTACGTCTCCGGCCTGCGCCGGCTCCTCGGCGGCGCTGCGGCACGGGCCGGAGCCCGACCGGAGCGGGTCCGCCACGGGTACCGGCTGGACCTGTGCCCCGACGAGAGCGACGCGGTCCTGTTCGAGCGGCTGGCCCGGCAGGGACGCACCGCCCTGGTCGCCGAGCGGCCGGCGGAGGCGGTCGACCACCTCACGCGGGCCCTCGCGCTGTGGCGCGGGCCGGTGCTGGCCTGCCTCGACCGTCACGACTGGCTGGCGCCCACCGCCGCCCGGCTGGAGGAGACCCGCCTGGCCTCGATCGAGGACCATACGCAGGCACGGCTCGCGCTGGGCCACTACGCCGGTCTCACCGTCGAGCTGGCCGCCGCCACCAGGCAGTACCCGCTGCGCGAACGCCTGTGGGGACAGCTGATGGTCGCCCTGGACCAGAGCGGCCGGCGCCCCGAGGCGTTGCTCACCTACCGGCGCCTGCACGATCTGCTCGGCCGGGAACTGGGCGTACCACCCGGTCCAGCGGTGCGCACCCTCTACCAGCAGATCCTCACCGGCGGGTGCCCGATCAGTACGACAGGCCCGGCTGCGGCTGGTTGACCCGTCGACGGCGCAACATCACCTGCCGCGTACCGTCCCGGAACAGCCGCACCCGGGCCAACTCCCATCCGGAGAACTCCGCCTGGATCGCCAGCTGCACCGCGGCGGTCACCCGATCGACGTTCGGCGGCAACCGCAGCGGCGCGTACTCGTAGTCCATGGCTCCTATGCTGCCCAGCCCGACGGTCCACCGCCACCCCCCGCCGGGTGACCCGCGCCGCTCGCGCGGCGTCCCCGGGGCCCGGCGCGGTGGCCGGGACGCGGCACCGCACCCGCCACGGTCAGCCGTCGCGCTCCGGGTAGCCGACCGGCACGGCGGACACGTCGTCGAGGGCGGTGACGATCTCCTCCGGCAGGGTGATCCGCTCCACCTGGAGCGCGCCGAGCAGCTGGCCGACCGTCCGGGCACCCAGGATCGGCGCCACCACTCCCGGCCGGTCGCGGATCCAGGCCAGCGCCACCTCCAGCGGCGAGACCCCGAGGCCACCCGCAGCGGTGGCGACCGCCTCCACGATGCTGGAGCAGCGCGGCTCCAGGTACGTGGCGACGAACCGCTCGAAGTGCGGGGAGGCGGCCCGTGAGTCGGCGGGCCGGCCGTGGCGGTACTTGCCGGTGAGCACCCCGCGACCCAGCGGCGACCAGGGCAGCACGCCCAGGCCCAGCGCCTCGGAGGCGGGCAGCACCTCGCGCTCCACGCCCCGCTCCAGCAGCGAGTACTCCACCTGCACGGCCACCACCGGCGCCCGCCCCGGCCAGGCGGCCTGCCAGGCGGCGGCCCGGGCGGTCTGCCAGCCGGAGAAGTTCGACACACCGACGTAGCGGACCCGCCCGCTGCTCACCGCGTGGTCCAGCGCCGCCAGCGTCTCCTCCAGCGGGGTGTCCGGGTCGTACCCGTGCACCTGGAACAGGTCGACGTGGTCGGTGCCGAGACGGCGCAGCGAGGCGTCCAGGGTGCGCAGCAGGTGCCCCCGGGAGTTGTCCCGGCGCCGACCGTTGCCGGGTCGCAGGCCCGCCTTGGTGGCGATCAACAGGTCGTCCCGGGGCACCAGGGAGCCGAGCAGCGACCCGATCACCGACTCGGCGTCACCGTCGCCGTACACGTCGGCGGTGTCGATCAGGTTGCCGCCCGCGTCGAGGTAACTCTTGAGCTGGGCGGCCGCATCGTCGGCATCGGTGTCCCGGCCCCAGGTCATGGTGCCGAGCGCGAGCCGCGAAACCGCCAGCCCGCTTCGGCCGAGCGGTCGCTGTTGCATGGGTGAACCTTATTTCGAACGGGCGCGCACCGATATCCTCGCTCCTGTCGAGTCTGCTCCCCGACGCGCCGATCCGCGTGCCCGGGTCGCCGGGCGTCCGTGCCCCGTCCGAATCGGTGAGCCGGTGATCGGCTCCGCCAACGGTATTGCGTAACCTGGTGCGACCTGTGGTGCGGATGGGGGAGGACTAGTGCGACTCGGGCTCAGCCTCGGATACCAGACAGCGTGGAGCACGCCGGCCGATCACCTGGCGCTGGCGCAGGAGGCGGACCGCCTCGGCTACTCGGTGGTCTGGGCGGCGGAGGCGTACGGCTCCGACTCGCCCAGCATGCTCGCCTGGATGGCCGGCCAGACGTCCCGGATCGACCTGGGCAGCGCCGTGATGCAGATCCCCGCCCGGACCCCGGCGATGACCGCGATGACCGCGGCGACCATCGACGCGCTCTCCGGCGGCCGGTTCCGCCTGGGCCTCGGCGTGTCCGGCCCGCAGGTCTCCGAGGGCTGGCACGGCGTACGGTTCGGCAAGCCGCTGGCGCGGACCCGGGAGTTCGTGGACATCGTGAAGATGGCCGTGGCGCGCAAGGAGGTCGCCTACGACGGCGAGTTCTACACGCTGCCGCTGCCCGACGGCCCCGGCAAGGCGCTGCGGCTGGGCTTCCACCCGCCGCGCGAGGAGATCCCGATCTACCTGGCCGCGGTCGGCCCGAAGAACCTGGAGCTGGCCGGCGAGATCGCCGACGGCTGGCTGGCCGTCTTCTACGCGCCCGAGTTCGCCGACGAGCAGCTCGCCGCGGTGCGGGCCGGTCGGGCGAAGGCCGGCAAGGAGCTGGCCGGCTTCGACGTGGTTCCGTCGGTCCCGGTCGTCGTCGGCGACGACGTCGCCACCTGCGCCGAGCTGGTCCGCTGGTACGCCGCGCTCTACGTCGGCGGCATGGGCAGCCGCCAGCAGAACTTCTACAACCAGCTCGCCACCCGGATGGGCTACGGCGACGCGGCCCGCGAGGTGCAGGACCTGTACCTGGCCAAGCGGCAGCGTGACGCCGCCGCCGCGGTCCCGATGGAGTTCATCGACCGCACCTCGCTGCTCGGCCCGAAGGAGCGCATCGCCGAGCGGATGCGGGAGTACGCCGCCGCCGGTGTCACCACGCTGTCGGTGACGCTGTTCGCGGCGGACCGGGACAGCGGCGTGCAGACCCTGCGTACCGTCGCCGAGGCGCTGGACCTCTCGGGAGTCGGCGAGTGACCTGGGTCGAGGCCATCGTCCTGGGGATCGTCCAGGGGCTCACCGAGTTCCTGCCGGTCAGCTCGTCGGGACACCTGCGCATCACCTCGGCGATCTTCTTCGACCGGGACGCCGGTGCGTCGTTCACCGCCGTCACCCAGCTGGGCACCGAGGCGGCGGTGCTGATCTACTTCGCCAAGGACATCTGGCGGATCACCCGGACCTGGGTCGTCGGGATCTGGGACAGCTCGGTGCGGTCCAGCCTCGACTACCGGATGGCCTGGTACGTGATCATCGGCTCGATCCCGATCGGGCTGTTCGGCTTCCTCTTCAAGGACCAGATCCGTACCGCCGGCCGGAACCTGTGGCTGGTGGCCACCACCCTGATCGTCTTCGCGTTCGTGCTCGCGTTCGCCGAGTACTGGGGGCGGCAGACGCGCACCCTGGAGAACTTCCGGATGCGCGACGGCGTGGTGATGGGCTTCGCCCAGGCGATGGCGCTGATCCCGGGGGTGTCCCGCTCCGGCGGCACGCTCACCGCCGGCCTGCTGCTCAACCTGACCCGGGAGACGGCCGCCCGCTACTCGTTCCTGCTGGCCATCCCGGCGGTGGTGATGTCCGGGATCTTCAGCCTGGAGGACGTCTTCACCCCGGCCGCCGAGGGCACGTCGGTGCCGAGCGTCGCCCAGATGGTGGTCGCCACGGCCATCGCATTCGCCGTCGGGTACGCGGCCATCGCCTGGCTGCTGCGCTACGTCGCCCACCACACCCTGTACGTCTTCGTGCTGTACCGGGTGGCCCTGGGCACCCTGGTCCTCGCCCTCCTGATGACCGGAACCATCAGCGCCACCTGATCCGGTCGGCGCGGGAAGGATCTAGGGTGGGTCTGTGGCGACCCTTCTGCTCCTGCGACACGGCCGGACGACCGCGAACGCGGACGGCGGGCTCGCCGGCCGGCAACCCGTCGAGCTGGACGACACGGGTCGCGCCCAGGCCGCCGCGGTCGGCGAGCGGCTACGGGGGCTTCCCCTCGCGGCGGTGGTGACCAGCCCGCTGATCCGCTGCCGGCAGACCCTGGAGCTGGCGTTGCCCCAGGTCGCCCCGGTCGTCGAGGAGGGGCTGATCGAGTGCGGGTACGGCTCCTGGGAGGGGCAGCCGCTGAAGAAGCTCGCCAAGGAACCGCTGTGGCCCGTGGTGCAGCAGCACCCCAGCGCGGTGGTCTTCCCGGAGGGGGAGGCGATGGCCACGATGGCGGCCCGGGCCGTGGCGGCGGTCCGGTCCTGGGACGCGCGGGTCACCGCCGAGCACGGGCCCGAGGCGGTGTGGCTGGCGTGCAGCCACGGCGATGTGATCAAGGCCATCGTGGCGGACGCGCTCGGCGTACATCTCGATCTCTTCCAGCGCATCGTCGCCGACCCGGCGTCGGTCACGGCGATCCGGTACACGCCACTGCGTCCCTTCCTGGTCCGGCTGAACGACGTGGGCGGCGACCTCGCCGGGCTGGTGCCGCCGCAGCGCAAGCGGCGACGGCGCGCGGCCCGACCGGCGGCGGCCGACTCCGACGCCGCCGTCGGCGGCGGCGCGGGAGCGGCGCGATGACCGCGGGACCGGGTGCCGCGGTGCCGGTCACCCACCCCGCCACGCCCGGGAACCGTCACCCGTACGCCGGGCGCGGCGGCCCGGTGGTGATTCAGGTCGGTGGGGTGCGCGATCGCTCCGGGCGCCGGATAGGGTCGTGGGTATGACCCACCAGGTGCACGCCTTCGAGCCGCCGGAGCGGTTCGTCGCCGGGACCGTCGGGCCGCCGGGGGATCGCACGTTCTTCCTCCAAGCGCGCGGCGGAGGCCGGCTGGTCAGCGTCGCGCTGGAGAAGGTCCAGGTGTCGCTGCTGGCGGAGAAGCTGGAGGAGCTGCTCTCCGAGGCGCAGCGCCGGTTCGGTGTGCAACTGCCCGAGCCGGTGACCACCGTCGGAGACAACGACCCCCTGGACACGCCCGTCGACGAGGAGTTCCGGGTCGGCACGCTCGGGTTGGCCTTCGACGTGGACACCGCGACCGTGGTGATCGAGGCGATCGCCACCGGCGAGGCGGAGACCGAGGTCGAGCTCGGCGAGCCGGACGACGACGACGAGGACGAGGACGACGACGTCGACGTCGAGCCGGACGACGACCTCGACCGGCTCCGGGTGCGGCTGACCCCCGAGGCGACCCGCGAGTTCATCGAGCGGGCCAAGCGGGTGGTCAACGCCGGCCGTCCGCCCTGCCCGCTGTGCGGCCAACCGCTGGATCCCGCCGGGCACCTCTGCCCGCGGCACAACGGTTACCACCGGTGACCTCGTCCGGCCTCCAGCCCCGCCAGGACGGGACAGCCGCACTCCGGTTGCTCTCCGACGGTCAGCTCGACCTGGAGGGCCGGCTGGTCGACGCCTCCAACACCACGCTGCGCGGGATCCTGACGCTGGGCGGTGTCTCCGCCCGCTGCGTCTACAAGCCCGTTCGGGGTGAGCGTCCGCTCTGGGACTTCCCGGACGGCACCCTCGCCGGCCGGGAGGTCGCGGCGTACCTGGTCTCCCGGGCCACCGGCTGGGACCTGGTGCCGCCGACGGTGCTGCGCGACGGACCGTTCGGCCCCGGCTCGTGCCAGCTCTGGATCGACGAGCCCGCCGACGCCGAGCCGCTGGTCGGGTTCGTGCCGGCCGACGCGGTGCCACCGCGCTGGTTCCCCGTCGCGGCGGCCCGTGACGACGACGGCACCCCGTACGCTCTGGCGCACGCCGACGATCCCCGGCTGGCCCGTCTCGCGGTGCTCGACGCGGTGATCAACAACGCCGACCGCAAGGGCGGCCACGTGCTCGTCGGCCCGGACGACCGCATCTACGGCGTGGACCACGGCGTGAGTTTCCACGTCGAGGAGAAGCTGCGCACGGTGCTGTGGGGCTGGGCCGGTCGCCGGTTGCCCGACGACGCGGTGGAGATGCTGGACGCGCTCGCCGGCCAGGTGGCCGGCACGCTCGGCGAGGAGTTGGCCGAGCACCTGACCCTCGGCGAGATCGCGGAGCTGACCGGTCGCATCGACCGGCTGCGGGCCGCCGGCCGGTTCCCGCAACCGCCGCAGGACTGGCCGGCGATGCCCTGGCCGCCCATGTGAGCCGTCTGTCACGTTGATCACCCGTGGCCCGGCCCGACGCCGTTCCGACGGTGGCTAGGCTGGCAGGCATGGAGTCTTGGGTGGGGCACGAGGTGCCGCGGCTGCCCGGCCGGGGCGGGCCGCTGGCGTTGTACGACTCGGCACGGCAGGGTCTCCTGCCCAGCACGCCGGGCGGCGCGGCGAGCATGTACGTCTGTGGGATCACCCCGTACGACGCCACCCATCTGGGGCACGCCGCCACCATGATCACTTTCGACCTGGTGCAGCGGGTGTGGCGCGACGCGGGGCTGGACGTGCGGTACGTGCAGAACGTCACCGACATCGACGATCCGCTGCTGGAGCGGGCCGAGCGCGACGGTGAGGACTGGAAGGTCCTGGCCATGCGGGAGACCGCGCTGTTCCGCGAGGACATGGAGGCGCTGCGGATCATCCCGCCCGCGCACTACGTCGGCGCGGTCGAGTCGATCCCGGAGATCGCCGACAAGGTCCTGCTGCTGCTCAAGGACGGTGCCGCGTACCGCCTCGACGACGGCACCGGCGACATCTACTTCGACGTCTCCACCGCGCCCCGGTTCGGCTACGAGTCGAACCTGACCCGCGAGCAGATGCTGGAGATCTTCCCCGAGCGCGGTGGCGACCCCGACCGGGCCGGCAAGCGCGACCCGCTGGACCCGCTGCTGTGGCGGGGTGCCCGGCAGGGTGAGCCGTCCTGGCCGGGCGGGGAGCTGGGCGCCGGCCGCCCGGGCTGGCACATCGAGTGCGCGGCGATCGCGCTGAACCTGCTCGGTGACCGGATCGACGTGCAGGGCGGCGGCAACGACCTGCTCTTCCCGCACCACGAGTGCTCCGCGGCGCACGCCGAGCGCCTCACCGGCGCCGCGCCGTTCGCCGAGCACTACGTACACGCCGGCATGATCGGCCTGAACGGCGAGAAGATGTCCAAGTCCCGGGGCAACCTCGTCTTCGTGTCCCGGCTGCGCGCCGACCGGGTCGACCCGATGGCGGTGCGGCTGGCCCTCGTCAGCGGTCACTACCGCAGCGACCGGACCTGGACCGACGAGCTGCTGGTCGCCGCGCAGGAGCGGCTGGGCCGTTGGCGGCGGGCCGCCGCCGCGACCGCCGGGCCGTCCGGGGCCGACGTCCTGGCCGGCGTACGTGCGCGCCTCGCCGACGACCTGGACACCCCGGGCGCGATCGCCCTCGCCGACGCCTGGGCCGACGCGGCGCTGGCCGGCACCGGGACGGACCGGGACGCCCCGGGCCTGTTCGCCGATACCGTCGACGCCCTCCTCGGCATCCGCCTCTAGCGCCCCCACCCCACCCCGCCCCCCACCTTCGCGTCGCAGTTTCGGGGAAAGAGTGGCCATTCCCGTGCCGATGGCCACTCTTTCCGCGAAACTGCTCGCCGGGGATGGCGGGGATGGCGGTCAGCCCAGGACGAGTCCGGGGTCCGGGTCCGGTTCCTCCGCCGGGGCGGGGATCCGGTACTCCTCGGTCAACGTGGTGACGGGGCCGGGCCAGGTGGCCTGGGCGACCTCGATCGGCTTGTGGTGCCCGTCGTACGCGACGTGCAGCAGGTGCAGCACGGGCGTGTCGGGGCGGATCTGGAGGATCTCCGCCTCCTCCCGGCTGGGCTGGCGGGCGCTGATCGTGTCGGTGGCCGAGACGTACCGCCGCCCGGTCGCCTCCTCGGCCTCCTGGTAGAGCGGCCGGCCGAACGCCTCGGCCCGCTCCAGGGAGGTGCCGGCGGTGTCGGCCGGCAGGAACCAGGAGGCGCCCACCTCGACCGGGGAGTCCTCGGTGCGGACGAGGTGGCGCCGGCAGAGCAGCTCGGTGCCGTCGGGAACCCCGAACACGTCGGCCACCTCGGGCGGGGCGGGGGAGCGGCCGACGGAGACGAGCTGCTGGCGGTACCGGGCGGCCAGGTCGGTGTGGTAGCCGCGGAAACCGCCGTACCGGCCGCGGGAGAGGCGGTTGAGACGACGTCGGGTGCCCCGGACGTACGTACCGGAGCCGGGCTTGGTGATCAGGATGCCCTCGACCCGCAGCTGGTCGACGGCGCGCTGCACGGTCTGCTTCGCGACGCCGAACATCTCGGCGATGGCCGGGATGGACGGCAGCCGCTCGCCGGGGCCCCAGTCGCCGCGCCGAACCTGGGCCTTGAGCTGCGCGGCGATCTGCCGGTGCGGGAACTCGGCGGCCCCCGGGTTGATCTGCATACCCGCCTCCTCGATCGCAACTAGGTTCCTAGGATGCCGTAGACGGTGTGCGCGCGCTGACCGACACGCCGAAAAGGTCCACGGTGGACGTGAGCCGGGATCACCGGGAGAGTGTGAGCGCCGAACCGGTCGCTCAGGCGTCCGACCGCTCGGCCGGGGGTGCCGGCTGCGGGCCCAGCCGGCTGATGTCGTACCCGTCGGGGTAGGTCCTCGTCGTGATCCCGTCGGCGAACAGCGGGACGGCGGGGGGCCGGCCGAACCACCGTTGCAGGTGGGCGCGGGCACGCAGGCCCGCGTGCAGGCCGGCCCGCACCGGCCACGGAGGTGTCGGCACGCCGGTCGCCGCCCGCAGACGCGCGTCGTACATGGCGCTGACGAGTGCGTTGCCCAGTGGCGCGAGCGGGGCGGGGATCCGGGTCAGCATCAGCATGCGGGTGGCTCGTTCGATGGCGGTGGCGTCGGTGCTGGGCCGCAGGTGCTCCCGGTCGTACGCGTCGAACCACGCCGCGAACTCCTCGTAGGAGCCGGGAATGTCGGTGATCCCCATCCGTACGCCCAGTTCCCGGTAGAACCGCCAGGTGGCCCGCCGTTCGTGGCAGCACGGACGGCGCCAGCCGTAGCGCTCCAGCCAGCGGGTCGGGACCACCACCAGGCAGCCCAGGACGTAGAGGTAATCGTCGTTGGGGATGTCGTACGGGCGGTGGATCTGGTTGACGCGGCGCAGGGCGTCCCGTCCGCGCGGCTGGTCGAATCCGTTGAGGACCATCTCGTACATCAGCACGCCGGTGTCGTCGATGCGCTTCTGGGTGCGGTCGGTCAGCTCGCCGGTGGCCGTGTGGACCGCCGCGACCCGCGGGATCGAGAACGAGCGGTTGAAGGCGAGGTTGAGACCCAGCTTCATGTCCCACGGGAACTCGTACCGCAGCATGGTCTGGTAGATGGCCAGGTGGTCGCGGTCGGGGTCGAGCGTGCGGATCCGGGCGAGGTGGACGTGACGGTCCTTCATCGGTGGGTGTCTCCAACGGTGTCGGTCCGGGCGGTCGTCGCGGTCAGGTGCGCGGTCGCGTCGAGGGTGCCGGCGACCACCGGGCACCGGCGGTACGCGTCGGCGACGCGGGTGAGCCAGGCGATCTCGCCAGCGTAGCCGTGGCCCGGTCGGTGCAGTTCGTCGGCCGCCTGCGGGACGGCGGCGACCACCCCGGCACGGTGGGCGCGCAGCCCGGCCGACAGCTGGGCGGCCTCGACCGCGGCGAGTCGTTCGTCGCCGGTGAGGCCGGCGCGGTCGGCCAGTCGCTCGGCGACCGCGGCCACCCGGGCGTCCACATGGGGCCGCAGCGCCAGCCGGCCGTCGCGGATCTCGGCGACGCGGCGGGTGAGCGCGTAGTCGATGTCCCGTACCGCGCCGAGGGGCCGGCGCAGTGTCGGGTCCAGTTCGAGCTCGGGCAGGCGGGTGGTGAGGTCGCGCCACAGTGGACCGAGGCGGTGGTACGCGCGCAGGTCGTCCCAGCGCCGGGTGAGCGGCAGGACCGGGCCCCACGCCGGCATGGTCAGGCCGGCCATCATCAGCAGGGCGCTCACGGTCACCAGCACCGCGGCGATCTCCCGCTCGCCGGCCGGCCGCAGTCCGCCAGCGTACGCGACCAGGTAGAGGATCTTGTTGGTGCTGTAGAGCAGGGCCACGGCGGCGCCGACGGCGGTGGTCCGCAGGCCGCGCCGCAGCCACGGACGGCCGCAGATGCGCGCGAACCGCCAGCAGAGCCGCGAGATGTCGACGCAGTACGCGAAGAAGCCCGTCACCACGAAGATCAGCAGGTACGCCGTGACCGCCGGGTCGGTGGCGTACTCCACGGTCAGCCGTACCGGGCGGTCGCCGGTCAGGGTGTGGACGAACAGGGCGACCATCGCCGCGTACGCGCCCGCGGTGATCCACACCCAGCGGCGCGCGCGGGCGGCGGCCCGCTCGGCCGGCAGCGCGAGGTACAGCAGCATGTGCTCCGCGCTCGCGGCGATCGTCAGCGCGCAGCCGTGCGACAGCACCTTGGCGAGGTTCGGCAGGCCGGTGGCCGCGTCGAGGCCGGCGGCCAGCGGCGGGACGGCCAGGGTGATGCCCGTGGCGAAGGCGCCGAAGGCGACGCAGATCGCGCGGCGGGCCTGGCTCGGGCTCCGCCGCTGCAACCGGAGCAGGTAGCCGAAGCTGATCCAGCCGGCGCCGGCGCACAGGGCGTAGAGGAAGGTGTCCACGCGCTACCGGTCCGGGTGTTCCAGCGAGTGCCGCAGCCGGTCGTAGAGGGCGGCCGGGCCTCCGGCGCGCGGTGCGGCGTCCTGGTCGACGTGCTGCCCGGCGCGGGCCCGTCCCAGCAGGAGCGAGCCGATCATCTCCGCCTCGCGTTCCTCCTGGGCGTCGTAGTTGCCGCGACCGAGGAACCGCTGCACCAGCCGGGGGTCGAGGTCGGGCAGCAGCAGCCGGGAGGCGTCGGCGTCGAGCACCGCCGCCGGTCGGTGTCCGGCCAGGAGGTGGCCCACCTCGTGACCGATAATCAGCATCTGGTGCAGGGGTGAGGTGTCCTGCTCGTAGAAGATCGCGTCGAAGGCGCCGGTGGGGACGCACATGCCGCAGACGGTGTGCACGGGGAGGCTGATCGGCACCAGGTGGATCGGTCGTCCGCGGCGTTCACCGAGGACCCGGCACAGCTCGTGGACGTCGAACGGCTCGAGGACGCCCAGCCTCGCGACCATCCGTTCGCAGCGTTTGCGTAGTCGGTGCAGCGTCATCTCGGCGCCTCTCCGCTCGTCTGCATACTGCCATCGGAGGACGAGCACGGCTACCGGCGGTCGTCCCGGGGCCCGGTCGCGCCCTGGCCCAGCGCCCGCAGCCGGGCCACCATCTGCTCGACGAGCTGCGAGTCGGTGGGGGACAGTCCCGTGTCGGCGAGCACCTGGCGCAGCGCAACCTGTTTGACGTCCATGCGGCGCAGCTCGCCGAGCAGCGCGATCTGGTCCTGGATGCGCCGGGCGGCGGCGTCGTCCACGAAGTAGCCGGAGCTCACCCCGAAGGCGCGGGCGAGGGCCCGCACGTGGGAGGTGCGGGGGTCGCTGGCGACCCCCCGGCGCAGCTCGCCGATGTACGCGGCGCTGATGGACACGCCGGTCTCGTCCTGCACGGCGTTGATCCGGTCGGCGATCTCCCGGTTGGTGTACCGGCGTCCCGGCTCGTCGGACTCGGTGAGTTCGTCGGAAGTGGGACGGATGGTGTCGAACAGGTACTCCAGCCGGGCGGCGAGCGTGTCGAGGGGTGGCAGCTCGCGTGCGCTGTGGTCCTCAGCCATGGCTCTTCACCTCTCCGACGGTCCCGCTCAACGACAGTGTCGCAGGTGCGGACGGCCACGAAACACCCGTTGACACACACACGGAACGTGAGCGTATGCTCGCTGGTATGCGCGCAACGGGCGTTGAGCGGTGGCGGAAGTCGCTCAACGCCTGTTGCTCGGGCTGGTCTGGGCGGGGGGTCCGGATCAGCGGACGGGGAGGTCGTCGGTGGTGAGGGTCGGCCCCGGGAGGGGGGCAACGGGGAGGGCCCTCGCCGCCACGGCCGCCGGCCGCCGGCCGGTCAGCTCACCAGGAACCGGCGGTGGGACCGGCGGACCCGCCCCGACGGCGCAGGTACTTCTCGAACTCCTGGGCGATCTCGTCCCCGGTGAGCGGGGTGATACCCGCGTCGCCGACCCGCTCCTCCAGCTCGCGGACGTACTCGCCGAGCTCCGCGTCCTGCTCGGCGGCGCTGCGCACCCGTTGCTCCCACTCGGCGGCCTCCTCGGCCAGGTCGGCCATCGGCACCGGCAGGTCGAGCACCTCCTCGACGCGGTGCAGCAGGGCCAGCGTGGCCTTGGGGCAGGGCGGGTTGTTGGCGTAGTGCGGCACGTGCACCCAGAAGGAGACGGCGTCGACCTCGGCGCGGGTGCAGGCGTCCTGGAGCACCCCGACGATGCCGGTCGGACCGTCGTAGCGGGTGGGGGTGAGCTGGTAACGCGCCGCGGCCTCCGCGTCGGAGGCGCTGCCGCTGATCGGCAGGGGGCGCGTGTACGGCACGTCCGCCAGCAGGGCGCCCAGCAGCACGACCCGCTCGACCTCGAGGCTGTGGCAGATCTCCAGCACCTGCTCGCAGAAGGTGCGCCACCGCATGCTCGGCTCGATGCCGCGGATCAGCACCACGTCCCGCTCGGTGCCCTCCGGGCTGGCGACCATGAACCGGGTGGTGGGCCACTCTACGCGCCGGGTCTCGCCCTCGGCCATGGTGATGGTCGGCCGGCTGACCTGGAAGTCGTAGAAGTCCTCCGGGTCCAGTTCGGTGACCTCCCGGGCCTGCCACACCTGCTCCAGGTGCTCGACCGCCGCCGTGGACGCGTCGGCGGCGTCGTTCCACCCCTCGAACGCGGCGATGGCCACGGGAGACCGCAGCACCGGCAGTCCGTCGAACTCGGTCACGCCGTCACCTCGCTTCGCTCGGCGACGGCGCGACGCGCCTCGGTGCTGAGCCCGATGGTTCGCTCGACAAGCTCGCTCACACCGTCACCTCCGCCTGCTCGTCCTCGGACGGCACCGGGTCGTGCCCACCCGTCCGTCCGCCGGGCACGGTGGTGTCGCTGTAGTCCTTCACGTCCGCCAGCCTACGTGCCGGGGCCGGACGGGGCCCGCCGGCCGCGCCGGTCGTACGCCGTACCGGCCCGCGGCGGGACGGACGAGGACAGCGTGATGTGCCTGACAGAATGTGGGAAGCGGCGCGGGCGGGGATCGATCGGGACGTGATCGCACTAGCCTGAGGGCGTGCGGACCTCTTTGCTCGATGCGCTGGCCGACCGGATCCTGATCGCCGACGGCGCGATGGGGACCATGCTGCACGCCGCCGATCTCACCCTCGACGACTACGAGGGCCTCGAGGGGTGCAGCGAGATCCTCAACGTCAGCCGCCCGGACGTGGTGCGCGGCGTGCACGAGGCGTACCTGGCCGCGGGGGCGGACTGCGTCGAGACGAACACCTTCGGCGCCAACCTGCCCAACCTCGCCGAGTACGACATCCCGGGGCGGATCCGGGAGCTGTCCGAGGCGGGCGCGCGGATCGCGCGGCAGGCGGCCGACGCGTACGGCACGCCGGAGCGTCCGCGGTTCGTGCTCGGTTCGATCGGTCCGGGCACCAAGCTGCCCACGCTCGGGCACGCCGCGTACGCGAGCCTGCGCGACGCCTACCGGGAGAACGCCGCCGGCCTGATCGCCGGCGGGTCCGACGCGCTGATCATCGAGACGTCGCAGGACCTGCTCCAGGTCAAGGCCGCCGTCGTCGGCTCCAAGCGGGCGATGGCCGAGCTGGGACGGTCGGTGCCGATCATCTGCCAGGTGGCGATGGAGACCACCGGCACGATGCTGCTGGGCAGCGAGATCGGCGCGGCGCTGACCGCGATCGAGCCGCTCGGGGTGGACCTGGTCGGGCTGAACTGCTCCACCGGGCCGGCGGAGATGAGCGAGCACCTGCGCTACCTGTCCCAGCACTCCCGGGTGCCGCTGTCGGTGATGCCGAACGCGGGGCTGCCGGTGCTCACCGCCGACGGGGCGTACTTCCCGCTGACCCCGGTGGAGCTGGCCGACGCGCTGGAGCGGTTCATCGCCGACTACGGCGTGTCCCTGGTCGGCGGCTGCTGCGGCACCACCCCGGAGCACATCCGGGTGCTGACCGAGCGCCTGCACGGCGCGACCCCGGTCGCCCGGGAGCCGCGGCAGGAGGCCGGCGTCTCCTCGATCTACCACCACGTGCCGTTCGCCCAGGACGCCTCGGTGCTGATGGTGGGGGAGCGGACCAACGCCAACGGCTCGAAGGCGTTCCGCGAGGCGATGCTCGCCGCCGACTGGCAGGCCTGCGTGGAGATCGCCCGTAGCCAGGCCCGCGACGGCTCGCACCTGCTGGACCTCTGCGTCGACTACGTCGGCCGGGACGGCACGCAGGACATGCGGGAGCTGGCCGCCCGCTTCGCCACCGCCTCCACCCTGCCGATCATGCTCGACTCGACCGAGCCGGCGGTGATCGAGGCCGGGCTGGAGATGCTCGGTGGCCGGTGCGTGGTCAACTCGGTGAACTTCGAGGACGGCGACGGCCCGGACTCCCGGTACGCCCGGGTGATGCCGGTGGTCGCCGAGCACGGCGCCGCGGTGGTCGCGCTGCTCATCGACGAGGAGGGTCAGGCCCGCACCAGGGACTGGAAGGTACGCGTCGCCGCCCGGCTGATCGACGACCTGACCGGGCGGTGGGGGCTGGACCGCTCGGACATCCTGATCGACGCGCTGACCTTCCCGATCGCCACCGGGCAGGAGGAGACCCGCCGCGACGGCATCGAGACCATCGAGGCGATCCGGGAGATCGCCGCCCGCTACCCGGGTGTCAACTTCACCCTCGGCATCTCCAACGTCTCCTTCGGCCTCAACCCGGCCGCCCGGCAGGTGCTCAACTCGGTGTTCCTGCACGAGTGCGTACAGGCCGGCCTGACCTCGGCTATCGTGCACGCCAGCAAGATCCTGCCGATGGCGAGGATCCCCGACGAGCAGCGCGAGGTCGCCCTCGACCTCGTCTACGACCGGCGCCGCGAGGGCTACGACCCGGTGCAGCGTTTCCTGGAGCTCTTCGAGGGCGTCGACGTCACCAGCGCCCGCGCCACCCGGGCGCAGGAGCTGGCGGGGCTGCCGCTGGACGAACGGCTCAAGCGCCGGATCATCGACGGCGAGCGCAACGGCCTGGAAGCCGACCTGGACGAGGCGATGGCCGGCGGCCGGTCCCCGCTGTCGATCATCAACGACATCCTGCTGGACGGGATGAAGGTCGTCGGCGAGCTGTTCGGCTCCGGGCAGATGCAGTTGCCGTTCGTGCTCCAGTCCGCCGAGGTGATGAAGACGGCGGTGGCCTACCTGGAGCCGCACATGGAGACCGCCGAGGACGGCGGCAAGGGCCGCATCGTGCTCGCCACCGTCAAGGGCGACGTGCACGACATCGGCAAGAACCTGGTGGACATCATCCTGTCCAACAACGGCTACGAGGTGGTGAACATCGGCATCAAGCAGCCGATCACCGCCATCCTGGACGCCGCCGAGCAGCACCGCGCCGACGCCATCGGCATGTCCGGCCTGCTGGTCAAGAGCACGGTCATCATGAAGGAGAACCTCGCCGAGATGGCCTCGCGCGGGGTCGCCGAGCGCTGGCCGGTCCTGCTGGGCGGCGCCGCGCTCACCCGGGCGTACGTCGAGGACGACCTGCGGTCGATGTTCCCCGGCCAGGTGCACTACGCCCGCGACGCCTTCGAGGGTCTGTCCCTGATGGACCGGGTGATGACCGCCAAGCGGGGCGGCGCGCCGGTGATCGACGCCGAGCGGGAGGCGGCCCTGGCCGCCCGCCGGGCACGCCGCGAGCGGCAGCGGGCACTGGTCACCGAGTCCCTGCCCGAGCTGCACGACGCCTCGGTGCGCTCCGACGTGGCCGCCGACGTGGAGGTCCCGACCCCGCCGTTCTGGGGCACCCGGGTGATCAAGGGTGTGCCGCTGGCCGACTACGCGGCGCTGCTCGACGAGCGGGCCACGTTCCTCGGGCAGTGGGGGTTGCGGGGCGCCCGCGGTGGCACCGGCCCGTCGTACGAGGAACTGGTGGAGACCGAGGGCCGCCCGCGACTGCGCTACTGGCTGGACCGGCTCATCGCCGACAAGGTCCTCGAAGCCGCCGTCGTGTACGGCTACTTCCCCGCGTACTCCGAGGGCAACGACCTGGTCGTGCTGGACGAGAACGGGCACGCCGAGCGGGCCCGGTTCTCGTTCCCCCGCCAGCGGCAGGAGCGGCGGCTCTGCCTCGCCGACTTCTTCCGCCCCCGCGGCGAGGAGCTGGACGTGGTCGCGTTGCAGCTGGTCACCGTCGGCCAGCCGGTCAGTGAGTACGCCGCGAAGCTCTTCGCCCGCAACGAGTACCGCGACTACCTGGAGGTGCACGGCCTGTCCGTGCAGCTCACCGAGGCCCTCGCCGAGTACTGGCACCGCCGCGTCCGCGCCGAGCTGACCCTGCCCGGCGGCCGTACCGTGGCCGACGACGACCCGGCGGACCTGGCCGGCCTGCTGCGCACCGACTACCGCGGCTGCCGCTACGCCTTCGGTTACCCGGCCTGCCCGGACCTGGAGGACCGCGCGAAGATCGTGGACCTGCTGGGGGCGGAGCGGATCGGCGTGCAGCTGTCCGAGGAGTTCCAGCTCATGCCGGAGCAGGCGACCGACGCGATCGTCGTGCACCACCCGGAGGCGAGCTACTTCAACGCCAAGTGACGACCGCAGGTGCTGTGACCTGCGGTGGAGCACCCGGAACGGCCCTGATTTCCATGATCATGCCGTCTCCAGGCCGTCCGGGGTCTGCGGGTCGTCGGCGAAGGCGTGGTCGATCGCCCGGCGGGTGCGGTCCTCGCTGGCTGGCAGCAGGTGCGTGTAGATCCGGAGGGTGAAGCCAGGGTCGGAGTGCCCGAGGTACGCCGAGAGAGCCTTGACGCTTTCTCCGGCGTCGAGCAGGACCGAGGCGGGGGGCGCTGTACCTAAGTGGCTCTCAGCCCCCCACGGCCTCGGCTATCGCTTCCTCCGCCGTCCGATCCTACGACCGTTTGCCGTCGGCGGCCTTCCGTCGAATGGTGGAGCCAGTCGTTCCGTCGTACCGCAGCGATAGCCTCCTTACGTGGATGCGAGGACGTGTCAGGTCGACGGCTGCGGGGGCCGCCTCGCAGCACGAGGCTGGTGTAAGAAGCACTACCAGCGCTGGAAGTCCAATGGCGACCCTCTCATCGACCGGAGATCAACGGGGCGGAAAGCCTGCAGCATAGAGGGCTGCAGTCGGCTGGTTGTCGGGCGTGGCTGGTGCGCGAACCACTACGAACGATGGCGGCGGCATGGTGATCCGCTTGGGCATGGCCATCGTCGTGGCATCTGCTCTGTCGCGGGCTGCGGTGGAAGCCATGTAGCCCGCAGTTACTGCGGGAAGCACTACCAGCGGCTTATTTCCAAGGGCGGTGTGGGGCCGCCAGCTAAGCCGGTGGCGCCGTCTTGCAAGGTTGACTCCTGCGCGGGCAAGGTTGTGGGTTTCGGTTTCTGCGTGCCGCATTACCGCCGCTTCAAAGCGCATGGCGACCCGCTCGGGCGACCCACCTGTAAGTCCTGCGGACTAGCGCCTCGCGCTTCTGGGACGGACATCTGCGAGAGTTGTATCTCCCTTACATTCCGGCGTGCCGGATTTCGCCTCGTCGACAATTTCGTATCCGCGAGAATCGGTGTTCCGGCTATCTGCGTCACCTGCGGTGTCCAAGTGAGGCCCCGGCTTGCCGGCATTCGAATCGGGCGTGGATGCACTAACTGTGCTCGGAAGCACGTGGGAAGCGCGGCGCGACTCTCGGAGGATCAAGCGCGTGAAAGCCTCTCTGAGATCGGGCTCGAGATGGTCGGCTCCTATATCCATGCCAATACCTTGACGCGAGCGAGATGCGGTCGGTGCGGGAATGAAGTTGCGATACGGGTTGGAGCGGTTAGGAATGCTGTAGGGGCCGGAAAGAGAACGTTCGGGTGTAGGCACTGTATGTACAGCCACTTGGCCGAGGAGCGACGAACGCCAGAGGACATTGCGCGAGCCGAATTCGCCGCTGCGGATATCGAACTTGTTGGGTCCTTCTTGGATACCAAAACGCCGATCGAAGGTATTTGCGGGAAGTGCGGTCGGAAGGTAAGCCCAACGCTCGGCTCTATTCGGAGCGGCCAAGGAGGATGCAAAAGCTGCTCTTCATTCTTCTACTCCCGCGGCTCGATCGAAAGGCACCAAGAACTCGCCCGCTCGGAAGCGTATCTCTACGTCGTCGAATTCGACGACCATGACGGCGCCATCTTTCGTAAGTTTGGCATTGGTCGGCACGGGACCACCGTGGACCGACTCGAAGGCCACATGCGCATTGGTGGCCGTCTGATTTCAGTGGAGAACGAATCGCTTCTCGTCTGTGTGGTGGCCGAGCAGGGGATTAAAAAGGCGGTTGGTAAGTGGGCGTACAAGCCAGCAGTTGGGAGGCTAAACGGTGGCAGCACTGAGTGTTTCCATCCTGCCGTCAGCGTCGATCTGAAGCAGTGGCTGGCTTGGGCAAGGCTTGAGCTGGCTGCGCCTCTGGCGGACAACTTTTAGCCTGTGAGAATATTTCTGTACGAGATCAAGGCGGCCCGCTTCGCAGGCCGCTCGCGCCGCCGAACCTGGGACGGGCCGGTGGCCCGCCGCCGCGCCTCTGGCCTTCGGCCGCCAGCGCGACGGTGACAGCCCGCCGGCGGCGCGACATACGAAGAAGCCCCGGGCCGCCTAACTCAGCAGCGCGGGGCTATACATCGGTCGGCATATGGCGCCGAATTTCGAGAGCGACTTGCGCTAGTCCGTGTGAGACAGGATGGCCGTGAGCACCGCTTGCGCAGCGTCCTCTACAGCGCGGTTAGAAAGGCACTCATCGAGGTCTTTCGTCTCTTGTGAGAACTGTCGACAGAAGGTTACCGTAACAAGTTCCATCAGCATGACCGACCCCCTTATCGCGAAGAAGAGTCCATCCTTGTCTATCGACGGCCTAGTTGAATTGAGATAGCGTTTCTCTGTATCAATCCCGTTTACGGTGGCGAAAGGGCCAGCGTGAATTCCATGATTTGCCGCGAGGTACATGGTACGCCAGCCGTGTCCCGAGACGTGTCTGTCGAGGTCGGAGAACGTTATTCGGCCCGATGAGGTAGGAATCATTTGCCTTGCCCACTCAAATGGACGTCGAATCTCTTGGCCGTACCGAAGGTATAAACTTCTGGCGTCGGCCTCGGCCGCAGCAATCTCCTCGTCGATTTCATCATGGGCTTGCGCGCGTGCTTGTCGATAGCGGCGCTGCTCTCTCAGATCGGCGAGATGCTCAATGGTCGCGTATGCCTGATATCGTTCGCACACCTCGTACGGCGCGATCGCGAGCGTGCAGTGGATCATTACTATCTCGTAAAGAGTGCGAAGTCTTGCGAGGGCCCCGTCTGGAAAACCACCAAAGGCTAAGTACCCGACCTCAGACGCCGTCTTGCACGCCCTGGCAAACAGGCTCAGCAAGATAAACATCTTAAGCTTTGAGCCCTGCAGTGAGTCGCCGGCTCCACGCCCTGTGGCGCTTTCCTCCTGCTCGTCTTGCCGCCAGGTTCGTACCATGTTATCGATGGCACGTGCATGCATTTCTTCGCTCACTGCCAGCAAGTACTCATACGCATCAATAGCTAGGTGGCACCTGCGTTGAACTTTTCGGCGTACCGTATGGCTGGTTTTGCGTCGCCACGCCACGCGGGAGGCCGCCGTTGCTCGGATGCTAGACAACTGTTCGGGCGCAAGCTCGTCTGCAAGAGCAGTGGCCTCGGCCAATATGCTCTCCATGTCGACGTGGTCTTCCTCTGCCACTTCTTTGATCCGCGCATTAATGAACCGCAGCAGGATCGGTTCTTCTTCCGGCATGGGACGCCTCCATGGCGAGTAGGCAGCCGGCCAGGATACATGGTGGACAGAGGAACCTCTACTCGATATGAGCGGTCAGGCGGCATCACTGGACGGGGAGCCTCGGCCCGAGACGTGCGCCTCCGGCGGGGCCTCGGGCACTCCGGGATGGTGGCGCCATCCGACGGCCTCCGTCCGGGCAGAGCCGAGTGGGTGGGGCCTGCGGGTTAAGGTCGTTCATCCGCTGGGTGCTCCACCTTGACCAGGCAGGCCCCACCCACTCCACAGGTGTGCGGACGAAGGCCGACGGGATGGCTAGGACGGGCGGGCTAGTTCGCCGGCTAGCGTGGGAGCGGGCAGCCAAGATCATGCCGTCCGTAGGCCGTCTGAGGTGAACCAATGGCCACCAACAATGACAAGCGCCGGCGAACCCCGACGCAGGTCAAGCGCAGTTCCGTCCCATTGAGGTCGGTACGCCGGTCACCCTTCACATTGCAACGTCAAGTGATCACGCCTTCATGGGCATGATCGACTCGACTTCAATGACGTCGAGTGGATCTACGTTCGATGCGGGCGGGTATCGGGGGGCCGGTCCGGCTACGGCCCCGGAATCCGGGCGAAACTACCCTCGGCATACGGGCCGAGCGGCCGGCGACAGCTCGTCGCCAAGCAGCCCCCGAGGCCCTACTCAGGCGGCGGGGGAGTGAGCCAGGCGAGGGGTTGTCCGCTGAGGGCGGCGTCGGCGAGGCGGTGTGCGCTCGCTGTCTTGAGCGCCGCTCGTGAGCTGTCGATCCACCGCTGGACGTTGTCGATGCCCTGATGGCGGTACTCGACCGCCTGGACGAGGCATTCCAGCTTGTCCGCGTCACGAGCGACGATGGCTTCCGGTGTCTCGCCCGCTTCGTATTCGGCGACGGCGGCGGTGATGACGTCGGCCACGGCCGGTGGGCAGGTGGCGACCTGGTCGGCGGTGACGGTCATGTTGGGTACGGCGGTGAGGTATCGCTTGGCGATGTGTGGGATGTCGGTGATCCGGGTCTCCTGGGTGTCGTGCAGGACGCACAGCATCGACACCCGGGCCGGGTCGGCACCTTCCATGGCGGCGAGCATCATCCCGATGAGTGCGGTCCGGAAGGAGTGTTCGGCGATGGACTCGGGGTGCTTGACGCCGGCGAACCACCATCCGGTGCGGGCAGCGCGTTTGAGGACGCCGGCTTCGAAGATGAAGCGCATCGTTCCGGCGGCGTCGTGGTCGTCGGTCATCTGTCCGTCCCTGTGCCGGTGAGTCCGTCCGCCCGCAGGCTGTAGAGGATTGAGGTTAGTTCCTGCCGCGACTGTGCGGAGATCCGGTCACTGTCCAGGAGCGGGGTGGTGCGATCCATGAGTGTCCTGCCCTCGGAGGGGTTGTCGAGAGCGAGGCCGCGTCGTGCGGCCAGCAGAGCCCAGATGTTGTGGATGTTGAGGTCGACGAAGGGGTGTCCTGGCTCAAGGCGGTGGACCAGGTGCCGAAGAAGGATCGAGCCGTGCCAGTCCGCGAGCGCTTCGGGCATGAAGGAGTCGTCGCGCTGGCGGTACGAGATCTCGCCCACCCAGTAGGCCGAGTAGTTGAGGGCCGCTCGCTCGCAGGCGTCGTCCGGGTGTGCTCGGGCGATGAAGTCCCGTAGCGGTTCCGGGTCGCCCTGGTTGGCGAGGGACGTGACGACGGAGCGAGCGTCGGGCCACAGCGGTGACCAGGTGTGGAAGGTGGTCACCCGGCGGGCGCGGGTGGTGCTCTGGGTGAGCCATCCTGCCGCCGTCCCGGTGGGATCCATGCCGGCGAGGAAGCAGGCTTGTCGGTGCAGCAGGAGGTTCGGGTCACGTCCGGTGGCAGCGCGTTCTGCGAGCACGTGAAGGTGAGCGAAGAACGTTCGTCGCTCGTCGACGGGCAGGGTTGGCCCGGACGCGACCGGACCCCGTCGCGGATGGGTGACGGGTAGCCCTCTGGCGAAGGTCGGTATCTGCCCGAGGACGGCCCACAGGAGCAGGTCGGTCAGACGGTGGGTGAGGACGGACCACCCGAGTGGCTGCTCAGCGATGTCGCAGCGTTCCACCTGCTCGTCGAGGACTGCGGCGAGGACGACGTCTGCCTCGGCGGCGTCGTCGAGTGCCGCGAGCAGGGTCACGTTCGCCCCGAGCCGTCCGAGCCTGTGTCGGACGGCGATTGCCTGCCCGAGCGGCACTGCGGTGAATGGACGGCGACTTGATTCCCAGCTCTGCACGGTGACGCGGTCGACGCCCAGTTCGGCGGCGAGTTGCTCCTGCGTCAGCGGGATGGACTCCCGGATCAGCTTGATCAGGTAGCCGGTCACCAAACCCCGCTGATGTGCTGATCGTCCACGACCTGCCATGCGACATCCCTACGTTGACCGGTGGTCGACGTTCGCCCACGAGCCGCCCCGTGCGGCGGACATCTGGCCTGCTCACTCGTACTGCCGGTGAGTCCAACCGCCGCCGTCGTGATCGTAGCGTCGCAGTTACCGAACGTTCCAGATCCGGTCCCGTGGTTCGGGGTCGGCCATGAAGCGCTGCCCGCCGGAGGGAGTCAGCGATGCGGGACCGGACACCGCCGGGGCGACGAGTGTCGTACGAGCAGTACCTGATCGCCGTCGCGATGACTCTGGCGCGGCGACACCGCCCGGCATGGTCTTGGCCGAAGTGGACGTGGGTCTGTCGCTGTGGGGCGGATCTGCCCTGCCACCACCTACACCGCATCCCGATCAACCGGGGGCACTGGCCCGCCGAGGAGGAGCAGTGAGCAACGAGGCGGAGCGGATCCTGGTCGTACATCTACCGGGAACGAACGGCCTGTGCCCATGACCACCCACGGTCCGGTGCTGCCGATCTGGAGCTGTGGCGGCTGCGACGCGCCCTGGCCCTGTCGCACCCGGCAGCGCGAGCTACGCGCGGAGTTCGAGGATGCTCCGGTGTCCCTGGCTCTCTACCTGGGTGCCCAACTGGTGCGCGCCTCCGAAGACCTCACCTGGCTGCCGGCGGGGTCGCTGCACCGACGCTTCCTCGGCTGGCTGAGGTCAGCATCCTGCGGCCCGGGGACGAGAAGTTCCACTACAGCGACGGCTCCCACCGGTGGATCCCACCGGACCCGGACTACGACCAGGAAATTTGGGACGAGCAGGTCCGCCAGCACAAGCAGGGTCACCTGAGGAACGAGCGCCCCAAGGTTCGCATCCACGCCGGGTGGCAGAGGTGACGCGTACGCAGTGGGGTGCGGCCGGCACCGAGACGCCGGTCGCACCCGATGCGGCGTCAACTGGCGTACGCGGCCAGCTCCCAGATCGAGTGGCCGTACCCCGTACCCCGGGCGGTGCCCAGGATCCGCGCGCGTGGGCTGGTCGGACCGGTCGAGAAAATCGTGACAACCGATTCGGTGTGGTGTCGCGTCCGCAGAGGAGACCGGCTGGCGGTCGATGGCTGAGCTGGTCTCCTTACTGTGGATCGATCGGAGACCAGGATGAAGCTCGGCTCGGCAGCACGCCTCCTCGCCGCTCTCACGGGCGTCGTCATCCTGGTCGGGTGCGGCGCATCACCGGCACCGCGATCCACGGAGACCGGCCCACCGGCGTCCCCTACCGCCTCGACGCCGGCGTCCGCCGCCTCAGCCGCGCCGGCCCCGGCACGTCCGGCGCCGGGCGACCACCGGGTCACGGTCGACGTGGGCGGGGTGTCACGCGAGGTGCTCGTCCACGCTCCCACCGGTTACCAGCCCGGGCGCACGTACCCTGCAGTCGTCGCCCTGCACGGCAGCGTGACGGACGTGACCGCGATGCCCCGGATCAGCGGTCTGAGCCAGCTCGCGGACGCCAACGGGTTCCTCGTCTTCTACCTTCAGGGCATCGACAACAGCTGGAACGGCTACACCTGCTGCGGCGGCAGCCAGGACGACGTCGGATTCGCCAAGGCGGTCGTCGAGCACGCCGTCAAGACCTGGAACGCCGACGCCAACCGCGTCTACGCCGTGGGTCACTGGGCCGGCGGCAGCCTTGCGTACGAACTGGTGGCGGAGTTGCCCGGCACCTTCGCGGCGCTCGGGGTGGTCAACGGCGCGTACACCTCCGCCGCCAGGGGCGGGCGGGCCTGGACCGCGCCGGTGCCGGTGGTGCTCTTCCTGGGCGAACAGGGTAGGGCCGCACCGACCTTCCAAACCCGGTTGTTGGACCACGTCAAGGACCTAGGCTGTCCCGAACTGCAGCCCGCCTTCCTGGGTGCCAACAAGCGGATCACCCGGGCGACGGTGACCTGCCGGGGCGGCATCGACCTGGACGTCTACTGGTTCCGGGACGTCGCCACGGAGTGGCCCGGTCCGGGCACCGGAGCGACCGAGGCGGATCGCCGGTCCATGGCGGTCGACCAGGGCTTCGACGCGGGCGAGGTCATGTGGGCCTTCTTCGCGAAGCGCTCCCGGAAGGCGTAGCCGCGACGTGTGGCCGGGTCATTCGGCGTAGGCGTTGGCCACCTGGAACGAGTCCTCGTAGAGGCGAAACTTGATGATCTTGTCGCGGCTCACCTGGAAGTGCATGGCCACGGCCATCTCGTACCGCCGGCCGGTGCTCCGCGCGACGCGTCCGAACCGCCCCAGCATCACCGCGTGGTCCCCGTCGTACAGGATCGCCTCGACCTCGTCGACGTTCTCCTCCGGCACGATGTTGGCGCCCAGCGTTCGCAGGTACTCAGCGACGTCGGCACGCCTGGACCGCCGCCCCGTCCACGGTATCGACGGTGAGCCGGGTACGTCCCAGTCGATGTCCTCGGCGAAGAGCATCGCGATGTCGTCCGGGTCTGCTCCGCCGCCGACCATGCCGAAGAAACGCTCCACCACATCACGAGTGGCCATTGGTCGGTACCTCCGGGAACGCGTACGGCAGCGCCGGCCGCACACATGAGGCCCGGTGACTCCGGCAGAACTCGGTCCTGCCAGTGTCGGCCACCGCGCACCCCGCGTACGCCCGACTGGTCGCCGCGTCCCTCGGACGGATGACCTGTCCCGCACGGGCGGACGCCCGGCGGGGGTAGCCCGGGGACGGGCGGCGCGGTGGTGGGCACATGATCGTCTGACCTGGCAGGGTTGACGCATGGCTGCCTCTCTCCGATCCCGCCTGGCCGACTGGACCGTCTCCGTACCGCTGCTGGCGGTCGTGGTGCTGATCCTCACCTGGGGCAGGGATCTGCCCGGCGCCGTCGTGGCCGTCGTTGCCCTCCTGCTGGCCGGCGCGGTACTGGCGGCCGTGCACCACGCCGAGGTGGTGGCCCACCGGGTGGGGGAGCCGTACGGCTCACTGGTCCTCGCGGTGGCGGTCACGGTCATCGAGGTCGCGCTGATCGTGACCCTCATGATCAGCGGCGGTGAGAAGACACAGACCCTGGCCCGGGACACCGTCTTCGCCGCCGTGATGATCACGGTCAACGGCATCCTCGGTCTGTCGCTGCTGCTCGGCGCGCTGCGACGGCGGGTCGCGGTCTTCAACTCCGAGGGCACCGGCGGGGCGCTGGCAACCGTCGCCACCCTCGCCACGCTCAGCCTGGTCGTACCCAGCTTCACCACCAGCCGGCCCGGCCCGGAGTTCAGCCCGGCCCAACTCGCCTTCGCCGCGGTGGCCTCGCTGGCGCTCTACGGACTGTTCGTCCTGGTCCAGACCGGCCGCCACCGCGACTACTTCCTGCCGGTCACCAGCGAGGGGCGCCCGGTCTCGGAGGACGAGCACGCCGCGCCGCCGTCCACGAAGACCGCCCTGGTCAGCCTGGGTCTGCTCGTGGTCGCCCTGGTTGCCGTCGTCGGGGACGCCAAGACCGTGTCGCCGACCATCGAGGCCGCGGTCGCCGGGGCGAACCTGCCGCACTCCTTCGTCGGTGTGGTCATCGCGCTGCTGGTGCTGCTGCCGGAGACTCTCGCCGCGACCCGCGCCGCCCGTCGCGACCGGGTGCAGATCAGTCTGAACCTGGCCCTCGGCTCGGCCATGGCCAGCATCGGCCTCACCATCCCGGCGATCGCGATCGCCTCGATCTGGCTGGACGGCCCGCTGCTGCTCGGCCTCGGCGGTACGCAGATGACGCTGCTCGCGCTGACCGTGGTCACCGGCGTGCTGACCGTGGTGCCGGGCCGGGCCACCGTCCTGCAGGGCGGTGTCCACCTGGTGCTGCTGGCCGCGTTCGTCTTCCTGGCCGCGAGCCCCTGACGCCCTAGTCGGCGTCGAGGCGGGCCGCGCGGGTGTGCAGGTAGCGCTGCCGGGCCAGGTTCGTCGACCGGTTCGCCGCCTCCCGGTACGCGTCCCGGGCCCCGGGCCGGTCGCCGAGCAACTCCCGCAGGTGCGCCCGGACCGCCGGCAGGCGGGGGTCGCCGGTGAGCCGCCGGTCGGCCGCGAGCCCGTCGACGAGGGCCAGTCCGGCTTCGGCGCCCCGGCTCATGGCGACCGCGACGGCGTGGTTCAGCGCCACCACCGGGCTGTCCGAGACCCGCATCAGCACCTCGTACAGGGCGGTGATCTGCGCCCAGTCGGTGTCGGCGGCGCTCGGCGCCTCATCGTGCAGGGCGGCGATCGCGGCCTGGAGCTGGTACGGGCCGGGCCGACCCCGGGCGAGCGCGGCGGTGACCAGGGCGACGCCCTCGGCGATCTGGTCGTGCTTCCAGCGGCGGCGGTCCTGCTCGGCCATCGGCACCAGCTCGCCGTGCGGGCCGGTGCGCGCGGGCGCCCGGGCGTCGGTGAGCAGCATCAGGGCGAGCAGCCCGCCGACCTCCGGATCGTCGGGCACGAGCCGGTGCACCAGTCGGGCCAGCCGGATCGCCTCGGCGGACAGGTCGGCGCGCAGCAGGGCCGGGCCGGCCGTGCTGGCGTACCCCTCGTTGAAGATCAGGTAGAGCACGTGCAGGACGGCCGCGAGCCGCTCCACCCGCTCGCCCCCGACGGGCATCCGGAACGGCACGCCGCTGTCCCGGATGCGCTGCTTGCCGCGGGTGATCCGGCGCGTCATGGTCGCCTCCGGCACCAGGAACGCCCGCGCCACCTCGGCGGTGCCCAGGCCACCGACCGCGCGCAGGGTCAGCGCGATCTGCGACGCCGGCGACAGGGCGGGATGGCAGCAGAGGAAGAGCAGCACCAGCGTGTCATCGGCGTCGTCGGCCGGCCGGTCCGCCGGGGCGGCGAGGCGGTCCGCCGGGAGGACCCGCGCGGCCACGGTGTCCTCCCGGCGCCGCCGGGCCTGCTCGGCGCGGAGCAGGTCGGTCAGCCGCCGGGACGCCACCGTGATCAGCCACGCGCGGGGCCGCTCCGGTACGCCGTCGCGCGGCCACGCGGCGGCGGCGGCGATGAGCGCCTCCTGGGTGGCGTCCTCGGCGCTGTCGAAGTGGCCGTAGCGGCGGGTGAGCGCGCCGAGGACCTGCGGCGCCAGCGCGCGCAGCAGGTCCTCGACACCTCGGTCGGTCACCGGGCCACCTCAGCCGTCGAGGTCGTCGATGCCCTCGGCGATCGGTCGGACGTCCACGTACTCGCCGGGCGCGTCCGGGTTGACCAGGCCGGCGGCGATCTCCACCGCCCGGTCGACACTGGCCACGTCGACGACCGTGTAGCCGGCGAGGACCTCCTGCGTCTCCGGGTACGGCCCGTCGGTGACCACGGGGACGCCGCCGCTGAGCTGGATCCGGCGGGCGTGCACCGGGGCGGTCAGGCCCTGCGCGTCGACCAGCTCACCGGACTCGACGAGCTTCTGGTGGAACGCCGCCATGTGCTCGTGCATCGTGGCGACCTGCTCGGGCGTCATCGCCGGGCCGTCGGTGGGGCGCCCGGCCATCGCGTCGTAGTCCCGCTGCGACCCGTACAGCATGATCATGTACTTCATGGTTCTCCTTCCGCGGTGCGCCCGGTGCGCTGCCACCCGGGACGTCGAAGCCGGTCGCGGATCCCGGACACGTTCCGCCCGCCGACATTGCACCCCGCGCCGTCCACGGTGAACCGACGACACGCCACGGGCGTAGATACAGCCGGTCGGCATGCCGGGCGGGCCGCCGGGGTACTGCACGACGACGAAGCCGACGCCGGGGAGGGCGCGATGACGACGCGGGCGCGACGAGGGTCGGGGGGGTCACTCGTGGGCCTGGCGGTGGCGCTGGTCGCCGCGGCCGGCTGTTTCGTCGGCGGAGTGTCCGGGCCGGAGGGACAACCGGCGCCCGAACAGCCCCGGCGGTCTGCCGCCCCGGACGCCAGCACGACCCGCGCCGACGGCACCACCAGCGTGGAGGAGTTCGAGGACGACGTCGTGACGGCGCAGCGCATCGCGGAGCGGTACTGGGCCGCCCAGTTCCGTGCCTCCGGCGAACGCTTCCGGCCGGTGCGGCGGATCCTGCCGTACCAGCGCGACGGCGAGATCGCCTGCGGCCGGCAGGAGATCCCGCGCAACAACGCCGTCTACTGCTCGGCCGGCGACTTCATCGCCTACGACATCCGCTGGTCGGTGGGCGCGTTCCGGCAGATCGGCGACGCCTTCGTCTACTACCTGCTCGGCCACGAGTACGCCCACGCCATCCAGACCCGGCTCGGCATCCGCTACGAGTTCACCATCCAGCAGGAGCTGCAGGCCGACTGCATGGCCGGGGCGTTCCTCGGCGACTCGGTCCGGGGCGACGCCCTGGCCCTGGCCGACGGTGACCTGGAGGAGTTCCGCGAGGGGCTGCTGGCCGTCGGCGACGACCCCGACCAGCCGTGGTTCGCGGAGGGCTCGCACGGCACCGCCGAGCAGCGCACCGAGGCGTTCTTCCGCGGCTACGAGAAGTCCCTGGACGCCTGCGACCTCACGTGAGCGCGGGTGGCGGCGTAGCTCACCCCGCCCGGCACCGCCGTCGCCGGCCGGATGCCGGCTGAGAGGATCCTCCGGTACGCCCACCCGAGGAGGATCCGCTGAGCAGCCACCATCCCGCCGCCGTGCTCTTCGACATGGACGGCACCCTGGTCGACAGCGAGAAGCTGTGGGACGTCGCGCTGCGCGAACTGGCCGACGCGTACGGGGGCAGCCTCTCCGACGCCGCCCGCCGGGCGATGACCGGCACCAGCATGGCCGTGTCCATGCGAATCCTGCACGACGACCTCGGCCAGCCGGAGCGGGACCCCGAGGTCAGCGCCGCGTGGATCGACGCGCGGATCCTGGAACTGTTCCGCACCGGGCTGCGCTGGCGCCCCGGCGCGTCGCCGCTGCTGCGCGCGGTACGCGCCGCGGGCATCCCCACCGCCCTGGTCACCTCCAGCGGCCGGGCGCTGGTCGAGGTCGCCCTCGACACGCTGGGCCGGGACAACTTCGACGTGGTGGTGTGCGGCGACGAGGTCGAGGCGGCGAAGCCGCACCCCGAGCCGTACCTCACCGCCGCCCGGCTGCTCGGCGTGCCGATCACCCGCTGTGTGGCGATCGAGGACTCGCCGACCGGAGTGGCCAGCGCGCTCGCCGCCGGTGCCGCGGTGCTCGCGGTGCCGGCCGAGGTGCCGCTGAGCCCGGCCGACGGCGTACACCAACTGGAAAGCCTCACCGCGGTGGACCTGGAACTGCTTGCGGCCCTGCTCGGCGAGCCGCCGGTGCGCGGCGACGCACTGCCGTCCGCGCGTTAAGAAGGGCCCCCTGCTCTACGCCAGGCGTTAACAGGGGGCCCTTCCTTACATCTCAGTCGTGGGCGATCGCGCCCAGGACGTTGATCCGCGCGGCGCGGACGGCGGGTAGCACCGCGGCCACCACCCCGACGATCGCCGCGAGGCCCAGCATGATCCCCATCTGGCCCCACGGGAGCACCAGGTCGGTGATGCCCTCGTCCCGAAGGGCCTCGACCACGGCCGCGCCGAGCCCGGTGCCCACGGCGAGGCCGAGCAGCGCCCCGAACACCGAGATCACCACCGCCTCGACGGTGATCATCCGCATGGTCTGCGCCCGACGCAGGCCGATCGCCCGCAGCAGGCCCAGCTCACGGGTACGCTCCAGCACCGACAGCGCCAGGGTGTTGACGATGCCCAGCACGGCGATCACGATGGCCAGCGCCAACAGGATCTGGATCATCCTGAGCAGACCGTCGAGCTGGCTGGTCTGCTGCTCGACGAACGCGTCCCGGTCGGCCACCGACACCTCGGGGCTGTCCGCGAGCAGCGCCTCGACCCGCGGCTGCACGTCGGCCACCTGAGCGCCGGGGGCGAGCTGGAGGAAGGCCTGGATCGGCTGCGGGACGGCGAAGTCCTTCGCGGCCTCCACCGGCAGCACCACCGGGTTGTTCAGCTCCGAGCTCTTGTAGATGCCCGACACCGTGTAGGTGCGCGGCTCACCCCGGGTCAGCTGCACCGGCACCGTTGAGCCGACCGACAGCTTGCGTGACGTCGCCACGTCGGAGCCGACCAGCATCTGGTCCGGTCCGAGGCGGCTGACGTCACCGGCGACCACCTCGGTGCCGAAGATCTGCCCCTGCGCGGCGATGTCGCTGGACGCCGTCACCCAGGTCTGCTCGCCGCCGACGATGGCCAGGTCGCCGTACTGGCCGTCGACCAGTCGCACGCCGGGCAGCGCCGCCGCCTTCTCCAGCACGGCCGGGTCGAAGCTCGGCGGCCGGGGACCGCTCTGCACCCCGGCGATGACCAGCTCGGCCTTGACCCCGGTCTCCGCCAGCTTGCCGAAGCTGCCCTTGGCCGAGTCGAGGATCACGGTGACGCCGGTGACCAGGGCGATGCCGACCATGAGCGCGGCGGCCGTGATGGCGGTGCGCCGCGGGTTGCGGCCGGAGTTGAGACGACCCAGCTTGCCCGGCACCGACCAGGCGAACAACGCACCGAGCAGGCTCACCACCGGCCGGCTGATCAGCGGGGTCAGCAGCGCGACACCGATGAACGCGAACAGCACCCCGGCGAGGATGACGGCGAGGGTGTTGTCCCCGGCGTTGCCGCTGAGGCCCAGGAAGAGCAGCACCGCGCCGATGCCGGTGACGATGCCGCCGGACACGGTCACCTTCGTCAGCGGCCGGTCCGGCGTCGCCACGTCCTGCATCGCGGCGATCGGCGGGATCCGCGCCGCCCGCAGCGCCGGCAGCAGCGCCGCCACCACGGTGATGACCAGGCCGACGGAGAAGGCGCCGATCACCGCGGCCGGGGGCACGGCGACGCCGGCCAGGTCGAGCCCGCCGGCCACGTTGCCGAACACCCATGCCAGCAGCGCGCCGATGCCGATGCCGGCAGCGAGGCCGAGCACCGAGGCGATCAGCCCCACCACGACCGCCTCCAGCACGACCGACCCGATGACCTGCCGGCCGCTCGCGCCGATCGCCCGCATCAGCGCCAGCTCCCGGGTGCGCTGCGCCACGATGATCGAGAACGTGTTGAGGATGAGGAACGTGCCGACCAGCAGCGCCACCGCCGCGAAGCCCAGCAGGATCCGGTTGAAGAAGGTCAGCCCCTCCTTGAGGCTGGCCGCCGAGTCCGCGGCCAACTGCTCGCCGGTCTTGACCTCGTACTCGCCGCCCAGCGCGGCGGCGACGTCGTCGCGCAGCGTCTCCGGCGTCACCCCGTCGGCGGCGGTGACCGTGATGCTGCTGAAGGTGTCGGGCTGGCCGAGCATCAGCTGCTGCGCCACCGGCGTGGTGAAGAAGACCTCGTTGAGGCCGCCGATCGAGTCCCGGTCGCCGCTGTAGCCGACCACACCGACCAGGGTGAACTGGCGGGCCTTGGACTCCACCGCGGTGAGGACCCCGACCCGCTGGCCGACCTGCACCTTCGCGGCGGTGGCCAGCGCCTTGTTGATGACGATCTCGTCGTCGGCCTGGGGCGCGCGGCCCTCGCGCAGCCGCAGCAGGTCGCTCTCGCCGACCCAGTTCTCACCCAGCTGCGGCGGCCCGAACGACGTCACCACCTTGCCGTTGCTGCCGATCAGGCGGGCGCCGTCGGCGGCGACCACGCCCACCGCGTCGGTCACCCCCGGCACCTGCTTCACCCGGTCCACCGTCGCCGCCGGAACCGGGGCGGCCACCTGCTCGCCCTGCACCTCGCTGAGCGCCACCTTCGGCTTCGCCGCGACGTTCACGTCGATCTCGGAGGTGCCCTCGGCGAAGACCGCGTCGAAGGAGCGCCCGAGGGTGTCGGTGAGCACGAACGCCCCGGAGACGAACATCACGCCGAGGACCACCGCCAGCCCGGACAGGATCAGCCGGAGCTTGCGGGCCAGCAGGCTCTTCAGTGTCGCGCGGAACATCAGCTGCCCACCTCGGCCGGGGTGTCCAGCTTCTTCATGGTGTCCAGCACCGTGTCGGCCGTGGGCTCGATCAGCTCGGAGACGATCTGCCCGTCGGCGAGGAAGACCACCCGGTCGGCGTACGCGGCGGCGGTCGGGTCGTGCGTGACCATGACGATCGTCTGGCCGTACTCGCGGACCGAGGTACGCAGGAAGTTGAGCACCTCCGCGCCGGAGCGGGAGTCCAGGTTGCCGGTCGGCTCGTCGGCGAAGATCACCTCGGGGCGGGAGACCAGCGCCCGGGCGCACGCCACCCGCTGCTGCTGCCCACCGGAGAGCTGCGCCGGCCGGTGGTCCAGCCGGTCCCGCAGACCCACCGTGGCGATCACGGTGTCGTACCAGGCCGGGTCCGGCTTACGGCCGGCGATCGACAGCGGCAGCAGGATGTTCTCCTTGGCCGTCAGCGTGGGGAGCAGGTTGAACTGCTGGAAGATGAAGCCCACCTTGTCCCGCCGCAGCTTCGTCAACCCGGCGTCGCCCAGGCCGGTCACCGTGGTGTCGCCGATCGACACCGTTCCCCGGGTCACCGAGTCCAGCCCGGCCAGGCAGTGCATCAACGTCGACTTGCCCGAGCCCGACGGACCCATGATCGCCGTGAACCGGCCCCGCTCGAACTCGGCGGTGACGCCCCGCAGGGCGATGACCTGCGCCTCACCGCTGCCGTACACCTTCCACACGTCGCTCGCCCGGGCCGCGGCCTCTGCCTGCGGTCCTACCGTCGCCGTCACGTCTTCTCCCTCTTCCGTCCGTCTCATCCGCGCCGCCCCCGCTGGTTCGGCGCGACAGTCCCATCATCGGTGCCTCCCGCCGCTCCTCCGTCCGACTCCGGGCGGAGTCGAGGCGGATTTCGCACTGCGGGTAGCCCCGAACGCGGCTCAGGGTTGACCCTGAGCCGGCCGACCGTCGAACGCTTTCCCACGGCCGTCGCCCAACCTGCACCGTGACGCCGCGTGAGGGTCAACCCCACCGCGCCGCCGATGGTGACGGTAGGTGACGGACGCAACGGCGTCGTAGCACCACGGACCCACCCGTGCCTACGACCCGAGAGGTACGCGCGCCCGGCGCCCTACGCTCCGGGACGGACCAGACCCGACTCGTACGCGAGCACCACCGCCTGCACCCGGTCGCGCAGCCCCAGCTTGGTCAGCACGTGCCCGACGTGCGTCTTGACGGTGGTCTCGCTCACCGACAGGGCCCGGGCGATCTCGGCGTTGGACAGTCCCCGGGCGACCTGTACCAGCACCTCGCGCTCCCGGTCGGTCAGCGCGCTGAGCGCCCGCGGCGGCGTGGCCTCCGGATCCGGAAGCACCGCCGCGAAGCGGTCCAGCAGCCGCCGGAGGATCCGGGGCGTCACCACCGCGTCCCCGGCCGCGACGGTGCGGACGGCCGCCACCAGGTCCTCCGCCGGCACGTCCTTGGCCAGGAACCCGGTCGCCCCGGCTCGGAGCGCCCCCACCACGTACTCGTCCAGGTCGAAGGTCGTGAGGATGAGCACCCGCACCGGCAGGCGGGCGTCGACGATCGTCCGGGTGGCCGTCACCCCGTCCATGCGGGGCATCCGGACGTCCATCAGCACCACGTCGGGCAGCAGCCGGCGGGCCAGGTCCACGGCCTCCACGCCGTCGCCGGCCTCGGCCACGACGTCCAGGTCGGCCTCCGCGCCCAGCACCATCCGGAAGCCGGTCCGCAGCAGCGGCTGGTCGTCCACCAGCAGGATGCGGACCGGCCGGGGCGCGGTGACGCCGCCGGTCACTCGTCCGCGCCGGGGGCCGCCGGGGCCGACCGGGCGTCGCGCAGCGGGTCGGGAGCGGCCGCCGGGGCGGGAAACGGCGGCGGGGTGCCGCCGAAGCTCGGGCAGAGCGCCTGGTGGTTGCACCAGTCGCAGAGCCGGCTCGGCCGGGGACGGAAGTCCTGTGCGGCGGTGGCGGCCTCGATGGCCCGCCACAGCGCGACGACGGTGCGCTCGAAACGCACCAGCTCCTCGGCGTCGGGGGCGTAGTCGCAGACCTCGGCGTCCTTGAGGTAGAGCAGGCGCAGCACCCGCGGCACCACGCCCCGGGTGCGCCACAGCACCAGCGCGTAGAACTTCAGCTGGAACAGCGCCCGCGCCTCGAACGCCTCCCGGGGCGCACCGCCGGTCTTGTAGTCGACCACCCGCAGCGCGCCGTCCGGCGCCACGTCCAGCCGGTCCAGGTAGCCCCGGATCAGCAGTTCCCCGTCGACGACCGCGGAGATCAGGCTCTCCCGCTCGGCCGGCTCCAGGCGCCGCGGGTCCTCCACCGCGAAGTAGCCCTCCAGCAGCGCGGCGGCCGACCGCAGGAACGCGGCGGCGGCCTCGGTGTCGCCGTCGGCGAACAGACCGGCGAGCTCCGGCTGCTCGGTGACCAGCCGATCCCACTGCGGGGACACCAGGTCACCGGCGGCGGTCGGGGTGCGCCCGGTGGCCGGCAGGTCGAACAGCCGCTCCAGCACGGCGTGCACCAGCGTGCCGCGGGCCTGCTCGACGCTCGGCTTCTCGGGCAGCCGGTCGATGCTGCGGAACCGGTAGAGCAGCGGACACGTCTTGAAGTCCGCCGCGCGCGACGGCGACAGCGACGCCCGGACCGTGGCCGGCACCTCCGCCGGGAGCGCGGGCTGCTGCGTCGTCACCGGTTCCGCCGTCATGCCCGGAAGGTTAGGGCACCGGTCCGACAGCATCGGAGTCGCCGCTCCGGTGGGTGATCTCCCGCCGCGTAGCATCGGGCCGGTGGAACGGACGAGACGCGCACCCCGCCGGACCGACCGGCGCGCCGGCGTGACCGTGGGCCGGGTGTTCGGCGTGCCGCTGCACCTCAACGGCTCCATGCTGCTGCTGACGCTGCTGGTCACGGTGCTGTACGCGGAGTTCGCCCGCCGCCAGCTCGACCTGCCGCAGGTCGCCGGCTACCTGATCGGCTTCGGCTTCGTCGTCTCGCTGCTCGGCTCGGTGCTCCTGCACGAACTGGGCCACGCGCTGACCGCCCGCCGGTACGGCATCGGCGTGCGGGGGATCACCCTGGAGCTGCTGGGCGGGTACACCGAGATGGACCGCGACGCCCCGTCGCCGCGCATCGACCTGCTCGTGTCGCTGGCCGGCCCGGCCGTGTCCGCCGTGCTCGGCGTGGCCGCCGTCGCCGCCACCCTGGCGCTGCCCGACCGGACGCTGCTCAACCAGCTCGCCTTCCAGTTGGCCGTCAGCAACGTCATCGTCGCGCTGTTCAACATCCTGCCCGGGCTGCCCCTGGACGGCGGACGGGCGCTGCGCGCGGTCGTCTGGGCGGTGACCGACGACCGCCACCGCGCCACCGAGATCGCCGGGTGGGTGGGCCGCGGCATCGCCGTCGGCACCGTGCTGCTGGTCGCCGTGCTCACCGTCAACCGGTTCCTCGCGCCGCTGGCGCTCCCGCTGATGCTGCTGGTCGCGTTCACCCTGTGGCGGGGCGCCGGCCAGTCCATCCGGGTGGCCCGGGTCAGCCGCCGGCTACCGCTGATCGACCTGTCCCGCCTGGCCCGCCCGGTGCTGACCGTGCCCACCGGCACCCCTCTCGCGGAGGCGCAGCGCCGCCGCGACAGCGGACCGCAGCCGGGCGCCGCGCTCGTCGTGGCGGACTCCACCGGCCGCCCGATCGGCCTGGTCGACCCCGCGGCGGCCGCGGCCGTGCCCGCCGAGCGGCGCCCCTGGCTGGCCGTCGACGCGGTGTCCCGGTCGCTGGCCAACCTGTCCACCATGCCGGTCGGGCTGGACGGCGAGCGGGTCATGGAGACGGTCCAGGCCCACCCGGGCGCACAGTACGTCGTGACGGCAGGCGAAGATGTCGTCGGCATCCTGCACATCGCGGATCTGGCTCAGCTCCTCGAACCTCACCGGAAGATGAACACGTGACCGCAACTCCCTCCGCCGCCCCGGTCGACCCGGGCACCGCCGTCGACGTTCCGCCGCCCCCCGTGCACCGCGGGCCGTTCCGCGTCGGCGACCGGGTGCAGCTGACCGATCCCAAGGGGCGGATGCACACGGTCACCCTGGAACCCGGCAAGGAGTTCCACACCCACCGGGGGATCCTCACGCACGACTCGCTCATCGGGCTGCCCGACGGCAGCGTGGTGACCACCTCCGGCGGCGGCACCGCCTTCCTCGCGCTGCGCCCGCTGCTGTCGGACTACGTGCTGTCCATGCCCCGCGGCGCACAGGTGATCTACCCGAAGGACTCGGCCCAGATCGTCGCCATGGGCGACATCTTCCCCGGCGCGAAGGTCCTGGAGGCCGGCGCCGGTTCCGGTGCGCTGAGCTGTTCGCTGCTGCGGGCCGTCGGCACCACCGGCGAGCTGCACTCGTTCGAGCTGCGCGAGGACTTCGCCCAGATCGCCAAGCGCAACGTCGAGGCCTTCTTCAACGGCCCGCACCCCGCCTGGCACCTGCACGTCGGCGACGTCGCCCGGTGCACCGAGACCGGCTTCGACCGGATCATCCTCGACATGCTCACCCCCTGGGAGACCCTCGACATGGTCGAGCGGGCGCTCGTGCCCGGCGGCGTGTTCATCGGCTACGTGGCCACCACCCCGCAGCTGTCCGAGCTGGTGGAGGCCCTGCGGGAACGGGGCGGCTGGACCGAGCCCCGCGCCTGGGAGTCGCTGGTGCGGGACTGGCACGCCGAGGGCCTGGCCGTCCGGCCCGACCACCGCATGATCGCCCACACCGCGTTCCTGGTCTCCGCGCGTAAGCTGGCCCCCGGGGTCACCGCCCCGCCGCGCCGTCGCAAGCCCAGCAAGGGCGTCGAGGCGTACGAGCAGCGCCGGGCGGTACTGCGCGAGGCGGAGGCGGCCCGTCAGGCGGCTGCCGCCCGGGCCGCCGAGGCGGAGCCCGCGACGGCGGGGGAGACGGACCGGCCGTGACGGCGGAACGCGGCGGCCGGGAATGACGGTGCGGACCCCGCCGGCGTACGGGGACCGGCGGCACGAGTGCGGGGAGGCGGCATGACCCGGCCCGGCTTCGGCGGCGGCGACCTGCCGGCGGTGTTCCCGGACTGGTCGCCCTACCAGGACCTCGAGTCGGCGGCACGCGCCTACCTGCGCGACCCCGACGTGGCACTCGATGCGCTCGGCGGGGTGCTGCGGGGCGCCTCCGTGCTCGGCTTCACCCTGGAACGCTTCGTCAACGAGGTCAACGGCGTGTGGCAGGAGGTCGTCGTCTGCGACGGCAGCCGACTGATCCTCTGGCACGGCGAGGACGTGCCGCCCGGTGAGGGCCCGCCCGGCTCGATGACCTCCTCGCTGCGGGTGGTCCCGGTCAGCACCGTCACCGAGGTGGGCTGCCGGCGTCGGCTGACCCGCGTCGACGACGGCGCGATCCGCGTCGACAGCATCGACGTCTACCTGCTGCTGACCTCGCTGGACGAGGCGCCGCCCGCCGAGGAGGTCGTCGGCGGCCCCCGCCACGACGCACTGCGCTTCGGCAAGACCCTCGACGACGGCGGCGCCGGGCAGATCGCCCGCCTGGAGGAGTTCGCCCGGCTGGTGGCCTCGGTGGTCGGCCGGCCGATGCTCTAGGCCGGCCGCGTCGCGGTCAGTCCTCGGCCTCCGGGCCGGCCACCTCGACACCGTCGCTGCCGCGTACGACGTGGATGCAGTCGCCCGGGCACTCCTTCGCCGAGTCGATCACCTCCAGGCGCAGGTGCCCGGGCACGTCCACGCGGGCGCCCGGCGCCTGGAGCAGCTCACCGTCGGGCCCCTTCACGTACGCCAGGCCGTCGACGTCGAACTCGAACACCTCGGGCGCGTACTGCACGCAGAGCCCGTCACCCGTGCAGAGATCCTGGTCCACCCAGACCTGCAGCTGGTCGGTCGCGACCTCGGCCACCGGTGCACCCCCCATGTTCTCCCGTCCCACACCTCGACGGTACCCGAACGCCCGTTCCGGCCCGCCGACCCACCCTTGGCGATCAAGGTTCGGTGACGAGGGCGTTGCGTGGGACCGAATCGGCCTCATAGCGGCTAGTGTTAGGGCAGAACGTTCAAGCCCCCCGGGGAGGTGGGACGTGGCACGCAGCGACGACGCGGACTCGCGCGCCGCACGGTGGGAGAAGGAGGCCCACGATCTCTCCACGCAGGTCGCGTTCCTTCAAGAGGAACTCGCTCTGGTGCGGCGCAAGTTGACCGAAAGCCCCCGACACGTCCGGCAGCTCGAAGAGCGGCTGGCGGCCACCCAGGCACAGTTGGCGCGGCTGACCGAGAACAACGACCGGCTCGTGAGCACCCTCAAGGAGGCTCGCGCGCAGATCGTGACGCTCAAGGAGGAGATCGACCGCCTCGCGCAACCGCCGAGTGGCTACGGCGTCTTCCTGGCCCGGCATGACGACGGCACGGTGGACGTGTTCACCGGCGGTCGCAAGCTCCGGGTCGCGGTCTCGCCCTCGCTCGACGTGGACGAGCTGCAACGCGGGCAGGAGGTCCTGCTCAACGACGCACTCAACATCGTCGACGCGTTCGGTTTCGAACGGGTCGGCGAGGTGGTGATGCTCAAGGAGATCCTCGCCGGTCCCGACGGAGCGCCCGGTGACCGGGCGCTGGTGGTCTCCCACTCCGACGAGGAGCGGATCGTCCACCTGGCCGACACCCTGATCGGCACGCCGATCCGGGCCGGTGACTCGCTCATGATCGAGCCCCGCTCGGCGTACGCGTACGAGCGGATCCCGAAGAGCGAGGTCGAGGAGCTGGTCCTGGAGGAGGTGCCCGACGTCGACTACACCGACATCGGCGGCCTCCAGGCGCAGATCGAGCAGATCCGCGACGCGGTGGAGCTGCCCTTCCTGCACGCCGACCTGTTCCGTGAGCACCAGCTCCGTCCGCCGAAGGGCATCCTGCTCTACGGCCCGCCCGGCTGCGGCAAGACGCTGATCGCCAAGGCGGTGGCCAACTCGCTGGCGAAGAAGATCGCCGAGCGGATGGGCAAGGAGAGGCACACCAGCTTCTTCCTGAACATCAAGGGCCCGGAGCTGCTCAACAAGTACGTCGGTGAGACCGAGCGGCACATCCGGCTGATCTTCCAGCGCGCGCGGGAGAAGGCCGGCGAGGGCACGCCGGTGATCGTGTTCTTCGACGAGATGGACTCGATCTTCCGCACCCGTGGCTCGGGTGTCTCCTCCGACGTGGAGAACACGATCGTCCCCCAGCTGCTCAGCGAGATCGACGGCGTCGAGGGCCTGGAGAACGTCATCGTCATCGGCGCCTCCAACCGGGAGGACATGATCGACCCGGCCATCCTGCGACCCGGCCGGCTCGACGTGAAGATCAAGATCGAGCGGCCGGACGCCGAGGCCGCCAAGGACATCTTCTCCAAGTACATCCTCGCCGGGCTGCCCCTGCACCCGGACGACCTGGCCGAGCACGGCGGCGACCCTCAGGCCACCGTGGCGGCGATGATCGACGCGGTCGTGCTGCGGATGTACTCCGAGACCGAGGAGAACCGCTTCCTCGAGGTCACCTACGCCAACGGCGACAAGGAAGTCCTGTACTTCAAGGACTTCAACTCCGGCGCGATGATCCAGAACATCGTCGACCGGGGCAAGAAGATGGCCATCAAGGAGTTCCTCACCTCCGGTCGCAAGGGCCTCCGGCTCCAGCACCTCCTCGACGCCTGCGTCGACGAGTTCCGCGAGAACGAGGACCTGCCCAACACCACCAACCCCGACGACTGGGCCCGCATCTCCGGCAAGAAGGGCGAGCGGATCGTCTACATCCGCACGCTCGTCTCCGGAGGCAAGGGCGCCGAGGCCGGCCGGTCCATCGAGACCGCCAGCAACACCGGCCAGTACCTGTAGCCGACACCGGCGACAGCGGGGCGGCGCCGACGGCGCCGCCCCGCTGTTCCGTTTTTCGGGACGACGCGCACCCGCCACGCCCGCTAGGGTCCCCGCCGTGCGACGACGACTCATTCCCGCCCTTGCTCTCGGCCTCACCGCCCTGCTCGCCGGCTGCGGCACCGACACCGGCTCGCCGACCGGCGCCGCGCCCGCTCCCTCGTCCGCCCCCGGCACCGCCGCCGACCCGGTCGCCGCCGTCACCGGCAGCCTCGCCCGCAGCGTCCGGGAGCCCGTACGCATGGACGTGACCCTCGGCGTCGGCGGCCAGTCCCTGCGCATGAAGGCCGCCATGGACCCGGCCACCGACGAGATGACAGTGGAGATGAGCGGACCGGAGTCCTTCACCCTGATCCTGGCCAGGGACGCCCTGTACATGAAGAACGAGACCGAGGGCGACACCTGGATGAAGCTCGACCGCGCCCGGCTCAAGCCGGGCGGTCCGCTGTCCCAGGGCCTGGACGTCGAGTCGCAGGCCGGCATCCTCGGTGGCGTCGTCTCCGCCCAGGCGGCGGGAGACGGGCGCTACACCGGCGTCGCGGACCTCGACAAGGCGGCCGCCGCAGCCGGCACCGACGCCCAGCGCAAGTCCCTCAAGGACATCGCCAAGCTGGCCAAGCAGCCCTCGACGGTGCCGTTCGAAGCCTCGATCGACGCCGAGGGCCGGCTGACCACCCTCAGCTACACCCTCGACATCCCCGCCGGATCGATGAAGACCGAGATGACACTGCACAGCTTCGGCCAGCCGGTCACCATCACGCCACCGCCGGCCTCCCAGACCGAGGACGCGCCGGACTCGGCGTACGCCTTCTTCTGATTCCCCACCACGGCCCGGCGGTACGCGCGACGTCGGCACCGCCAGCGCCGGCCGCCGGCCTTCCCACCGCGGGCCCGGTGCGCCACCTACCGCCGAAGCGGCGACTACGCTCGACGTGACGGGGACCGGTCGGGCGAGGGATTGCGGGTAGGTCGATGAGCGTAAGACGGATCATGGGCACCGAGGTCGAGTACGGCATCTCCGTGCCCGGCCAGGCCGGAGCCAACCCGATGGTCACCTCGTCGCAGGTGGTCAACGCCTACGGGGCGCGCCCGGAACTCACCCGGGGCGGCCGCGCCCGCTGGGACTACGAGGAGGAGTCGCCGCTGCGCGACGCCCGCGGCTTCACCTACTCCGGCGCCGCCTACGACCCGGCGGAAGCGCTCGCCGACGAGGACCTCGGCCTGGCCAACGTGATACTCACCAACGGCGCCCGCCTCTACGTCGACCACGCCCACCCCGAGTACTCCACTCCGGAGGTGACCAACCCGCGCGACGTGGTCCGCTGGGACAAGGCGGGGGAGCGGGTGATGGCCGAGGCGTCCCGCCGGGCCGCCACTATTCCGGGCACCCAGCCGATCCACCTCTACAAGAACAACACCGACAACAAGGGCGCGAGCTACGGCGCCCACGAGAACTACCTGATGCGCCGGCAGACACCCTTCGCCGACATCGTCGCGTACCTGACGCCGTTCTTCGTCACCCGGCAGATCGTCTGCGGCGCCGGTCGCGTCGGCATCGGCCAGGACGGCGGGCAGACCGGCTTCCAGATCTCCCAGCGCGCCGACTTCTTCGAGGTCGAGGTGGGGTTGGAGACCACCCTCAAGCGGCCGATCATCAACACCCGCGACGAGCCGCACGCCGACGCCGACAAGTACCGCCGGCTGCACGTCATCATCGGTGACGCCAACCTGTCGGAGATCTCCACCTACCTGAAGGTGGGCACCACCGCCCTGATCCTCACCATGATCGAGGAGAAGGCGCTCGGCGCCGACTTCGGCATCGCCGACCCGGTCAGCGAGCTGCGCGCGGTCAGCCACGACCCGTCGCTGAAGCACCTCATGCGGCTGCGGGACGGGCGCCGGCTCACCGCGCTGGACGTGCAGTGGGCGTACCTGGAGCGGGTGCGCTCCTTCGTGGACGACCGGTACGGCGACGACGTCGACGAGCAGACCGTCGACGTGCTGGACCGCTGGGAGGACGTCCTGGACAAGCTCGGCCGCGACGCGTTCCTCTGCGCCGACCAGCTGGACTGGGTGGCGAAGCTGCGGCTGCTGGAGGGCTACCGCGAGCGGGAGAAGCTGGGCTGGGGCGCGCACAAGCTGCAACTGGTCGACCTGCAGTACTCCGACGTCCGCCCGGAGAAGGGCCTCTACCACCGGCTGGTGTCCCGGGGGGCGATGAAGACGCTGCTGACCGACGAGGAGACCCGTCGGGCGATGACCGAGCCGCCGGAGGACACCCGGGCGTACTTCCGGGGCCGCTGCCTGGCCCAGTACGCCTCCGAGGTGGTCGCGGCGAGCTGGGACTCGGTCATCTTCGACGTGGGCCGGGAGTCGCTGGTCCGGGTGCCGATGATGGAGCCGGAGCGGGGCACCCGCAAGCACGTCGGAGCGCTCTTCGACCGCTGCGAGAGCGCCAAGGACCTCCTGGAGACGCTGACCGGCGGCTGAGCGCCCGCCGTCGCCCCCGGCGTACGCCCGGACACGATCTGCCCGTCCGCGCCGCAAGCGGCGCGCGGCGGGCTTTTCGTCGCTCGCGCGAGGTAAGTTCATCGCAGACGATCGTGGAGGAGGCAGTCATGGCCACTCGTGACACCGGCGGGCAGTCGCAGTCGGGCAAGTCCCGGCAGGGCGAGGAGATCGAGGACGTCACCACCGAGGCGAACCCGGAGGTCGCCGAGCGGCACGCGGAGATCACCGAGGACGTGGACGACCTGCTCGACGAGATCGACTCCGTCCTGGAGGAGAACGCCGAAGAGTTCGTCAGGGGCTATGTGCAGAAAGGGGGCCAATAGGGCATAGACTGGCAAATCGGACATGCCTCAGGAGTGGGATGATCGCAACGGCCGTCGCCGGTGCCGCGACTGCGGAGACTGGAAGCCGCTCGACGAGTTCTGCGCCAACAGCCGACGGCCCGATGGCTGTGGCAGCTACTGCAAGCCTTGCTTCAACGTGAGATCGAAGGGCAGTTACGCGAAGCGCCTCAAGGAAATGCGCGGTCGGGAGGTCCGCAAGCTGCCGCCCGTGCCCGACGGACACCGCCGCTGCCCGGACTGTGGCGAGACGAAGGCACTCGAGGCCTTCCCGCGCAACCGTTCCGATCGGGGTGGCTACGGGCGGTACTGCAAGCCGTGCCACAACGAGAGAGGCAAGGAGAGCAAACTCCGGCTGCACGGCGGCAGCCGCGAGTACCACCTGCGCCGCCGCTACGGAGTCGGTCAGAAGGAGTTCGACGAGCTCCTCGCCGAGCAGAACGGCGTGTGCGCCATCTGCGGGGGTGAAGATCCCCAACATCTGGACCACGATCATCGCACCGGGTGGGTGCGCGGGATACTCTGCTTCAACTGCAACGGTGGTCTTGGCCAGTTCCGTGACAGTCCCACGAGGCTGGCCAGGGCGATCACGTACCTGAGAGGAACCACGTGGCAGCGGGTTTTGATCCATCCGGGCGTCTACCAGATGTGTTCACCAACGCGGGGACGTCCTCCTTCACGGCCTTCCTGAGCAAGGTGGCTCCTGAGATGCTGCCCGGTCGACGGCCGCTGCCGCCGGGCATGGCCGCCGACCTGGCGCCGCACGCGACCACCATCGTGGCGATCTCCGCCGCCGGGGGTGTCGTGATGGCCGGCGACCGGCGGGCCACCATGGGCAACCTGATCGCCCAGCGCGACATCGAGAAGGTGCACCCCGCCGACGCGTACTCGCTGGTCGGCATCGCGGGCACGGCGGGCATCGGCATCGAGCTGATGCGACTGTTCCAGGTGGAGCTGGAGCACTACGAGAAGATCGAGGGCGCGATGCTCTCGCTCGACGGCAAGGCCAACCGCCTCGCGTCGATGATCCGGGGCAACCTCGGCGCCGCGATGCAGGGCCTCGCGGTGATCCCGCTGTTCGCCGGCTTCGACCTGGCGGCGAGCGACCCGGTGCGGGCTGGTCGCATCTTCAGCTTCGACGTCACCGGCGGCCCGTACGAGGAGACCGGCTACGACGCGATCGGCTCCGGTTCGATCTTCGCCCGCTCGGCGCTGAAGAAGCGCTTCCGGGCCGGGCTGTCCCTCGACGACGCGGTGCGGCTCGCGGTGGAGGCGCTCTACGACGCGGCCGACGACGACACGGCGACCGGCGGTCCGGACCTGACCCGGCGGATCTACCCGGTGGTGATGACCGCGACCGCGGAGGGCACCCACCGGTTGACCGACGCCGAGACGGCGGCGATCGCCGAGAGCGTGGTCGCCGGCCGGATGGAGAACCCGGGCGGTTGATCCGCTCCCGCCCGCACCAGTCAGCAGTCGCCCGCACCGCGCCCTAAGGAGAACCGCCGCCGTGGCCATGCAGTTCTACGCCTCGCCCGAGCAGATCATGCGCGACCGCTCCGAGCTGGCCCGCAAGGGCATCGCCCGGGGCCGCAGCGCGGTCGTCCTGAGCTACTCCAGCGGGGTGCTCTTCGTCGCCGAGAACCTGTCCAGTGCGCTGCACAAGGTCAGCGAGATCTACGACCGGATCGGCTTCGCCGCGGTCGGCAAGTACAACGAGTTCGAGAACCTGCGCCGCGCGGGCGTGCGGATGGCCGACCTGAACGGTCTGAGCTACGACCGGCGGGACGTGACCGGCCGAGCCCTGGCGAACGCGTTCGCGCAGACCCTCGGGGCGATCTTCACCGAGCAGTCGAAGCCGTTCGAGGTGGAGATCTGCGTGGCGCAGGTCGGTGCCAGCCACGAGGAGGACGAGCTGTACCGGCTCACCTACGACGGTTCGGTCACCGACGAGCCGGGCCGGATGGCGATGGGTGGCCAGGCGGAGGCGATCAGTGGCGTGCTGAAGTCGAACCACCGGCCGGACATGTCGCTGCAGGACGCGGTGAAGGTGGCCGTGCAGGCGCTGAGCAGTGTCGGGGGCGAGGGTGGTGCCGCGCGCACCATCGCCGCCAACCAGATGGAGGTGGCCATCCTGGACCGCCGCCGGGTGGGCCGCACGTTCCGGCGGGTCACCGGCGCGGCGCTGACCGCGCTGCTGGACGGGGAGACGGTCCCCGAGGCTCCGGCGTCCGAGCGTCCGGACACCCCGACCCAGCCGACCGAGGAGTCCCACAAGCCGACCTCGTCGGCGGGCTCGGCCGACCTGGAGGGTCAGCAGCCCGAGGCGTGACGCGCCGCGCGGGCGTCCGGGCCGGTCCCGGGCGTCCGCGTCGTGCGCTGCGGCGGGTCCGCGGTGCCGGTGACGGACGGTCCACGTGGGACCCGTGTGGGACGGACGTGGTGAGCGCTGCCCATCCGGGGCTCCGGGCGGCTAATGTCTCACCATGGAGCGGCGAATCTTCGGCCTCGAGACCGAGTACGGCGTCACCTGCACCTACCGGGGGCAGCGGCGGTTGTCCCCCGACGAGGTTGCCCGGTACCTCTTCCGCCGCGTGGTGTCGTGGGGCCGGTCGAGCAACGTGTTCCTGCGTAACGGCGCCCGTCTCTACCTGGACGTGGGTTCCCACCCGGAGTACGCGACGCCCGAGTGCGACTCGGTGGTGGACCTGGTCGCGCACGACCGGGCCGGCGAGCGGATCCTGGAGGGGCTGCTGGTCGACGCGGAGAAGCGGCTGCACGACGAGGGCATCGCGGGTGAGATCTACCTGTTCAAGAACAACACCGACTCGGCGGGCAACTCGTACGGCTGCCACGAGAACTACCTGGTGTCGCGGCACGGGGAGTTCGGCCGGCTGGCGGACGTGCTGATCCCGTTCCTGGTGACCCGGCAGTTGATCTGCGGCGCGGGCAAGGTGCTGCAGACTCCGCGTGGTGCGGTCTACTGCCTGTCCCAGCGGGCGGAGCACATCTGGGAGGGCGTGTCGTCGGCGACGACGCGCAGCCGTCCGATCATCAACACGCGGGACGAGCCGCACGCGGACGCCGAGCGGTACCGGCGGCTGCACGTGATCGTGGGCGACTCGAACATGAACGAGGTCACCACGCTGCTGAAGGTGGGCACGGCCGACATCGTGCTGCGGATGATCGAGGCCGGTGTGGTGATGCGGGACCTGACGCTGGAGAACCCGATCCGGGCGATCCGTGAGGTGTCGCACGACATCACCGGCCGGCGCAAGGTGCGCCTGGCCTCCGGCAAGGAGGTCAGCGCGCTGGACATCCAGCAGGAGTACCTGGCGAAGGCGACGGAGTTCGTGGAGCGGCGCGGCGGCGACCAGACCGCGAAGCGGGTCGTGGAGCTGTGGGGCCGGGTGCTGGCGGCGGTGGAGTCAGGTGACCTGGAGCCGGTGTCGCGGGAGATCGACTGGGTGACGAAGCTGCGCCTGATCGAGCGGTACCAGCGCAAGCACGACCTGCCGCTGTCGCACCCCCGGGTGGCGCAGATGGACCTGGCGTACCACGACCTGCGACGCGGCCGGGGCCTGTACGGGCTGCTGGAGCGGCGCGGCGAGGTGGACCGGGTGGCCACCGACCCGGAGATCTTCGAGGCGAAGGAGACGCCGCCGCAGACCACCCGGGCGCGGCTGCGGGGCGAGTTCATCCGGCACGCGCAGGAGAAGCGGCGGGACTTCACCGTCGACTGGGTGCACCTGAAGCTGAACGACCAGGCGCAGCGCACGGTGCTGTGCAAGGACCCGTTCCGGGCGTACGACGAGCGGGTCGAGCGGCTGATCGCCAGCATGTGACGAGTGGGCGTGGCCGGGGCGGTGGTGACCGTCCCGGCCCCGTCGGAGCCGAGGTAGGCTGTCGGCGCCATGATGCCTACCGAACCCGCCGATCCCGACTCGCAGAAGCAGAACTGGGCCGAGCGTCGCCGTCAGAAGATCCGCGAGGAGATCGACCGGAACCGCCGTGGCGACTACACCGTTCCGACGTGGGTCCTGGCCGTGGCGCTCGTGCTGATCATCGGCGCCTGGGTCGCCCTGGTCCTGTTCGCGTAACCCCCCCCAAGCCCGCGATCTTGCACTTTCGGTCGCCGCCTTGCACCACTTGTCGCGTTTTGTGGCGACACAAAGTGCAAGATCGCGGGGCGCGGCGCGGGGGCCCGGCGGGGCTGGGGGCGTGGCGCTCAGCGGGTGAGTAGGTGTGCGGCGTGTCGGCCGGCTGCGGCGGCGGCGAGGAAGTACGCGCGGTCGGCGTCCAGGTCCCGACCCATCGTCGACAGGCCGACCGGGCTGGCCCGCAGCGCCGCGTCCAGGCCGTCGGTGGGCACCCGCACGATCGCGTGCCGCGCGGCGAGGGGTGCCAGCGCCGCGTCGACCGCGCCGGCCAGCGCCGGGTCCAGGCCGTCGGGCACCACCAGGTCCGCGCCGACGAGGGCCACCCGGCCGTACGCGGTGAGGCTGTGGTGGGAGACGCCGAGGTGCCGGGGACGGGGGTCGGCGTCGGAGATCCGCAGTGATCCGACCGGGCGTCCGCCCAGCGCGCCGATGGCGTTGACGGCTTCGCCGACGGCGACGCCGGAGAAGCCCCACCGGGTGCCGGTGCCGAGGTTGCCGGGGCCCTGCGCGACGATCGCGACGTCGGCGTGGAGCACGTGCCGGGCGGCGAGCAGCCCGGTGTGCAGGGTGGTGGCCTCCAGGTCCCCGCCGAACGCCTGCCCGACGGTGATCGTGCCGGCGAGGCGCCCGCGCAGCCCGGCGAGGGTGCGGGAGAACCAGGCGGGCAGGGCGCCGCCGTCGGTGAGCAGGTACGCGACCCGGGCGTCGGGCGCGTCGGCGTGGATCCCGGCGAGGATCGCGGGCAGCGCGGAGTGCAGGTCGGCGGTGACGACGGGCAGGCCGGTGAGGTCGTCGGCGGTGGCGAGGACGTCGTGGTGCGGTGACGCCTCCTCGTCGACGCCGAGCAGGATGGGTTGCAGCGGGGTGTAGCGGGCCTTGACGAGGTGGCCCCCCGCGCGGGTGTCGAGCGCCTGCGGCGGGTCCGGCGGCAGCCGGTCGGGCACGGCCACGACCAGGGCGTACCCGCCGGTGCCGAGGCCCATCAGCAGCGCGCCGGCGTTGAGCAGCACCCGGTCGCCGCGTTCCGGACGGCCGACGAGCGCCGGGTAGGCGAGGGCCCGCATGGGTGTGCCGTCGGGCAGGTCGACGTCGAGTTCCACCGCGCCGGTCCACTCCCGCCGCAGCGCCCTGACCGTGCCCGTCCGCCATCGCACCATGCCGGGCACGCTAGCGGGTGCGGGTGGTCGCGCCCGGGAGCGGGTCGGCAGGCCGGACGGGCGGCGGCACGGCGGACGCGACGTGGCCCACGCCGTGCCCGCGTGGGTACCCGGTTCCGGCGCGTCGGCTGCTAGCGTCTACCGCGTGTCGCGGACCCGCACCGAACGCCTGGTCAACCTGGTGATCTGCCTGCTGTCCACGCGACGGTTCCTGACCGCCGCGCAGATCGCCGCGACCGTTCCCGGCTACGAGCACGATCCGGACGACGCGCGGGACCACGAGGCGTTCCAGCGCAAGTTCGAGCGTGACAAGGCGGAGCTGCGGGAGCTGGGCGTCCCGCTGGAGACCGGCACGGCGAGCGCCTTCGACGCCGAGCCCGGCTACCGCATCGCCCATCGGGAGTACGCGCTGCCGGACATTCCTCTGGAACCGGACGAGGCCGCGGCGGTGGGCATCGCCGCGCGGCTGTGGCAGCACGCCGGCCTGGCGGCGGCGGCGTCCTCGGGGCTGGCGAAGCTGCGTGCCGCCGGCGTCGACGTGGATCCGCAGGCCACCCTCGGCCTGGAGCCGATGGTCACGGTCGACCCGGCGTTCGCGCCGTTGACCGCCGCCGCACGGGACCGTCGCGAGGTGACCTTCGACTACCGCGTCCCGGACCGGGACGAGCCCACCCGTCGCCGGCTGCAGCCGTGGGGCGTGGTCTGCTGGCGTGGCCGGTGGTACGTGGTCGGTCACGACCTGGACCGGGCCGCCACCCGCTGCTTCCGCCTGTCCCGCGTCGTCGGCGCGGTCCGGGCGACCGGTGCGACCGGCGCGTACTCCCCGCCTGCCGGGGTCGACCTGATCAGCCACGTGGCCCGCTGGTCCGGGCCGGTGGAGCGCACCGGCCGGGCGACCGTGCTGGCCGCGCCGGGCCGGGCCGCCGGCCTGCGCCGCTGGGCGGTCGAGGTGGCCGCCGGCCCGGACGGCGACCGGCTGGTCCTGCCGTTCGCCGACCCGGAGTCCCTGGCCGGGCACCTCGTCGGGTACGGGCCGGACGTGCGGGTGCTCGACCCGCCGGAGGTCCGCGAGGCGGTCATCCAGCGGCTCAAGGAGATCGCCACCCGGCAGGACGACCTGGCGGTCACCGGGGGTGCCCGGTGACCCGGCCGGCCGCCCGGAGCGGCTCCCGCGCCTCCGCCGACCGGCTCGCCCGGCTGCTGAACCTCGTTCCGTACCTGCTGGCCCGGCCGGGCATCGAGATCGCCGAGGCGGCGGCCGACCAGGGGGTTACCGAGCGGCAGTTGCGGGAGGACCTGGAACTGCTGTGGGTGTGCGGGCTGCCCGGGTACGGCCCGGGTGACCTGATCGACATGGCGTTCGACGGTGACCGGGTGACCATCACCTACGACGCCGGCATCGACCGGCCGCTGCGGCTGACCCCGGACGAGGCGCTGGCGCTGGTGGTCGCGCTGCGGATGCTGGCCGAGACGCCCGGCGTGGCTAACCGGGAGGCCGTCGAGCGGGCCCTCGCGAAGATCGAGAACGCGGCCGGTGACCTGGTCGGTGCTCCGGTCGAGGTGCGGCTGCCGGCGGACACCCGCCGCGTGGCGGAGCTGCGCGCCGCCGTGGAGAGCGGCCGTGCGCTGGGGATCACCTATTACACGGCGGCCCGGGACGAGTCCACCGATCGGGTGGTGGATCCGTTGCGGATGCTGATGGTGGGTGGCCGGGCGTACGTGGAGGCGTGGTGCCGCCGCGCCGAGGGCATGCGGCTGTTCCGCGCCGACCGGATCGACGCGGTCACGTCGCTGGACGAGCCGGCCGTGGTGCCTCCGCAGGCCCGCCCGCACGATCTGACCGCCGGTGTGTTCCGGCCGTCGCCGAACCTTCCGCTGATCACCCTGCGGATCGGCCGGGGCGAGCGGTGGATCACCGAGTACTACCCCTGTGAGAGCGTCGAGGCCGACGGGGACCGGTGGCGGGTCTCGCTGCGGGTCACCGACCTGGGCTGGGCCCGCCGGTTCGTGCTGGGTCTGGGCCCGGACGTCACCGTGGTCGCCCCGGCGGAACTGGCCGACCAGGTCCGCGCCACGGCGGTCGCGGCCCTCGACGCGTACGCCACACCCGCACCGCCGGTCCGGGCCGCCGCCGCCTCCGACCCGGCGCTGGCCGCCGGTACGCAGTAGGCTGGCCGCCGTGGTGACGTGGATCGTGGTGGCGCTGGTGCTGGTTCCGCTCGTCGTGTTGGGGCTGGCCGTCCGGCCGGTGCTGGCGCGGTTGCCCCGGCTGCGTCGGGCGGCTCTGTCGCTGCAGGGGCACGCGGCCGAGGCGGAGACGCTGCGCGAGGCCGCCGAGAGCCTCCAGGAGCGTGCCGAGGCGCTGCAGCGTCAGCTCGACACCGCCGGCCAACGGGTTGCCCTGATCAAGGCGAAGCGCGGAGACTGATCGACCGACGTCGCCCCGGTGCGCGCTGCGGCGCCGTTGCGCGCAGGAACGCACCGGCCGGGCGGTTGACGGGACATCGCCGGTTGGTCAAGACTTCACCGGCCGGGATCAACCACCACCGCCCGGCGGGTGGCAACGGCCCACGACGGACGTACGATGGGCTGCGGTACCACCCCTCATCGACACAGAGCGACTGGAGCTTCCCATGGGTGCCCTCAAGCCGTGGCACATCGCCGTACTCGTGGTCGTGCTGATCCTGCTCTTCGGCGCGAAGCGGCTCCCCGACGCGGCCCGTTCGCTGGGCCGCTCGCTGCGGATCATCAAGGCCGAGACGAAGAGCCTGCACGACGACGACCGGGACCTGGCCGAGAAGGCCGACGCGCAGTCCGGCTACCAGCCGCTGCCGCCGCACGCCGGTCAGCAGGCCCCGTACGGTCAGGCGCAGGCTCCCTACGGCCAGCAGGCGCCCTACCCGGCCCCGCCGCAGCAGCCGGTCGTCGACCCGGTGCAGCGCGTCCGCGACAACAACTGACCGAGAGGCCCGAGCATCGTGGCCTTCGCTCTGCGTAAGCGCGGTCCGAGCACCTTCGCGCGGGCCGCCGACGGCTCGATGACGCTGATCGAGCACGTCCGCGAACTGCGCAACCGACTGTTCAAGGCGTCGCTGGCGATCCTGGTCGGCTTCGGGTTCGGCATCTGGCTGGCCAAGCCGGTCCGTCTGCTGCTCTCGCAACCCTACTGTGACCTGCCGGCCTCGATCGACCCGCTGAGCGGCAAGTGCAAGTTCGTCCAGCTCGGTGTGGCGGACGTCTTCCTGCTCAACCTGAAGATCGGCCTATGGGTCGGGTTGATCATCGCCGCTCCGGTCTGGCTCTACCAGCTCTGGGCGTTCATCGCGCCGGGCCTGCACCGGCACGAACGGCGGTACGCGTACATCTTCACCGCGTTGGCGGCGCCGTTGTTCGCGGCCGGGGCGTTCCTGGCGTTCTTCGTGACCACCAAGGGCCTGGAGTTCCTGCTCGACGTCAGCGGTGACGACATTGCCACCAACCTGGAGGTCACCCGTTACATCTCGTTCGTCACGAACCTGATCCTGCTCTTCGGGGTGGCGTTCGAGTTCCCGCTGATCGTGCTCATGCTCAACTTCGTCGGCATCGCCAGCGCGAAGAAGCTGCTGAGCTGGTGGCGGGTGGCGGTGTTCGTGTTCTTCGCGTTCTCGGCGGTGGTCACGCCCACGCCGGACCCGTTCGGCATGACGGCGCTGGCGATCTGCCTCTGCGCGCTCTACTTCGCCGCGGTCGGGGTCGCGTTCCTCAACGACCGCCGCAAGGGGCGTGGCAAGGAGATCTACGAGGGCGTCGCCGACGACGAAGTGTCGCCGCTGGAGTTCGACGCCCAGCCGGTCGAGGCCGGTGCGCGGGTCGACGCGACAGCTCCGATCCCCGTGCCGGAGCCGGTCGCCGCGCCGGCCCCGATCGACCGCCGCTACGACGACATGACCTGACCGGAGCAGGGCTCCGACAGACGGTACGACCACGAGGAGGCCGCCCCGACCGGGGCGGCCTCCTCGTGCCTTCCCACCCGTCGTGCCGCATTTCTGTCACATCCCGGCAGCAGCGGGTACACATCGATGTGCTTCCCTGGACTCGGCGTGGTGGGGCCGGCGGCCCGCGACAGCATGCCGCCGCCGCCGGCCGCAGGACCGGCGAGATCCCGGGTGCCGCGGCACCGGGCTCGCGCGGCTCCCGCGACCACTGGAGAGGAACGCGCAGATGGAGGTCTCGTCCACGGCCGACCGGGTGACGTCGATCGGGCCGGATCCCGACAACCGGGCCGCCCGCGTCGCGCGCACCGCCGCCCTGTTCGGGGCGCCGGCGCTGATCGTCGGCGCGGGTGTGCTCCACCCGCACCACCTGACTCCGGACACGGCCGGGCGGTGGCTGGTCCTGCACCTCGTCCTGCTGCCGGTCTTCCCACTGCTGGCGGTTCCCCTGCTGACCGTGGTGCGTTCGCTGACCGGCCCGTCGATCACCGTGGTCCGGCTGGGCGTGTACGTCTACGCGATCTTCTACACCGGGCTCGACGCGGTCTCCGGGATCGCCGCCGGTCGACTGATGCTCGACGCCACGGCCGCTGACGAGGTCCAGCGCCAGGTGGACCAGCTCAACGTCGTCGGCGCTGCGCTCGGCATCACCGGCTCCCTCGGCTTCATGGTCGCCGCGATCGCCGCCGTCGTCGCGCTGGCCGGCCGGTACGGCCGCCGGGTGACGCCGGGGGCCGTGGTGCTACTGGTCGCGTCGGTGCCCTGGCTGGTCAGCCACATCTACTGGCCGCACGGGGTGGTCGTGGTGCTGGCCCTGGGCGCCGGAATGGCGTTGCTCGAGTACCGCGCGGTCCGGCCGGCCCGGTAGGGCGGCGATTCCGCCGCCGCCGGACGCTGGTGCGTGTCCGAGGTGGATCTCCGGCGTACGGGTCACCGCGGCAGGTCCCGGTCGAGGAACCGCTGACCCCAGCGGGTCATCTCGGCCACCACGGTCTGCAGACTGCGACCCAGCGGGGTCAGGGAGTACTCGACGCGCGGTGGAACCTCCGCGTAGACGTGGCGGTGGACGAGCCCGTCACGTTCCAGCTCCCGTAGCTGGAGGGTGAGCATCTGCTGGGTGACGCCCGGGATCGCGCGGCGCAGCTCGCCGAAGCGACGGGTGCCGTCCAGCAGGGTGTGCACGATCAGGGGCTTCCACTTGCCGCCGATGGCGTCGATCGTCGCGGTCACCGGGCAGGCGCTGCGGTCGTACGCGGGCGCTGTCGCATCGGCCACGTTGACCTCCATTGGTATGGAAAACAGGACTACACCGCAACATTATGCGTACTTGTCGAAACGGTGCCAACAGCGAAGCGTAGTGGTGACCGCTCTCCTCTCACCACGAAAGCGACACCACTGACATGTCTGATCGTCACGGCACCATCGAGAAGGTCCTCGTCTACGGTGCGACGGGCCAGCAGGCCCGCCCGGTAGCCGCACGGCTGCTGGAGGCCGGCTTCACCGTCCGGGTCGCGTCGCGGACCCCCGCGCGGGCGGCGGACCTGGCCGACCTGGGCGCCGAGGTCGTCGCCGCCGACTTCAGCGACCCGACCAGCCTGCGTGCGGCGAGCGAGGGCATGGACGGCGTCTTCCTCCTCGTCCCGTTCTTCGACCCGCAGGCCCGCTACGGCCGCGAGGCCGTGAACGCGGCGCGGAACGCGGGTGTCCGCCTCGTCGTGTGGAACCCGACGGGGGCGATTCCGCCGCAGCGCACCGGCAACGCGGGGCTGGACGTCCGGCGGGACATCCACGAGCACCTGAAGGGCAGCGGGGTGCCGCACATCGTGCTGCAGCCGACCGCGTACATGGAGAACTTCCTCGGTCCCTGGACCGCCCCGGAGGTGGCCGCGGCGGACACCTTCGCCTATCCCACCCCGCTGGAGGTCGTCATGCAGTGGGTGAGCCACGACGACGTGGCGGCGTACGTCGTCGCGGCCTTCCGCCGGCCGGACCTCGCCGGTCGGGTCTTCGACGTCGGCGGACCGGAGGCGCTCAACGGGGAGGAGGTCGCCGCGCGGTTCTCCGCTGCGCTGGGACGACGGATCACGTTCCGGCCGATGCCTCCGAAGGAGTTCGGCGCCTACTTCGAGGCGATGGGTGGTCCCGGCGCGGGCGACGACGTGACCGCCGCCTACGAGGCCGTCTACGAGAATCCCACGATGCTGAGCACCCGGGTCGACCTCGCGGTCACCCTATCGGAGCTGTCGATCACGCCGACGTCGCTGCGGGAGTGGGTGGGCCGCCACGCCCCCGCCTTCACCCGTCCCGTCTGACGGTTCCTGCCGGCGCCCGGTGGGGAACAGGCTGGGTGGGCTGCCATAGCGCATGGCGCGGTCCATGTCACCCGCCACGTCGACAATCCGTCACGAAGCGTCTACGCGCTGCTGTCGGGTGATCGGATCATTGCGATGTGTTGACGATACGACGAGGGAGGTCGCTTCCCAGTGCGTCGTCCGACGTGCAGCCGTCCACCCGACGCCCCGGTCGAGGCGAGTGCCCGACCACGGCGGGGCATCGCCGTGTCCCGGTACGCCGTGTTGCGGGGAACCGCCGTGGGCGCAGGTTTCCTGACCCCCGCGCTTCCCGCCGATCCGGTACCGCCGCCGGTCCATCACGCGGCCGTGCCGTCGCCGGCCGCGTCACCGTCGGCGGTGCCACCGCCCGGTCCCGGCCCGGCACGCCCGGCCGCACGTCCAGCCGGACCGTCCGGCACGACGGCCGGATCACCGACGAGCGCCGCCACGTGGACCGGGGCCGCGGCCGGCCCGGATGCCGGGCGACGGCCACCGCGCGCCGACGGTCCGGCACCGCCGTGGGCCGGGTCGGGCGGCCGGTCGCCCGAGGTGGGTACGCGTCCTGGCTGAGTCCGACCGGCCCGTGCGCGTGGTCGTTCGGCCTCACCGGCCGTACCGCCGACGCACGGGTCACCGGGTGCCCCGACCGTCGACCGGGTCGACGTGTCGCGGGCCGGACCCCGTCCGTGAGAGCCGGCCCCGCTCGGTCCCGTGCAGGGGACCGGATCGCCGGCCGCGTGCCCAGGATCGGAGCTACGCGTTGATCCGCGTCGTCGTTGCTCAGGAGATGTGCCTACTGCGTAGCGCGCTGTGCGCCGCGCTGTCGAACGAGGAGGACATGGAGGTCGCCGCCGAGGTGACCGGAGTGGGCGAGGTGCCGGCCGCGGTGCGGCGGCACCGGCCGGACGTGGTGCTGGTCGATCTGACCCCGGACGCGCCGCGTCCCGTCGAGGTGGTCGCCGACATCGTCGCGGCGGCACCCGGTACGGGCGTGCTGGCGCTGGGCAGCCAGTGGAGCCAGACCACGGTGGCGGACCTGCTGGCCGCCGGTGCCCGGGGCCTGGTCGGCACGGATGCGTCGTTGGCGGCGCTGGTCGCCGCCGTCCGCGACGTCGCCGCCGGGGAGAGGGTGATCGACGCGACGGCCGCCGTGACGGCGCTGAGTCCGCCATCGAGCCCGCTGACCCGCCGCGAGGCGGAGGTGCTCCGGGTGGCCGCCGACGGACTGCCGGTCAAGGAGATCGCCCACCGGCTGTACCTGGCCCACGGGACGGTTCGCAACCACCTGTCGGCGACCATGCGCAAGACCGGTGCCCGCAACCGGATGGAGGCCGTGTGGCGGGCCCGCAGGGAGGGCTGGATCTAGGGGGTGGGGCCGGGGACCGGTGCCGAGCGGTACCGGACGGTACGTGTTTGAATGCTGACGTATCGTGATCCGTCTGTCGATATCTGGGAAGGTCTACGGTGATCCGTGCCCTGCTCGCTCTCGACGGCGCCCTGGTCCGCGGCGCTCTGTCCCTCGTGCTCGCCGCCGAGGACGACATCACCGTGGTGGCGGAGCTGGACCGTCGGGACGCCCTCGCACCGGCGGTGCGCGCGGGACGTCCCGACGTGGCGGTCGTCGACCTCGACTTCGTCGCCGGAGCCGACCTCGGGGCGCACTGCCCGCTGCTGGTCCTCGCCGACCGCCGCCGGGCACGGCACCTGCACCGGCTCCTCCGTCCGGGCCGGACCGTCGGCGTCCTCGGCCGGGACGTCGCCCCGCAGCGGGTGGTGGACGGGATCCGACGGCTGGCCCGCCGGGAGTCGCTTGTCGACGCGGAGGTGGTGCTGGCAGCCCTGGCCCGGGACAGTCCGTTGACCTCGCGGGAGATGGAGATCCTCGACCTGACCGCGTCCGGGGCGCCGGTGGGGGAGGTCGCCGGGGCGCTCGGGCTCGCTCCGGGTACCGTGCGGAACCATCTCGGACGGATCGCCCGCAAGGCGGGCGCGCGGACCCGGGTCGAGGCGGTGCGGGTCGCGCGTGAGGCCGGCTGGATCTGAGGCACGCCCGCGCTCAGGGCCGGCCCAGCGGTACGCCGGACGGCACCGCCACGTGCTCCCACAGCCCGACGAGTTCCCGGTAGGTGGGCGACCGGGCCGGCAGCTCCTCGTGGGTGCCGAGGACCTGCCGGTCGCCGTCGAACACCAGCACCCGGTCCGCGCGGGTCGCCGAGCTGATCCGGTGCGCGACGACCACCAGGGTGCCGGGTCGACGGGCGAAGGCGTCCTCGACGGTCGCCTCCAGCACCGGGTCCAGGTGGCAGGTCGCCTCGTCGAGGATCACCAGCGGCGCCGGCGCGAGGTAGGCCCGGACCGCGGCGACGAGCTGCCGCTCCCCGGCGGAGAGGGCTGCCGGGTCGATCTCGGCCGCGAGACCACCGAGGCGGGCGATCAGGGGGCGGGCTCCGAGGGCGTCCACCGCGGATTCCAGGGTGGCCTCGTCGGCGTCCGGACGCAGGTAGCGGAGGTTGTCGGCGAGGGAGCCGGTCCGCACGTACGCCTCCTGCGGCACGAGGACGCGCAGCCGGGCCAGCGCGGCCGGCGCGAGTGCGGCGACCGGCGCGCCGGCCAGGTGGACCGTGCCGGAGTCCGGCTGCGCCAGTCCGGCGATGAGCGCGGCCAGGGTGGACTTGCCGACGCCGCTCGGTCCGACGACCGCCAGGTGCTCCCCGGCGGCGAGCGCCAGGGTGAGGTCCGCCAGCACGGGTCGGGCGTGCGGACCGTACCGGAAGGTCACACCGGACAGCCGGACCGCGGGCGTGGCGGCACCGCCCGGTGCGGCGTGGGCGCCGGGCCGGGGCGCGGGACGGGCACGGCCGGGCGGTCCGGCCGACTCGACGGTCGGGCAGGCGCGCAGGATCCGGTCGAGCGTGACCGCGTAGCGCAGCCCGCCGCCGCCCACGCCCTGCACGACCGCGTGCAGCGCCGGCTGCAGACCCGTCGTGACGTACACCAGCGCCCCGAGCACCGCGCCGGTGCTCAGCCCGTTCCGCACCAGCCACGGCACGGCCAGGAGCAGCACCACCACCGGCAACCAGCCGCCCAGCCCCAGACTGAGGCTGCGCAGCGCCGCCATCCGGGCCAGCGTCCGGTCGGCGTGTGCCTGCGCGGTCACCCGCCGGCCGACCTCGTCCACGACGCGGTCCTGCGCCCCGCAGGCCACCACGTCCCGGTGCCCGCCGAGGGCGGTCGCGGCGGCCCGGCCGAGTTCCTCGCCGGCCCGTACCTGCGCCCGCTGGTGCGCCACCATGGCCGGCAGGCCCGCCGCGAACACGACGAGGCCCACCAGCAGGGGGGCGGCCACCGCGCCCGCCAGCAGGGGCGCCAGCGTGAGCAGGCCGAGCAGCGCGGAGCCGGCGGTGAAGAGGAAGCCTCGGACCACCATCAGCAGGCCGCCGAAGGTGTCCCGGACCACCTCCACCTGGTGGGTCAGGCGGGTGACCGCGGCGCTGTCCGCGCGGCCGCCGGCCCGGGTGGCCTCGTGCAGCGCCGCGTCGACCACGCGGGTCGTCAACTCGTCGCGGAAGGGTTCCACCACCGCCCCGAGGCTCCGGTACACCTGCCCGGTGCCGACGGCGCCGACCAGCACGGCCACGGCGAGCCCGCCCAGCCAGGCCAGGCCGGTGCCGAACCGGCCGGCCAGGAAGCCCTGGTCGACGGCGCGGGCGACGAGCACGCCGCCCAGCAGCGCCGGAACCGACTCGACCCCCGACCAGGCGGCGAGCCGGCCCAGCTGCCGGCGGCGGGCGCGCAGCGCGTCCCAGGTGGTCCGGCGTACGCCCGGGCGGCTCACCCCTGGTCACCCCCGGCGAAGACCGCCCGGTAATCCGGATCGGCCCAGAGCCGGCGGTGCGGCGCCAGGGCGCGCAGACGCCCCGCGTCCAGCCAGGCGACCAGGTCTGCCGCGGCGGCCGTCGTCGTCCGGTGGGTCACCACCAGTCGGGTACGACCGCCGGCCCGGTCCGTCAGCGTCCGGGTGATCCGGTGCTCGGTGGCCGTGTCCAGGCTGGACGTGGCGTCGTCGAGGACGAGCAGGCGCTCGGCGGGGAACGCGCGGGCCAGTCCGAGCCGCTGCGCCTCACCTCCGGACAGCGGGGCGTCGACCAGCCGGGTGCGGAAGCCGTCGGGCAGGCGGGCGACGACGTCGGCCACCTGCGCCGCCCGGGCCGCCGTCAGCACCGCCGCCGTGGCCGGTGTGCCGTCGTCCGGCGGCCGCGCCACCGCCGGGGGCAGTCCGAGCCCGATCGCCTCGTGCACCGTCTCACCGACCAGCGCCGGCCGGTCGAAGGCGTGACCGACCGCCCGGCGCAGCGCCGCGCGGCTCAGCCCGCGCAGCGGCACCCCGTCCAGCAGCACCTCGCCGGTGTCCGGGTCGTACAGTCGCCCGGCCACCGCGGCGAGACTCGACTTGCCGGCGCCGGAGCGGCCGACGACGGCCACCGTGGCGCCGGCCGGAACGGTGAGGTCGACGCCGGCCAGGACCGGCCGCCCGTCGTCGGTGTGGAGGCCGACCCCGCGCAGCCGCAGCTCCCCACCCCCGGAGGGCAGCGCCTGGTCGCCCTCGGGACGGGGCGGGTGGGCCAGCGGCTCGGCGATCCGGCGGGCGGCCGCGCGGCTGCGCACCAGACGGTTGAGGGTGGCCAGCACCGCGCCGAGACCGGCGCCGAGGGCCGCGTACTGCACCGCGGCGACCAGTTCCCCCGGCGTGATCCACCCGGCGGTCAGCGCGTAGCCGCCGACGGCCACCACCGCGACCTGGAGCAGCGGGCCGACGGCGGCGGTGCGTCCGCTCGCCCTCGCCAGCAGCCGCCAGCCGCGGTGGCCGTGGTCGCGGAGTTCCGGCAGGGCCGCCAGCACCCGGTCGCGTTCGGAGTCGACGGTGGCGGCGGCGGCGATGGTGCGGGCGCCGCCGAGCGCCTCCAGCAGCCGGCCGGCGACGCCCCCCAGCACCCGCTGGTAGTCGGCGACCGCTGCGGAGGCGTCGGTGACGAAGGCGCGCATGAGGACGGCGAGCAGGGCCAGCCCGGCGAGCAGCGTGACGCCGAGCAGCGGCTCGATCAGGGTGAGTGCCACGACGCTGCCGACCGGGGGAAGCAGCGCGACGAGGCCGAGCACCACGGCGGTGCCGGCCTGTCCGGCGTCGGCGGTCTGGCCGACGAGCCGGCTGACCAGGTCGCCGACCGGGTATCGGCGAACCGTGCGCACGTCGACGGCGAACAGGTGCCGTAGCAGGCGCCGCCGCAGTCGCGCCGTCGCGCGGGCGGCGCCGTAGCCCCCGGCCAGGTCCCCGAGGATGTCGGTGAGGACGAGGACGGCGACCAGGCCGCAGGCCGTGGCGGTCCACCATGCCGAACCGTCGCCGTCGACGGCGGCGTCGACGGCGAGCCCGAGGGCGGCGGGTAGGGCCAGTTCGGTGGCCGCGCCGACGAGCGCGACCGCGACGAGCAGGACCGTCCATCCGCCGCCGTCGCGGACCACCCGCCGCAGGAGCCGGTCGGGGTCGGTCAGCGTCGGCATCGGTCCTCCCGGAAGAGACGTGCGGCCCTGGGCGGATACGTCTATCCGCCCAGGGCCTCGCGTGGTGACCTGATCAGTTGCAGGTCGTGACGGACAGCGAGCTGTCGCCGCAGAGCAGCAGGCTCGCCCGGCTACCGCCGCCGGTGCGGTCGGCGGGGGCCATCTCCAGGCCCTGAAGGTCGAGAAGCGCCATGTCGTGTCACCTCCTCCCGTGCTGGTCGGTCGGGTCGGTCACCCTCGCTGACGCGAGGGGGTCTCGGGCGCCCGTGAGGGGCGTGAGGAACGGCAGCGCCGCCGGGGTCTCGTGCCGCGCGGCGGCCAGCGCCAGCAGCACACCGGCGGCGCCGGTGCCGAGGTCCATGGACAGCCGCAGCAGCTGCTCGCCCGGGAAGGCGGTGCCGTCGCGGTAGGGCATCGCGTGCCAGGCCAGCCGCTCGACCTGGGCGGTCAGCTCCCGCCGCCGGTCGGGGTCGTCCGGGTACGCCGCGAGGTAGGTGATGATTCCCGCGCGCCCGGCGAAGAGGCCGGACTGGGCGTAGAACGGGGAGCGGGCCGCCCGGAACACCCCGGCGCTCGCCTCGGCGAACCGGTCGTCGGCGCGGTGCCGCAGGTACTGGTCCAGCACCAGCCCGATGCCGACGCTGCCCTGTCCCAGGTAGGGCATCGTGCGCCAGCCCTCGTTGACCTCCAGCGCACCGTCGGGGCGGGTCACGCAGCGGCGCAGGTCCTGCCGCAGGGCGGTGGCGGCGTGGTCCAGCAGGGCCGGGTCGCCGGTGAGTTCGTACAGCCGCAGCAGCAGCAGCGCCGGGCCGGTCCGGCCGCGCAGCAGCCCGGCATACGGGTGCCGCCCGCCGCTGACGTCCGGTCCGGGGTCGTCGGCGAGGTGGTCGACGACCCGCTCGGCGGCCCGCCAGGCCGCCTCGCGCAGCGCCGGTTCACCGGTGCGTCCGGCCAGCTCGGCGAGGTTGAGCGCGATCCCGGACAGTCCGCTCGCGAGGCTGTGGTCCAGGCCGGTCCAGGGTTGGCGCTGGCAGATGTCGAGCACGTCGAGGGCGTCCTGGCGGCGGCCGAGCTCGTCCAGGGCGTACGCGACGCCGTGCAGGCCGTCGTAGAAGCCGCACCGGGTGCCCGACGCGGGGTTCGTGGCCCGCCTGACCAGCCACTGTTCGTGGTCCGGCCAGCGACCGGCGCCGCTGCGGTGCAGGGCGTAGAGCACCCCGGCCGCGCCGTGGGCGAGGTTGAGCCCGCCGCTGCGGAACTGTTCGATGTCGCCGGGGAAGAGCCGGTCCTCCCGGGCGGGTGTGGCGCTGGCGAGGATCGCCCGGGCGATCTGGTCCTCGTGGACCGCGCCGAGGGGTTCCGTCCCCGGCTCGATGACGGAGGGCGGGGGAGCGCCGGTGATCTCCTCGACGGCGGCGTCGAGGAACTCCCTCGGCACCGGGAAGTGCGCGGCGATGACGTCGGCCAGGTGCGCGGCCTTGGCCGGCGCCAGGCGGACCAGCTGGGTCAGGGGCAGGAACAGGGCCAGCCGGAGGCACGCCAGGGCGTACCGGTCGACGGCCGGCCCGGTCCGGTCCCGCGGCGCGGCGAAGCCCTGGTTGCGCAGGCCCGGTCGGCGGTGGCCGTCGACGGGGGCGGCCACCTCGAAGTCGACCAGGGCGATCCGGTCGTCCGGGCGGACCATGACGTTGAACAGGTGCAGGTCGCCGTAGACGAGCCCGCGCTCGTGGATCGCCCGGACGACCTCGTCGACCTGGCGGTGGACGTCCAGCGCCCACCGGGTGTACGCGGCGCGGTCGTCGTCGGTGGCGTCGGCGTCGATCAGCGGGTACCGGTCGACCAGGACCTTGTTCAGCGGTCGGCCCTCGATGAACTCCAACGCGAGGAACCGGTGCTCGCCGAGGGTGAACTCGTCGTGCACCCGGGGCACCTGTGGCAGGTCGGCGAGCCGGCGCAGGGCTTCCGCCTCGCGGACCAGCCGGGTGACCGCGTCGGCGCCGTCGGCGTCCAGGCCGGCGTGCGGCCGGGCCTCCTTCAGCACCACCTGGGTGTCGGTACGCAGGTCCCGGCCGACGTAGAGGCCGCCGCCGTTGGAGAAGTGGATGACCTTCTCGATCCGGTACGGCACCTCGTCGGTGCTGGTGGCGTTGCGGGCGTCCAGGTGCGGGCCGAGGAAGTCCGGCAGGGTGACCCAGGACGGTACGTGGAAGACCGGGTCGCGGCGGTCCGGCACCAGCGTGCCGGTGTCGTCCTCGATCGCCGGAACCACCTGCCCGTCGGGGGAGTGGCAGTACCGCGCGGCGAAACCGCCGTAGCGTACGTACACCGGGCCGGTTCCGAGGCGCAGGTCGCTGAGGATGTACGGACCGGACTCGCCGCGCAGCAGCTCGTCGAGCTCCTTGCAGGTCACCTCCAGTTCCGCCTCGTCCCGGGGGTAGACGGTCAGGAACTTTCCGCTGGCCGCCCGGGTGGCGTACTTGGAGTTGCGCAGCAGCAGGGTGCGCGGACCCCGGAGAAACTTGAAGGACAGTCCACGGGGGACGCAGTAGTCCCAGACCGTGTCCAGCACCCGTTCGGCGTTGGCCAGGGTCGCCGACACGTGGATCTTCCAGCCCTGCTGCGGCAGCGTGCCGCCGTCGGGTGCGTAGATGAGCCAGTCGTCGAGCGGTTCGCTGCGCCAGCCCTCGGGGACCGGACGGCGGGCCGCGGCGAAGGTGGGCTGCTCGACCGCGCTGCCGAGCGAGTCGTAGAACAGTCGGTCGGCGGCACAGTAGCTGTCGTAGCGCTCGTCCACCGTGACCACTCCCTCCGCTGTTCGGCTGACCTCGCGATCCTGCTGACGGATCTGAGTCTGTCCGTTCGGGGTATGGCGGTTCCAGTGCGTTCAGTCATGCAGGCGGATGCGTGCCACACGGCCGGTCGTGACAAATGTCAGTTGCGTCGAGCGGTACGGTGCTCGCCGTGACCGCAGACGATCACCGCTCCGCCGCGCCGGCCGTCCCGGACGGGCCCGTCGCCGTCCTGGCCAACCCCACTGCCGGCCGGGGACGGCACCGGGGGCTGCTGCCCCGACTGCTCGACCGGCTCGGCAGCGCCGGCCGGCCGGTGCGGCTGTTGGAGGCACGGTCCGCGGAGGAGGCCGAGGCGGTCTGCCACGAGGCCGTGACCGAGGGGATCGGGGCGCTGGTTTCGGTCGGTGGTGACGGCACCGTGCACCGTGCCCTCCAGGCGGTCGCCGGCACCACTGTTCCCTTCGGCCCGGTGCCCGCGGGCACCGGCAACGACTTCGCCCTCGACACCGGCTTCCCGGCGGACCCGCTGGCCGCGGCGGACGTGATCGCGGCGGCTCTGCTCGAGGGGCGGACCAGCCCGGTCGACCTGGGCCGGATGACCGGCGCGGACGGCACGGTCCGCTGGTACGGCGCGGTGCTCGCCGCCGGCTTCGACGCGATCGTCAACGAGCGCGCCAACCGGATGCGGTGGCCGCGCGGTCCCCGCCGGTACGACCTGGCGATCCTGGTGGAGTTGGCCCGGCTGCGGCCCCGGCGGTACACGCTGCGCCTGGACGGGGTGAGCCACGAGCTGGACGCGGTGCTGGTGGCCGTCGGCAACGGCGCCTGCTACGGCGGGAGGATGCGGATCTGCCCGGCCGCCGACCTGACCGACGGGCTGCTCGACGTGGTGGTCGGCGGCCGGTTCGACCGGCGTACCCTGCTGCGGGTCAAGCCACGCATCTACGCCGGCACCCACGTCGAGCACCCGCTGGTGCGCAGCTTCCGCGCCCGGACGGTGGAGCTGTCGGCCGAGGGCATCACCACGTACGCCGACGGGGAGCGGGCCCTCGACCTGCCGGTGACGATCACCGCCGTCCCGGGGGCCGTCCACCTCCTGCGCTGAGTACCCCCGTACCGCCCCCCGGGGGTGGTGACGCCGAGCGCTGTCGAACTGATGTCGGGGATGGATCAGCCGACCCCTCACCGGGTGTGGACCCGTCGCTCGACCTGCCGCAGCGGTGAGAGCATTCGTGGCTCAGGTCGACAGTGCCACGACGAACCCGGGGACGCCCTTCGTCGGCGCCCACCCCGTACCGCATCCTCGACGGCGTCGGCGGGCGCGGGCCGGCACCCACGTCGCCGATCGCGTGCGTGCGGAGCCCGACCATCCTCCTAACGGTCCGTGCGCCGTCGCTGACGGACGGTGCCGCTCGCCCGATCGGTCGGGCTCGCGGCGACGGTCGGCGTCCGGGTCGTGCCGGACGCACGAGGGGGCATCCGGCGGTGTCGCGAAGCCGGCGTACGCGCCCGATCCTGCCCGTCGGATCGAGCCGCGACAATCCGGCCGGCCGCTCTTTCTGATCTAGCCATTTGCATCTAGCAATGGATCTGACGGCTGTCGTAGGGTTCCCGCAGCACCCCGAAAGAAGCTTCTTATGGGCGGATTCGCCCTCATTCATGCTGGGCGGTGAGCGGTAGTGGTCAGGCAGTCGTCGACCGAAGATCCTGAGGCGACCGACCCGGGGTGGGTTGACGAAGTGTTGTTCACCGGCCGTTCGACCGATGTTTGTCTCAGTCTGCCCGAGCCAGTGGACCGGGCGACCCTGCGGCGGTTGGTGAGCGCCGCGCAGGAGCGTCTGACCGCCGCCGGACTGCGCGCCGGCGGGGCCGCCGCGCTGCGCATGCCACCCTCCCTGGCGTACGTGGTGAACCTCCTCGCGACGTGGCGCACCGGGGCGCAGGCGATCCTGCTCGACCACCGGCTCACCGGCCACGAGGTGGACCGCGCGCTGGAACGCCTCACCCCACAGGTGGTCGTCGCTCCGGTCCGCACCGGCGGCGGCGCCCTGCGGGTGTTCGTCGACGTGACCGAGGGCGTCACCCCGTACGCCGACCGTCCCGCCGTCAGCGGACACGCGGTGATCCAGCTCAGCTCGGGCTCGACCGGCGCGTCCAAGGTGATCGGCCGGACGGCGGAGGACCTGGTCGCCGAGGTGCACCGCTACACCCGCATCGACGGGGTGGCCCTGCCCGGCGAGCGGATCGTCCTGCTGCCCTCGATGGTGCACGTGCTGGGCCTGGTCGGCGGCCTGCTCTACGGCCTGCACGCCGGTGTGGAGCTGGTCCCGCCGGAGCGGCTCAGCGGCGACGCGGTGCTGGCGGCCATCGCTGCCGCCGACAGCCCGGCGACGGTGCTCGGCGTGCCGTTCCACATCGGACTGGTCACCGCCACCCGGCCAACCGGGCCGCTGCCGCAGTTCCGGCGGATGACCACCGGCGGGGAACTGGTCCCGGCGGCCGTCGCCCGTGCCTTCACCGACCGGTTCGGCGTGCCCCTGGGCAACATGTACGGAATGACCGAGGTCGGGGTCATCGGCACCGACCTGCACGGGCGGCACCGCCCGTCGATCGCGCCGGCGCCCGGCATCGAGGTGCGCGAGGTCGACGGCGAACTGCACGTCAGCTGCCCCGCGTCGCCGTACGTGGGGCTGGCCGACCCGACCCGGTGGTCCGACGGCTGGCTGCACACCCGCGACGCCGGCACCGTCGACGAGGCCACCGGCCTGGTCACCGTGCGCGGCCGGCTCGACTCCCAGGTGTCGGTGGGCGGCCTGAAGGTCGACCTGACCGAGGTCGAGACGACCGTCGCCGACCTGCCCGGGGTGGCCACCGCCGTCGTGGTCTGGGACGGCGGGATCACCGCGTACGTGCAGCCGGACGGGCCGCTGTCCGAGGAGGTGCTGGACAAGCTGCTCGCCGAGCGGCTGGCCGGCTACAAGCGTCCCCGCACGCTGCACCTGCTCGATCAGCTGCCCCGCACCACCACCGGCAAGCTGGTCCGCTCGGTCGACGCGCTGCGGACGGCGGTCACCCGGTGACCGGTCCCCTGCACCACCTCGACGACGACGTCGACCCCGTCCTCCGCACCGACCACCGCCACCGCGAGCACCAGCTCCCCGTCCACCCGGGGATGCCCGACCCGTACGTCCGGCCGGGCCGGCACCAGCCGCAGCAGCGGCCCCGCGCCGCCGGGGACCGGCACGCGCCGGCGCAGCCCGCCGTCGCGCAGCCCGACCCCGAGCGCCTTGCCGACGGCCTCCTTCGCGGTCCACAGCCGCAGGAAGTCCGCCGCCCGGGTGTCCTCCGGGCGGCCGGCGACCCAGGCCGCCTCGTCCGCGGCGTACCAGCGCTCGGCCAGGGCCGGCGCGGGCAGCGGACGCAGGCGCTCCACGTCGACGCCGACCGGCCCGCGCGCCCGCGCGGCCGCCACCACGAACCCGTCGGTCCGGCTGACGCTGACCGGCAGGACGACCGACCCGGTGGGGTCACCGTCGGACGGTCCGCCGACGCGGACGACGGGACTTCCACCGGGTCGGTGACCCAGCACCAACCGCTCGGCCGGGGCGCCGAGCAGGGCGACACCCAGCCGCCGCAGCAGCGGCCCGGACGGAGCCGGCCGACCGCCGGCGTACCGACCGACGCACACGTACACGGTGTCCCGACCGGGCACCGGTAGTTGGCTCACGGAAAGAGGTTAACCATGAGAGCCGAGGTCCGCGCCTTCGTCATCGAGCAGCTCGCCGACATGAACTACGACGTGGAGGACATCGACGACGACACCACCCTCGGCCCGTCCGGGGTGGACCTGGAATCCCTCGCCCTCGCCGACCTCTCCGTCCGGGTCGAGGACCGGTACGGGCTCACGTTCGCCGAGGACGAGTCGGAGAAGCTGGCCCTGATGACGGTCGGCGAGTTCACCACGATGGTCGCCGACCGGGTCGCCGGGGCGACGAGCGACCACTCCTGATGGCCGGTCAGCCCGACCTGGGGCGAGCTGACCTGGTGACCATGCTCGCCGAACTGAGCGCACGACCCGCCGCCACGGTGCCCGACCGGATCGGCTCGATGGAGCTGGCCTGGCTGGTGCACCTGGTCGAGCAGCGTTACGACCGGCGGCTCGACCTCACCGACGACCAGCTCGCGGGCGTTCGGACGGTCGACGATGCCCTGGCGGTCTTCCGGACCTCCCTGACCGACTCCGCAGATGGCTGAGCGGGGGCCCGTCCAGCTCACCGGTGTCCACGCGACGAGTGCCCTCGGCAGGGGAGCCGAGGCGCAGCTGGCGGGCGTCCTCGCCGGGTCGCCGGCCTTCGGACCGGTGGGCCGCTTCGACACCGGTTTCCGCCGGGTCGACGCGGCCGCCACCCTGCCCGACGTCGGCGACCTGGCCGCCGAACTCGCCGAGGCCGTCGACGCCGCCTGCGCCGACGCCGGTCTGGACGCCACCCGACGGGCCGGCACGGCCCTGCTGCTGGCGTTGCACGGCGGCGTGGGGGTGCCGGAACTGGCCACCGCGCTGGCGCAGCGGAGCGGCCTGGGGGGCGGCACCCGCGCGTACACCACCGCCTGCGTCTCGGCGACCAGCGCGGTCGCCGACGCCGCGGCGCTGGTCGGCCGCGGCGACCTGGAGCGGGCGGTGGTCGCCGCCGGCTACCTCGTGGAGCCCGACCAGTACGCGCTCTTCGACACCGGCCGGGCCCTGGCCACCGACGGCGCGGTCCGCCCGTTCAGCGCCGGTCGCACCGGCCTGCTGCTCGGCGACGGCGTGGCGGCGGTGGTGCTGGAACGGGCCGACCGGGCCCGCCGTCCGCTGGCCGACCTGCTCGGCTGGGGCCGGGCCGGCGACGCCTTCCACCCCTGCCAGCCCGAGCCGACCGGGCGTGGCCTGGCCCGCGCGACCCACGCCGCGCTGGACCGGGCCGGGCTGAGGCCGGAGGCGATCGGGTACGTCAACGCCAACGCCACCGGCACCGGCGGGAGCGACGCGTCCGAGGCGGCGGCGCTGCGCGCCGTGTTCGGCGCGGCGACGCCGCCGGTCAGCTCCACCAAGGCGTTGCACGGTCACGCCCTGGAGGCGTCCGGCCTGCTCGAACTGGTGGTGACCGTGTTGGTGCTGCGGCACGGGAAGCTTCCGGTGAACGCCGGCTGGCGGGGTCCGGACCCGGACTGCCCGGTGGACGTCATCCTCGACGCGCCCCGGCCCGCCGCGACGCGGCACGCGCTCACCCTCAACGCCGCCTTCGGCGGCGCCAACACCGCCCTGCTGGTGGGTGCCGCGTGAACGAGCGAGGCGTGGCGCCGGCGCGCAGCGCCGGACGGGCGGTGCTCGCGGAGGCGGCGTGGCCGGAGCCGGGGGACGGGCCGCCGCCGCCCCTGCCCGGGTTCGTGCACTCGGACTTCAACCCGCTGGTCGCGGCGGTCGCCGAGCGGTGCCTGACCAGGGCGTACGGGCAGCGGCCGGCACCGGACGGCGCGCGTACCGCGGTCGTGCTGGTCAGCGCCGACGGTGACCGGGCCAGTGCGGCGCACGTACGCGCCACGGTGGCCGACGGAGGGCGACCGGGGCCGCTGTTCTTCTTCCAGTCGGTGCCCAACAGCGTGCTCGGGTACGTGGCCGCCCGCTGGGGGCTGGGCGGGCCGGTGGTCTGCCTCGCGCCGACCGGCGACCCACGACGCGACGGGTACGCCGAGGTCGACCTGCTGCTGTACGACGGCGACGCCGACGCGGCGTTGCTGGTCCTGATCGCACACGCACCCGACGACGGCGGTGCGGGGGACCCCGACCGGGGCCGGGCCGTCGCGGTGCTGCTGGGGGGAGGAGACACACCATGAGGACCAGGGGACTGCGCGGCGCGCTCGCCGCCGACGAGCTGATCGGCGCGGGCAACGTCCTGAGCCGGGTGCTGGCGCACGGCGCCGACCCGGACGGGGCGGGCCTCACCTTCGACACCGCCGTCGACGGGCACCCTGCCGAGCATCCGCTCACGCGGGGACAGCTGGACGAGCGGGTGACCGCCCGGGCCGCGTGGCTGCACGAACGCGGGGTGCGGCCCCGTGACCCGGTCGCGGTGTGGGCGACCGCCGCCGCCGACATGGTGCTGAGCTACCTCGCGCTGACCCGGCTCGGCGCGATCCCGGCGCTGATGAACGGCAGGCTGCGGCCGGAGATCGCCGCCGAGTACGTCCGCCGCCTGCGGGGCGTCGGTGTGCTCGCCGACGACGCCCACGTGGCCCTCCTCGCCCGGTACGACCTCGGCGTGCCGGTCATCGGCACGCCCGCCGAGGCGGGCACCGGGGACCCGGCCGCCGCGCCCCCGCACCACCGGCACCACCCGGACGACCCGGTCGTCATCACCCACACGTCCGGCACCACGGGTGTGCCGAAGGCGGTGCTGCACTCGCACGCCAGCCTCTTCGCCGCGACCCGGCACCTGCTGTCCATGCCGCAGGCACAGGGCACCCGCCGGATCCTCAACGCGCTGCCCGCCCCGCACACCGCCACCGTGCTGATGGTCAACCAGGCCCTCGGCAACTCCGCGGAGATGTTCCTCCTGTCCGACCAGGGCGGCGAGCGGGTGCTGGACGCGATCCAGCGGTGGCGGCCCGACGGGGTGTTCGGATTCTCGGTCACGTGGGCGGAACTGGCCCGGTTCGACCTGTCGGCGTACGACCTGGACTCGGTGCGGCTGTGGTTCAACACCGGGGACAGCTCGCACGAGCCGCACATCCGGCGGCTGGTGGCGGTCGGGTCGCGGGACGTCATGACCCGCGAGGGCGTCACCCGCGTGCCCGGGTCGGTCTTCATCGACGGACTCGGCTCCAGCGAGATGGGGCACTCGATGTTCCACGTCACCCACACCCGCGACACCGACCGGTACGGCCGCTGCATCGGCCGTCCCTACCGGTTCACGAAGGTGGCCGTCCTCGACGCGCACGGCGACCCGGTGCCGACCGGCGAGGTGGGCTGGCTCGGCATCGACTCGCCGTCGCTGTTCCGGGGCTACTGGAACGACTCGGTGACCACGTACCGGTTCCGCCAGCGTGGCTGGTACCTGACCGGCGACCTGGTGTACGCCGACGAGGACGGCCGGTACTACCACGTGGACCGGGCGGTCGACGCGGTCGACGCCGGCGGCGGGAAGCGGTTCTACACGGCGCTGTCGGAGGAGCGGATCCTCGCCGCCTGCCCGGACGTCACCGACTGCACGGTGGTCATCGTGCGCGAGGGCGACGCGGTAGTCACCGACGTGCTGCTCGAACTGGCCGCCGGCGCGGACTCCACCGAGGACCGCACCGAGCGGGTCCGTGCCGCGCTCGGCGCGGACGTGGGGGCGACGCTGCGCCGGGTGGTGCCGGTCCGCTCCGACGACATCCCGGTCACCGTCACCGGCAAGGTCCGCAAGGTCGTGCTCCGCGAGCGCTACCTCAGCGAGGCCCCGTCATGACCGTCATCACCGGGATGGGGCTGTTCACCCCGGCCGGACGGGGTGTCGACGCCACGTTCGACGCCCTGTGCGCCGGCAAGTCCGGGCTGAGCCGGCCGCCGGAGGAGCATCCGGTCGCCGGAAGCCTGGAGGTCGCCGGGGTGTTGCCGGACGTCGACGTCCGCACCGTCGCCTCCGGCCCGGAGGCCAAGGTGCTGGACCGGATCGTCGTCCTCGCGCTGCTCACCGCCGCCGAGGCGCTCGCCGACGCGGGCATCGAGGTCGGCCGGGACGTCGACCCGGACCGCGTCGCGGTCGTCGTCGGCGGGGTGGGCGGGATGGCCACCCTGGAGAAGCAGGTGCTGGCGCGGGCCGAGCGGGGCCGGGCGGCGGTCAGCCCGTACCTGCTCACCGGGATCCTGCCGAACATGCCCTCGGCGCGGATCGCCATCCGCCACGGCATCCGTGGTTACAGCTCGTCGGTCGGCACGGCCTGCGCCTCCGGCGCCCAGGCGGTCGCCGACGGGGTCCGGCTGATCCGTGCCGGGGAGGCCGACGTGGTGCTCTGCGGGGCCAGCGAGGCGCCGCTGTTCCCGACCTTCGCCGACACCTTCGGCAACGCCCGGGCCCTCGCCCGGGGGTGGGACGACCCCACGGCGGCCAGCCGGCCGTTCGACCGCCGACGCAACGGGTTCGTGCTCGCCGAGGGCGCGGCGCTGCTGGTCCTGGAACGCGCCGAGCACGCGGCGGCCCGGGGCGTCGGCGCGTACGCCGAGGTCGCCGGTTACGGGGTGACCACCGACGCGTACCACCCGACGGCGCCGCGCCCGGACGGCGCCGGCGCGGCCGAGTGCATGCGGCGCGCGCTGGCCGGCGGCGGCGTGCCCGCCGCCCGGGTCGGCTACGTCAACGCGCACGGCACCGGCACGAAGCTCGGGGACATCGCCGAGACGACCGCCCTCGCGGAGGTCTTCGGCGTCGGCGGGGTCCCGGTCAGCTCGACCAAGGCGCTGACCGGGCACCTGCTCGGCGCGTCCGGTGTGCTGGAGACGGCGGCCACCGCGCTGGCGCTCGGCCGGGGGCTGCTGCCGCCGACGTACAACCTGGACGACCCGGACCCGGCGTGTCCGGCGGACCACATCCGCGCCGAGCCCCGGGCCACGGAGGCGGAGTACGCGCTGACCAACTCCTTCGGGTTCGGCGGCCAGAACGTGAGCCTGCTGCTCGCGCGGGCCGCGCGGACCCGTGGGTGACGACGACACCACCGGCAACGACGACCACGGGAGGAACCGTGGAAAGGGCTGGGACATGGACATCCGTGGGATAGACCACATCGAACTCTACGTGGGGGACGCCCGACAGGCCGCCTTCTACTTCTGCCGGGCGGTCGGCTTCGGTCTGCTCGGCCAGGGGGGTCCGGAGACGGGGCTGACCGGGCAGCGGTCGCTGCTGCTCGGGCAGGCCGACATCCGGATGGTGCTGACCTCCGGGCTCACCGCCGACCATCCGGCGGCGCGGTACGTGCAGCGGCACGGCGACGGCATCGCCGTGGTGGCCCTGGAGGTCGACGACGCCGCCGGGGCGTACGCCGAGCTGCTGGACCGGGGGGCGACCGGGGTGGCGCCGCCGACCACCGTCACCGGTGCGGACGCCGAGGTGGTCACCGCCGAGGTGGGGGGCTTCGGCGACGTGGTGCACCGGCTGGTGCAGCGGCGCGGCGACCGCCGCGACTTCCTGCCCGGGGTGATCGAGGCGCTCCCCGTCGACGGTGACGCCGACAAGCTGCTCGCCGAGATCGACCACCTGGCGGTCTGCGTGCCGCCGGGGCAGCTGGAGGCCACGGTCCGGCAGTACCGGGAGGTTTTCGGCTTCTCCGAGATCTTCACCGAGCGCATCGAGGTCGACGGGCAGGCGATGAACTCGACGGTCGTGCAGAGCCCGTCGGAGCGGGTGACCCTGGTGCTGCTGGAGCCGGACACCACCGGCCGGGTGGGGCAGATCGACGCGTTCCTGGACCAGCACGCCGGAGCCGGGGTGCAGCACCTCGGGCTGCGCACCGACGACATCGTGACCGCGGTGGAGGCGCTGGCCCGGCGTGGGGTGCGCTTCGCGGGCACCCCGGGCAGCTACTACGACGCCCTGGAGGCGCGGGTCGGCCGGGTCGACGCGCCGCTGGACCGGCTGCGGGACCTCGGCGTCCTCGTCGACCGGGACCACGGCGGGCAGCTGTTGCAGATCTTCACCGAGTCCATGCACGTGCGCCGGACGCTCTTCCTGGAGCTGATCGAGCGGCGCGGGGCGCGGACCTTCGGCAGCGGCAACATTAAGGCGCTCTACGAGGCCAAGGAACGGGAACTGGCCGCTGCGGCGGTCGTACCGCAGGGGGTGGGGGCATGACCACGACGGAATTCTCGCCGACCTTGACCGCCGAGGAGCAGGCGCTGCTGCCCACCGACGAGGAGGTGGCGTTCTACGCCGAGCACGGCTGGTACCTGTCGAAGAAGCTGCTGACCGACGCCGAGGTCGACGCCCTCGCCGCCGCCGCCGACCGTTACTACGCCGGGGAGCGGGACCGCCGCCTGCCGGTACGCCCACCGAAGCTCGCCTACTGGGAGCCGTCGAAGGGGCCCGTGCAGCGGCACAACGACTACGTCCACCACGAGCACGACGGCCTCGCCGCGATCCTGCGCAAGCCGCTGATCGGGGCGGTCGCCGCGCGGCTCGCGCGGGCCACCGAGATCCGGATCTTCCAGTCCACGCTGATCCTCAAACCGCCGATCGACGGTGAGCCGTCGAACATCGTGCCCTGGCACTTCGACAAGCACTACTGGGCGTCGTCGTCGTCGGAGAACATGCTCACCGCCTTCATCCCCTTCCACGACTGCGGCGAGGAGATGGGCACCATCACCATGGTGGACGGGTCGCACCGCTGGAAGGAGATCGGTGCCGACGACACCGTGGTGCGGCACTTCGCCGAGCGGGACCGCGACCAGCTGGAGGAGATGCTGGCCGAGAACGCCGCCCACAACGGCGCGACGATCCGCAAGGTGCCGATGGTGATCCCCAAGGGGCACATGAGCTTCCACCACTGCCGCACCTACCACGGCAGCGGCGCGAACGTCAGCGGCCGACCCCGCCAGGCGATCTCGCTGCACCTGCAGGACGGTGACAACGCCTGGCGGGAGTATCCGCTCTCCGACGGCGCCGTCGCCGCGTACAACCACGACGTCCTGGTCCGCCGCACCCACGACGGGCGGCCGGACTACGCGGACCCCGAGTACTGCCCGGTCATCTGGCGCCACCGCGCCCAGCAGGGAGGCTGACATGTCACGGTACGACTGGGGTAAGACCCACCCGGGAATCGAGCGCCTGGAGAAGGCGGTGACAGACCGCCGCGACGTGGTGGTGCAGCACCCGCTCTACGCCAACCTCGACACCCACGAGGCGCTGGTCACCTTCATGGAGCACCACGTCTTCGCGGTGTGGGACTTCATGTCCCTGCTGAAGTCGTTGCAGCGGCAGCTCACCTGCGTCACCGTGCCGTGGATCCCCACCGGCCCGACCGGCAGCCGCCGCCTCATCAACGACATCGTCATGGTCGAGGAGAGCGACGAGCTGGGTGACGGCTACATCAGCCACTTCGAGCTGTACGTGCAGGGCATGCGGGAGGCCGGCGCGGACACCGCCGCCGTGGACGCGCTGATCGACCTGCTGCGCGCCGGCCGGCCGGTCACCGCCTCGCTGGCCGAGGCCGGCGTGCCCGGCCCGTCGGCGGCGTTCGCGGCGACCACCTGGCGGATCATCGAGACCACCCCGGTGCACTGCCAGGCCGCCGCGTTCGCCTTCGGCCGGGAGGACCTCATCCCCGACATGTTCACCCAGGTGGTCGCGGTCAACGAGCGCAGCCGGCGGCTGCACAAGTTCGTCGACTACCTGGAGCGGCACATCGAGGTCGACGGCGAGCAGCACACGCCGATGGCGATGCAGATGCTCGCCGACCTGTGCGGCGACGACGACGTCAAGTGGCAGGAGTGCGCCGACACCGTCAACACCGCGCTCGCCGCCCGGGCGAAGCTGTGGGACGACATCCTGGCCGCGATCAAGGGTCGCGGGTGACCCGGTACGACCCGGTCCGGCTCTACCGGACGGTCCGGCTGATCCGCCGCTTCGAGGAGCGGGCGATCGGTCTGGTCCGTTCCGGGCACATCGTCGGCGGCATCCACCCCTACCTCGGTCAGGAGGGGATCGCCGCCGGTGTGTGCGCCGCGTTGCGCGCCGACGACGTGGTGGCCGGCACCCACCGCGGGCACGGGCACGTGCTCGCCAAGGGCGCCGACCCGGCCCGGATGTTCGCCGAGCTGTGCGGCCGGGAGACCGGGCTGAACCGGGGCCGGGGTGGCTCGATGCACGCCGCCGACTTCGGCGTCGGCGTACTGGGTGCGAACGCGATCGTCGGCGCGTCCGGGGCGATCATGACGGGGGCGGTGTGGGCGGCCCGTCGCCGGGGCGGCGACGTCGTCGGGGTGAGCTTCTTCGGCGACGGCGCCGTCAACGAGGGGATGCTGCTGGAGGCGTTCAACCTGGCCGCGCTGTGGCGGGTACCGGTGCTGTTCGTCTGCGAGAACAACGGTTACGCCACGACCATGCCGGTCGACGGCGCGGTGGCCGGCACCATCACCGGCCGGGCCGAGGCGTTCGGCATGCCGGCGTCCGTCGTGGACGGCCAGGACCCCGAGGAGGTACGCGCCGCCGCGGCCGCCGCCGTCGCGCGGATGCGCGCCGGCGGCGGCCCCGAGTTCATCGAGGCCCGCACCTACCGCTTCGACGCCCACCACACCTTCGAGCACGCCGTACGGCTGGACTACCGCCCGCCGGACGAGGTGACCCGCGGTCGGTCCCGGGACCCGGTGGAGATCGCCGGGGCGCGGCTGGCCGACGCCGAGCGGGCGGCGGTGGACGCCGAGGTCGAGGACACCCTCGACGCGGCGGTCGAGTTCGCCCTGGCCAGCGCCGAGCCGGACCCGGCCGACGCGCTGGCGTACCTGTACGCCAGCGGCCTGACCGCGCGGGGAGGTGGCTAGGTGCCGAAGCTGTCGTACCGCCGGGCGCTGACCCGGGCGCTCGCCGACGAGCTGGCCCGGGACCCGGACGTGTTCCTGCTCGGCGAGGACATCCGGGTCGCCGCGTCCCACGTCACCGCCGGGCTGCTCACACGGTTCGGGCCCGACCGGGTGCTCGACACCCCGCTCTCGGAGCAGGCGTTCACCAGCTTCGCCACCGGCGCGGCGCTGGCCGGGATGCGGCCGGTGATCGAGTTCCAGATCCCGTCGCTGCTGTTCCTGGTGTTCGAGCAGATCGTCAACCACGCGCACAAGTTCCCGCTGATGACCGGCGGGCAGTGCGCGGTGCCGGTGACCTACCTGGTGCCCGGCTCCGGTTCCCGTACCGGGTGGGCGGGGCAGCACTCCGACCACCCGTACAGCCTCTTCGCCCACGTCGGGGTGACCACCGTCGTGCCGGCCACCCCGGCCGACGCGTACGGCCTGCTGGTGTCGGCGGTGCGCTGCGACGACCCGGTGGTGGTGTTCGCGCCGGCCGGGGTGATGGAGGTCCGTGCCGACACCGACCTCGCCGCCCTGGCGCCGGTACCGCTGGGCCGGGGGCGGGTGCACCGCGCCGGTGACGACGTGACCGTGGTGGCTGTCGGCCACCTGGTCCACGACGCCCTCGCCGTCGCCGACGACCTCGCCGACCAGGTGTCGGTGGAGGTGTTCGACCCGCGCACGCTGTACCCGTTCGACACCGACGGCCTGCTGGAGTCGGTGTCGCGTACCGGGCGGCTCGTGGTGGTCGACGACTCCAATCGGTCCTGCGGCATCGCCGGGGAGGTCATCGCCACCGTGGTCGAGCGGGTGCGGCTGGTCGCGCCGCCGCGCCGGGTGACCCGCCCGGACGGCGCGGTGCTGCCCTTCGCTCCGGCGCTGGACCGGGCCGTGCAGCCGGGCCGCGAGCAGCTGCGATCCGCGATCCAACACGTCTTGAAGGACGGGTGAGACATGCTCGACGTCGACTACCGCTGGCCGTCGGCCGCACGGGCCTGGCTCGACCTGCCCGCCGACGTCCGCGCCGACATGGTGAGCGCCGGGGCGCAGTCCTGGCAGGAGATCTTCGACGGGCGGGCCACGTACAACAAGCAGTGGCGGCTGGCCCGGCCGCCGGTGATGGACGAGACGTCGCTCGGCGTGCTCAACGCCGTCTGCGACCGGCTGGCGCAGCTGATCTTCGAGGCGTGCCGGCGGCGCGCCGGCACGGCGGGGGAGCTGCGGCGGCTGCTTCGGGTGCCGGACGGGGAGACCCGGCTGCTGGACGACGACGAGCCGCTGACCGAGGCGCTGCTCGACGCGTTCCGCCCGGACGTCCTGCTCTCCGACGGCGTGCCCCGCGTCGTGGAGTACAACATCGACTCCAGCCTCGGCGGCGCCTTCGACGCGGACACCACCGTACGGCGGTTCGTCGAGGTCTACCGGCGGCGCGGCCTCACCGACCGGATCCGCCTGGAGGCGGCACCGTCCGCGGTGGACCGCCGGTTCGCGGCGATCCGCTCCGGGCTGGGCCTTGCCGAAGGGGCGCGGGTCGCGATGCTGATCGACTTCGACGCCGAGTACCCGGGCCTCGACGACCCGGAGCGGTTCTTCCGGCTGCTGGTGCCGGTGGTCGACCGGGCCGCCGCCTTCGGCCTGGACCTGGTCATCGCCCCGGTCTCCCAGTTGACGGTGGACGACCGGTCCCGCCTGGTCGCACGCGGCGCCCCGGTCGACGGGGTGTTCCGGCTGTTCGTACCGAACCGGGTCACCCCGAGCGCGGGGGTGGACGCCCTGGAGACGGCCCTGGCCGCCGGCACCGTGCCGATGTGGGTGTCCGCCGCGGCGTGGCTGATCGCCAACAAGGCGGCCTTCGCCTGGCTCTGGGACGACGCCGACGACCTGCCCGCGGTCGACCGGGACCTCGTGCACCGGTATGTGCCGCGTACCTGGACGCTCACCCCGGACCTGCTCGACCGGGCGGTCGCCGACCAGCGTGACCTGGTGTCGAAGCCGGCGGACGGATCGGCCGGGGTGGACGTGCTGATCGGCCGCGAGTGCGATGCCGACACGTGGCGCGCCGGGGTGCGCCGGGCGGCCGAGCGGGGCGGGTTCATCCTCCAGCAGTACGTGCGGGCCGACGACGTCCCGCTGGACTTCGTGCACATCGAGACCGGCGAGACGGTGTCCGCGGACGTTCCGTACAGCATCGCGCCGTACCTGTTCGGTCGTGAGCCGGCGGGCGCCTGCATCCGCACCGGCTTCCCCGGCTGCGACGCCGTCCTCAACCTGGCCCGCGGCGTTCTCCTCAGCGGCCTCCTGGTGGTCGACTGACCCCGCCGCCGCGGTTGATCAAGAGGTTCGCGTCAGGACGCGCCGGTACCGGTGACGCGAACTTCTTGATCAATCGGCTGACCGAGGTGGGTGCCCAGGATCCTGAGGGTCTCCGCTGCCGCGACGGCGTCGCTGCGGGCGCTGCCGTGACGGCCGTCGCTGCTGTAGAGGGACGGGTCGGCCGTGAGCGGATGGTCGGTCAGGTGCACGTGGAGGGTGCCGAGGCGGTCGGCCAGGGCGCGGGTGTGCTTCGCCAGGCGGCGCATGCGCTCGCCGATGCCGGCGCGCAGCGGCTCCGGCACGGCGGGGCTGTGCGAGACGTCGAACATGCCGACCGTGATCACGTCGGCGCCGGCCGCCCGCAGCGCCTCGACCATGGCGGCCAGCTCGGCGTCGACGGCGTCGGCGTCGTACGCCGGCCGGAAGGCGTCGTTGCCGCCGCAGACCACCAGCGCGAGGTCGGGCCGGAACTCCAGCGCCGGAACCAGTTGGGTGGCGCGGACCTGGTGCGCCCGCAACCCCCGCAGGCCGAGGTTGAGGTACGCCAGCTCGGGGCGTACGGCCCGCAGCTCCGCGGCGATCCGGTCGGCCCACTGGACGTCCGGGTACCCCGGCACCGGCTCGCACAGCCCCTCGGCCACGCTGTCGCCCAGCACCACGAATCGCCGCCACGGGTGGTCGCGCAGCAGCGCCGCGCTCTCCCCGGGGCGCAGACACCACGGGTCGGTCGCTTCGGTCAGCGTCGATGGCATGCCCGGCAGGCTAACCGAAGGAAGGGCCCCCTGTTAACGCCTCCGGTAGAGGAAGGGCCCCTTCTTAACACCGACGGGGCGGGCATGATGGACCGCGTGACGCAGGTGGCGGTGTGTGGACCGGCGACCGCGACGGACACCGAGATCGCCCACGCCCGCCGGGTCGGGGAGCTGCTCGCCGAGCGCGGTGCCACGGTCCTGTGCGGTGGCGGGGGCGGGGTGATGGCCGCGGTCGCCGCCGGCGCCCGCTCGCGCGCCGGTCTGGTCATCGGCGTACGCCCCGACGACGGCACCGCCCCCGGCCCCACCGCCGACGTGACGGTCACGGTCGCCACCAACCTGGGTCAGGCGCGCAACGCGGTCCTGGTGTGGAGCGCCGACGCGGTGATCGCCGTCGGCGGCTCCTGGGGGACCCTGAGCGAGGTGGCGCTGGCGATGCGGCGCGGCGGCGTACCGGTGGTGGTGCTCGGCGGCTGGCGGGTCGTCGACGCCGACGGCGGGCCCGTGGCCGGCCCGGTGTCGGTGGCCACGCCCGAGGAGGCCGTCCACCTGGCGCTGCCGCCGGGGCAGTCCGCGGCGCCGGTCGCGCGCTAGCCTTCGCCGGTGCCCATTCCGGTGCGGAGGCTTCTCGCGCCGCTGTTCGTCACCGTCGTCACCGCCTGTTCCGGTCGACCCGCCGTACGCCCGGCCCCGACGGCGTCGCCCGCACCCACGATCGGTGGCGACCGGCCGGCTGACTCACCGCGGGAGCGTCCCCGACCGGCCGGCTGATCAGCCGAGGAGCGCCAGCAGGTCGCCCGGGTGGGCGACCGTCAGGTCGGCGGGGACCTCCGGGTCGTACAGGTGACCCCAGCCCGCCGCCACCGACAGGGCGCCGGCACCGCGGGCCGCGCCCAGGTCCAGGGGCGAGTCGCCGACGTACGCGATCTTCCCGGGCTCGACGTCGAGTCGCCGGCAGGCCAGCAGGACACCCTCGGGGTCCGGCTTGGGCCGGTCCACCTCGTCGCCACCGACGATCACCGCGACGTGCTCCGCCAGGCCGGTCCGCCCGAGCAGGATCCGGGCGGCCTCCGCGCTGGCGCCGGTGAACAGCCCGACCCGCACCCGGCGGGCGGCCTCCGCGAGCAGATCCGCGATCCCCGGGTAGACGGTCACCCGGTCGGCCGTCGCGGCCAGCTCGTGGTGGTAGCGGGCCATGTCCTCCTCGGTGGCCCGGCGGTCCAGCAGCGCGGAGAGCAGGTCCACGGGTGCGCCGATCGAGTAGCCGGCGATGATCTCCTCGTCGGTGTGTTCCCGACCGCCAGCGGCGAGGACCGTCGCCCGGTACGCGGCCGGCACCGCGGCGTGCGACTCGATCAGCGTGCCGTCCATGTCGAAGACCAGCCCCGTCAGCGGGGTTCGCGAGTGTGCCACGGAGTCGAGGCTAACCAGCCGGCTGCCCGGCGCGGTGGGCGGCGGCGAGACGCTTCGGCGCGCGGGCGTACCAGGCCTCGGTGATCAGCTCGGTGAGCTCGTCGACGTCGATGCGCTCCAGCCGGACCAGGACGGCCGGGTAGCCGTCGAAGTGCGGCGTGGTGAAGTAGACGGCCGGGTCGTCGGCGAGCAGGGCCTCCCGGGCACCCAGGTCGGGCACCTGCGCCCCGAGGATCGGGCCGTCGGGCGCGGCGTCACCGAGGGCTTCCAGGTCGGCGCGGCGCAGCGGTCGTTCCCAGACGAAGCCCTTGTCCCGGACCTTCCACGCGGGCAGCCCGTCGTAGGAGGGCTTCTCCGTCGTCTCCGGCAGGCTCGATGCGATCCGCCGCACGTCGTCCCAGGTGGCCACCACCCGACCCTACGCCGACCCGGCACGTCCCGCCGCCCCCTCGCCGAGCAGGGCGTCCAGCGAGCGCCGCGCCAGGGCGCGGGTGACCGGGGCCGGATCGTCGTACGTGATGAGGGCCTTCCACAGTGCCCAGCCCCGACCCCGCGCCCAGGTGGCGTCGTCGACGTCGAGCGCCGCGCGGAACGCGGCCCGCGCGGGCCGGTCCAGGAACGTCCAGGCGATGACCGTGTCGCACGCCGGGTCGCCCACGCCGCAGCAGCCGAAGTCGATGACGGCGGCGAGTCGCCCGTCGCGGACCAGCAGGTTGCCGGGGGCGACGTCGCCGTGGAACCACACCGGCGCCCCGGTCCACCGCGCGTCGAGGGCGGCGTCCCAGATCCTGAGGACCCGGTCGGTGGGGATCCGGTCGCCGAGGGCGTCCGCGGCCCGCCGGGTGTCGTCGGCGTACGTGCTCAGGGGTCCACCGCGCCCGGCGCTGTGCGGGCCGGCCCCGGGTCCACCGGTGGCGTCGACGGTGCGCAGCGCGGTGAGGAATCCGGCGAGCGTGCCGGCGAACGCGGTCAGGTCGCCGACGTGCCCGACGGCGGCCGTGTCGCCGTCGATCCACCGGTGGACCGACCACGGCCAGGGGTAGTCCTCGTCGGGCACTCCGGCGGCCAGCGGGGTCGGTACGGGCAGCGGCAGGTGCGGCGCGAGGATCGGCAGCCAGCGTCGCTCCTTGACGACCTGGAGGGCGTAGCCGGCCGCGCTGGGCAGTCGGACGGACATGTCCGCGCCGAGGTGGAAGGTGCGGTTGTCCCAGCCGCCGTACGCCACGGGCCGGACCGGTAGGTGGGCCCACCGGGGAAACTGCCGGGCGACGAGCCGGCGGACGAGCGCGGCGTCGATGTCCATCCGGGAGAGCCTGCGGCCCCGGCCCAACCCCGACAACTGGTTCCCGTGGACGGTTCGGTCGACTACGCGACGTAGTCAGGTTGCGGATAACGCCGCGGCACGTCACTACCTACCGTCAACCCGTCATCACCACCGGCCCCGGGGTCGGCAGCGGTTCCTCCGAACCGCACAGCCCACAGGCACCGCCTCCGGAGCCTCAGACGGGAGAACACATGCGTTTTCAGAAGGAAGCCCGGCGGATCGGTGCGCGAGCGTCCGTCGTCGTGCTCGGCCTCGCCGTGACCGCCGCGGTGGTCGTCCCGGCGAGCCCGGCCTCCGCCGCGGTTCCCGGCCTGGAGCGGATCTCCGCGCTCAGCGCCTCCAACTCCGACGACTTCCGCACCGTCACCGCGACCTGCCCGGCCGGCAAGGTGCTGACCGGCACCGGGTACCAGCTGAACGGGGCAGCCGGGGAGGTCGTCGTTGACGACCTGCGCCCCAACGGCGGCCCGGCCACGGCGCCGACGGCTGTCACCGTGGGCGCGTTCGAGGTGGACGCCTTCGCCGGCGACTGGTCGGTGAGGGTGCACGCGATCTGCGCCAACCCGGTGGCCGGCCTGGTCCGCGTCGCGGCGGTGAGCACCACCAGTTCGAACGACTTCCGCACCATCACCGCGGCCTGCCCGGCCGGCAAGGTGCTGACCGGTACGGGCTTCGAGTTGAACGGGGCGACCGGTGACGCCGTCGTGGACGACCTCCGGCCCAACGGCGGCCCCGCCACGGCGCCGACCTCCGTCAACGTCGGTGCCTTCGAGACGGACGCCACCACCCTGAACTGGGGCGTCACCGCGTTCGCGATCTGCGCCAACCCGCTGCCGGGCCTGGTCCGGGCCTCCGCGGTGAGCGCCACCAGCTCGGACGACTTCCGCAGCGCCACCACGACCTGCCCGGGGGGCAAGGTGCTCACCGGCGCCGGCTTCGAGCTGAACGGGGCGACCGGTGAGGTCGTCGTGGACGACTTCCGCCCGAGCAGCGGTGCCGCCACCGCCCCGACGTCCGTCACCGCGGGCGGGTTCGAGGAGGACGCGTTCGCCGGCACCTGGAACAACACGTCGTACGCCATCTGCGCCACCCCGTAACAGCCACCGCGCTCGGTGCGGCCGTCCGGTTCCGCCGGACGGCCGCACCGGCGCGTGCGGGGAATCGTCCCTCGGCTGACGCGACTTCTCTGATCAGGTCGGGGGGATCGGGGAGGGAGCGGGGTGGGGGCGGAGGGTGGTCAGGAGAGGGATCGTGGTCACCAGCAGGGCGAAGAGGGATGCCGCCAGGAGGGCGGGGACGAGGCCGAAGGCCGTCGCCGTCCAGCCGCCGAGCAGCGCGCCGGCCGGCAGACCGGCGAAGGCCAGGGAGCCGGACAGGCCGATGACGCGGGTCTGCAACTCGGCCGGCACCCGCTCGTACAGCGCCACGCCGAGCAGGGGGTTCACCACCGCGATGCCGATGCCGGACAGGAACGTCACGACGAGCACCACCGGCAGGTCCTCGCTGAGGGCCAGCACCAGCAGCCGGGGCGCGCCGCTGACCGCCGCGCCGACCGCGAAGGTCAGGTCGCGGCGCAACCGCGCCCCGTACACGGTGAAGAGCAGGTTGCCCAGCAGCGCCCCGGCCGAGAACGCCCCGAGCACCAGGCCCAGTCCGGCGGGGGTGCCCAGCACGTCGGCCACCCACAGCGGGATGTAGACGGCGATGCTGGCGTTCACCACCATGTTGAGCGCGGAGATGACCAGCAGCATCGTCAGCAGCGTCCGGTCCCGGCCCAGGTACCGGAAGCCGTCACCGAGTGCCCGCAGGTAGCCCGGTGGCTGCGCGGGCCCCCCGCCGGCCGCCGCCGGGGACCGGACGAGCAGCCCGATCAGCGCCGCGCACACCGCGAAGGTGCCCGCGTCGATGAGGATCGCCCAGGTCACGCCGAACCACCAGATGAGCAGGCCACCCAGGCCGGCGCCGACGAGGGTGACCACCCGGCCCAGCCCGTCGTAGACCGAGGTGAGCCGGAGCAGCGGTACGTCCGCCGCCTGCGCCACCGGCCGGAACAGCACGTGCTTGACCCGGTCGCCGACCCCACGCAGCGCCCCCACCACCGCGACCAGCGCCACGAGGGCGCCGAAGCCGAGCCAGGGCGTGAGCGCCACCGCCACCATGAGCCCGGCGCTGCCCACGTCCGCCACGATCGAGGTGCGACGCAGCCCGATCCGGTCGGCCAGGGGAGTCCCCAGGGCGCTGGACAGCAGGTAGGGCAGCGTCTCGGCGGCGGCCACCACGCCCATCTTCGCCGGGCTGCCGGTCGACTCCAGCACCAGCCACGGGATGGCCACCACCGAGATCCGGCTGCCCAGGTTGGACAGCAGGTCGGCGCCGACCAGGGCGACCAGTTGCCGGCGAGGTGTCACGCCCGGCTGCCGATCGAGGCCGCCGGATGCTCGACGGCCGACGGGTGGTCCTCCGCGTACCGCGCGCGCAGCGCCCGCTTGTCCACCTTGTTCGAGCGGTTCAGCGGCAGCCGGTCGACGAACTCCACCCCGCCGGGGGCCCAGGTGTCGCTCAGGGTGGCGGTCACCAGGTCGATCAGCTCCGCGCCGGTCACCGTCGCGCCGGGGGCCGGCACGACGTAGGCGTACGGCAGTTCGCCGGCCACCTCGTCGGGTACGCCGATCACCGCGGCGGCGCGGACCTGCGGGTGCCCGGCCAGCACGTCCTCGATGGGGCGGGAGTAGATCGGCCAGCTCCGCTGCCGGGTGAGGATGCGGTCCTGGAGACGGTCGACGAGGTAGAGGTAGCCGTCGTCGTCGAGGTGTCCGATGTCGCGGGTGCGTACCCAGCCGTCGACAAGCGTCTCGGCGGTCAGCTCGGGCTGGCCGTGGTAGCCGGCGAAGCGCAGGCCGGTGTGCACCCACACCTCGCCGTCGGCCCCCGGAGGCAGCACGGTGCCGTCCTCGGCGCGGATCTCGACGCGCACGTCGCCGTACGGCCTGCCGCAGGAGCGCAGCCGCTCCGGGTGCTCCGGGTCCTCGGTGAGCCCCGGCAGGGCGGTGATCACGACGGCCTCGCTCAACCCGTACACGATGCGCAGCACCGGGCCGAAGCGTGCGATCGCCTGACGCAGCCGGGCCGGCGCGGCGGGCCCGGCGCCCACGTTGAACATGAACATCGCGGAGAGGTCCGCACCGTCCAGCGCCGGGTGGTCCAGCACCTCGTAGAGCATCGGCGGGGTGACGAACGTGGAGGTGATCCGCTCGGCGTCGACGGTACGGATGAACGTCTCCGGGTCCCAGCCGTCGCGCGGGAACAGCACGCCGCCGGTGAACAGGTTGAACAGGGTGGTGATCTGACCACTGGCCAGCCACATCGGCGAGTACGACAGGTGCCGCAGCAGCGGGTACCCGGCGTCCCGGAAGCTCGCGGCCAGCGCGAGGACCTGGGTGTAGAAGCTCTCCCGGTGGTGCACCAGCTTCGGCGTGCCGGTGGTGCCGGACGTCTGGAGGAACGCCTCCGGAGCCGGCGCCCCGAGGGAGGGGTCGGCGGCGGTGTCGGTGTCCGGCTCGGTGGCCCACCCGGTCAGGTCCGGGCCGGCCCCGCCCGCGCCGAGGCAGAACACCGGTACGCCGGGCAGGCCGGCGGCCAGGTCCGGCCCGACGCTCGCCGGGTCGCGCGCGTCGTAGAGCAGGGCGTCAGGGCGGGCGAGCCGGACGAACTCGTCGACCTCCCGTCGGGAGGTGACCGGGGCGACCCACATCGTCCGGCAGCCCAGCAGGTGCAGGGCGAGCTGCACGAGGGACGCCTCCACCGGGTTGCCGAGCACGACCAGCACACCGTCGCCCGGCCGTACGCCGTGGCGGCGCAACATCGCGGCCAGGCCGCGCACCTCGGTGCGGACGTCGGCGTAGCTGAACCGGCGTCCCCCGCCGACCAGGGCCTCCCGGTCGCCGAACTCGGCGAACAGCTCCAACGTCCGGTGCACGTAGCTCGTCCGGTCTGCGGGTCGGTCGGTCATCGGCGCGGCTCCCCCCATCGGCGACGGCGGCCTCCGGGCGGCTCCGGGGACCGGCACGGCAGGTCCCGGTACCCGGCGACCCTGCCGCCGACTGCGAGCGTAGGCAGGACGGGTCGACGCGGCACAGGGCCGAACGGTGCCCGCGCCGGCCCGGAGGACATTTGATCACGTCGATCAGGTCGATTGACGGCCGTCATCGGCGGCGATTAGTTTCCGGTCCATCGCCCAGGTGAGTTGCCGTCAGCGGACGGGGCCCTGGGCTGCCCACGATGGAGGTTCAATGTCGACCCCGAAGAGATGGCACGTCGTCGCCACCGCGGCGATCCTGCTGGTGGCGGGCACCCCGGCCGTGGTGGCGAGCGCCGGCCCCTCAGACACCGACCGGCGCGACCGGGCAACCTGGGCGGCCACCTGGGCGACCGCGGTCACCCGGGGCAACGCGACCGGCCTGACCAACAACGGCCTGAACAACCAGAGCGTCCGGATGGTCGTCCACACCACGGTCGGCGGCCCGGTGCTGCGGGTGCGACTCAGCAACATGTACGGCGAGCAGGCGGTCCGGGTGGGCCGCGCGACCATCGCCCGCCCGAACACCGCGACCGCCGACGACCTGTCCGACATCGATCCGGCGACGCTGCGGGAGCTGACGTTCGGCGGCACCGCCTCGGCCACCATGAACCGGGGCGCGGAACTGCTCAGCGACCCGCTGGACTTCCCGGTCGCCGACCAGTCCGACCTGGTGCTCACCGTGCACTTCCCGACGCCGACGGGCCCGGTGACCTTCCACGGCCAGTCCCGGCAGACCAACTTCATCGGTGCCACGGACCTCACCTCCGCCGCCGACGGCGCCGGGTTCACCATCCGCCCCAACTGCTGCTGGTTCTTCCTGTCCGGGATCGACGTGCAGCGTCGGCACAGCCCCGGCTCGGTGGTCGTCTTCGGTGACTCCATCGCCGACGGCAACGGCAGCACCGTCAACGCCAACAAGCGCTGGCCGGACCTGCTGGCCGACCGGCTCATCGACGCCCGCCCGGACGTCCGCACCCCGGGTGTGCTCAACGCCAGCCTGGCCGGCAACCGCCTCAACCACGAGGGCCCCGAGCCCGGCGCGGGCGACTTCCCCGGCTACTACGAACTCGGCCCGAACGCCCTGGCCCGGCTCGACGAGGACGTGTTCTCCCAGACCGACGCCCGGACCGTGGTCACCCACCTGGGGATCAACGACATCTGGATGTCGAACGACTCCGCCGACGCGATCATCGCGTCCCTGCGGCAGATCAACCAGCAGGTCCAGGCGCGCGGCCTGCGCAGCCTGGTCGCCACCCTCACCCCGTACGAGGGGCACGGCAAGCCGGGCGTGTGGACGCCGGAGAAGGAGGCCACCCGGCAGGCGGTCAACGCCTTCCTGCGCGGCAGCACCGAGTTCGACGGCCTGCTCGACTTCGACGCGGTGCTGCGCGACCCGGCGCAGCCCAGCCGCCTGCTGCCGGCGTACGACTCGGGGGACCACATCCACCCGAACGACGCCGGCAACGAGGCGATGGCGAACGCCGTACCGCTGCGCCTGCTCGGTCTGTGACATCCGGTGCGGGCGGCGGGTGATCCCCGCCGCCCGCACCACCGATTCCTGGGGAGACCGACCGACGATGACCGACGTTGCACAGGTGCTGACCCGTCTCTACAGCGACGAGGGCCGGCAGAACCCGTATCCCTGCTACGCCGACCTGCACCGGCTCGGGCCGGTCAGCCCGGTGCCCGCCCGCGCCGAGCACCGCGCGGTCGCCGCGGTCGCCGTCGGGTACGACCTGGTCGACCGGATCCTGCGGGACCCGGAGTGGTACAAGCAGCCCCCGCCGGGCTGGCAGGAGCAGGAGGTGCTGCGCACCCTGCAGACCTCGATGATGTTCGTCAACCCGCCCGACCACACCCGGATGCGCGGGGTGTTCGCGAAGACCTTCACCCCGCGCCGGATGGGCGCCCTGGAGCCGGTCGTGCACCGCGTGGTCGACGGCCTGCTGGACCGGATGGCCGACGCCGGGCAGACCGAGGTGGACTTCGTCGCCGAGTTCGCGTACCCGATGCCCGCCCTGGTGATGGCGGAGTTCATCGGTATCCCCGCCGGTGAGCTGGACTTCTACCGGCAGCGGGTGGAGCGGATCGACGAGTTCCTGGACGTCGCCGGCAAGACCCCCGAGCGCCTCGCCGCCGCCAACACCGCCGCCGCCGAACTGCGGGCCTTCTACCGCGACCTGCTGGCCCACCGCCGCCGCACCCCCGGCGACGACCTGATCAGCGCACTGGTCGAGGCGGTCGACGCGGGCGACGTCGAGCTGACCGAGGACGAGCTGGTCAGCAACCTCGTCGTGCTGTTCAACGCCGCCTTCGTCACCACCGTCTACATGTTCAGCAACGGCCTGCCGCTGCTGCTGGACCATCCCGAGGTGGCCGCCGCGCTGGCCGGCGACGACGCGCTGACCCGGGGTGCCGTCGACGAGATCCTGCGGCTGGAGGCGCCGGTCCACTTCCTGGCCCGCGCCGCGCCCCGGGACACCGACCTCGACGGGGTGCCCGTCGGCCGGGACGAGAACGTCCTGCTGATGATCGCCGGCGCGAACCGCGACCCGGCCCGGTTCGGTGACCCGGACCGCTTCGACCCCCGCCGGACCGGCCCGCCGTCGCTGGCGTTCGGCGCCGGTCCCCACTACTGCATCGGGGCGGCGGTCTCCCGCCTGGAGGGCCGCCTCGCGCTGCCCCGGCTGCTGGCCCGCTTCCCCGGACTGGCGATCTCCGAGGCGCCGACGTACAGCGGCAGCCTCTTCCTGCGGGGCGTCGACAAGCTGCTGGTCAGCACCGGACGGGAGGGGACAGCATGACCGAGCATCCGCAGGTGGCGGCCTACCGGGCCGCCCGCCGGGCGGCCGGCACCCCGCCGCTGTACACCCAGACCCTGGCGCAGGCCCGCGCCGCCGACCTCGCCGCGATCCGCGCCGGCGGCGGCGCGGTCGAGCCGGTGCACGAGGTACGCGACACGCACGTCCCCGGTCCCGCCGGTGACCTGCCGGTACGGATCCACCGCCCGGCGGGGGAGGGCCGCCTGCCCACCCTCGTGTACCTCTTCGGGGGCGGATGGACGCTGGGCAGCGTGGACACCGCCGACGGGATCTGCCGGCGGCTGGCCAACGCCGTGCCCTGCCAGGTCGTGACCGTCGGCTACCGGCTCGCCCCCGAGCACCCGTTCCCGGCCGCCGTCCACGACTGCCACGCCGCGGCCCGGTGGATCGCCGAGCACCCGGACGAGTTCGGCGCCGACCCGGAGCGGATCGCGGTCGGCGGGGACAGCGCGGGTGGCAACCTCGCCGCCGCGGTCACCCTGCTGGCCCGCGACGCCGGGGCGCCCCGGCTCGCCGCCCAGCTGCTCGTCTACCCGAACACCGACCAGACCGCCGACCCGGCCGGCGACGACGACCCGTCGCTGTTCAACCGCCGCTCGGTCGCCTGGTACCGCGGCCACTACCTCGCCGACCCGGCCGACGCCCGGAACCCGCTCGCGTCGCCGCTGCTCGCCGAGGACCTGGGTGGTCTGCCCCCGGCGCTGGTGGTCACCGCCGAGCACGACCCGCTGCGCGACGAGGGGGAGCGGTACGCCCACCGGCTCCGCGACGCCGGTGTCCCGACCACCCTGAGCCGGTACGCCGGGATGATCCACGGCTTCTTCGCCATGCCCGGCGCCTTCGACGACGGCCGGCGCGCCCAGGACGAGGCGGCCGCCTTCCTGCGGGAACGCTTCGGCCTGCCACCCGCACCGTCGCGCGGCGCCGCCACCGGTACCGCCGTGGCCGCGGCGCTCGGCACGGGGGCCGTCGATGGCTGAGAGCGTGCTGTCCCGGCCGGACGTGCCCGTGGCGGACCCGCCCGCACCCGCCGGCCTGGCCGACTTCGCCGACCTGGCCCGTGCCGTGCTGCCCCCCGAGGTGTGGGACTTCGTCGACGGGGGCAGCGGCGCGGAGACCACCCTCGCGGCGAACCGGCGGGCCCTGGACCGGGTGGCCGTCCTGCCCCGGGTGCTGCGCGGCGTGCACGCGCCGAGCACGCGGGCCCGGCTGCTGGGCGCCACCCACGCCCTGCCGGTGGCGGTCGCGCCGATGGCGTACCAGCGGCTGCTGCACCCCGACGGCGAGTCGGGGCTCGCCGCGGCGGCCGGCGCGGCGGGCGTGCCGTACGTGGCGAGCACCCTCAGCAGCGAACCGATCGAACGGATCGCCGAGGCCGGCGGGGCGGTCTGGTTCCAGCTGTACTGGCTGCGCGAGCGGGGACTCGTCGCGGACCTGCTGGACCGGGCGCACGCCGCCGGCTGCACCGCCATCGCCGTCACGGTGGACGTACCCGTGCTCGGTCGGCGGCTGCGCGACGTGCGCAACGCGTTCGCCATCCCACCGCACGTCGTCGCCGCGAACCTGCCGGCCGGCCGGGACGACCTCGCGCACGCCGCCGTCCCGGGCGTGTCCGCCGTCGCCGCGCACACCGGTGAGGTGTTCGCCCCGGCGGTGAGCTGGGCGGACCTGGAGTGGCTGCGGGCGCGTACCGACCTGCCCCTGCTGGTGAAGGGCATTCTCGATCCCCGCGACGCGGCCCTCGCGGCGGACGCCGGCGCGGACGCCGTGGTGGTCTCCAACCACGGCGGGCGACAGCTCGACGGCGCCCCGGCCACCGCCACCGTGCTGCCCGAGGTGGTGGAGGCGGTCGGCGACCGGTGCGAGGTGCTGCTGGACAGCGGTGTCCGTGGCGGGGTGGACGTGCTGCGGGCGCTCGCCCTCGGCGCGCACGGCGTGCTGGTCGGCCGGCCGATGCTGTGGGCGCTGGCCGCCGGCGGCCGGGCCGGTGCGCAGACCGCGCTGGACCTGCTCGCCGGCGAGTTCACCGACGCGCTCACCCTCGCCGGTTGCGTCGACCCGGCCGCCGCCCGCGAGCTGCGCACGATCCTGGTGGACTGACCCGTGACCCCGGACCTGCACGTGACCGACCTGCACCCGGCGGTGGACGATCCGGCGCTGAACTCGATGAACTTCCTCAACGAGGTGGCCCAGCACTACCCGGACGCGGTGTCGCTGGCCGCCGGCCGCCCGTACGAGGAGTTCTTCGACGTCGCCGCGTTGCACCGACACCTGGACCGGTTCCGCCGGCACCTCGCCGACGACCTCGGGCAGAGCCCGGCCCAGGTGCACCGGACGCTGTTCCAGTACGGCCGCACCAAGGGCATCGTGCACCACCTGGTCGCCCGCAACCTCGCCGTCGACGAGGGGATCACGGTCGACGAGGAGGCGATCGTGGTGACCGTGGGCTGCCAGGAGGCCATGTTCCTGGTGCTGCGGGCGCTGCGGTCCTCCCCGCGCGACGTGCTGCTCGCCGTCGCACCCACGTACGTCGGGCTCACCGGCGCGGCCCGCCTGCTGGACCTGCCGGTACGGCCGGTGGCCGGCGGCCCGACCGGGGTGGACCTGGCCGACCTGCGCGCCCAGGTCCGGCGGGCGCGGGCCGAGGGCCTACGCCCACGCGCCTGCTACGTGATGCCGGACTTCGCCAACCCGTCCGGGGCGAGCATCGGCGTGGCCGACCGGCGGCGGCTGCTCGACCTGGCCGCCGAGGAGGACCTGCTGCTCATCGAGGACAACCCGTACGGCCTCTTCCCGGCCGGTGACGGCGACCGGCCGCCCACCCTCAAGGCGCTGGACACCGCTCGTCGGGTGGTCTACCTCGGCTCGTTCGCCAAGACGGTGCTGCCCGGCGCCCGCGTCGGTTACGTGGTGGCCGACCAGCGGGTCGCCGGGTCCGACGGCGGCGTCGGTCTGCTCGCCGACCAGCTCGCCAAGATCAAGAGCATGGTCACGGTGAACACCTCGGCGCTCGCCCAGGCGGTGGTCGGCGGCGCGCTGCTGGAGCACGGGTGCAGCCTGGTCGCCGCGACCGTCCGGGAACGGGCCGCGTACGCCCGGAACCTGCGCCACCTCGTCGCCGGCCTGGCCCGGCGCTTCGGCGACCGGTCACCCGTGCGGTGGAACGTCCCGGCCGGCGGCTTCTTCGTCGTGGTCACGGTGCCCTTCGCCGTCGACGACGCGCTGCTGCACCGCTCGGGCCGGGAGTACGGTCTGCTGTGGACGCCGATGGCGCACTTCTACGACGACGGGGCACCGGTCGACGCGCTGCGCCTGTCCGTCAGTGCGGTCACCCCGGAGCAGATCGACGTCGGCCTGGACCGGCTCGCCGCCCTGGTCACCGACGAACTCGCCCGTCGCGGGGCGGCGGCGCCGGTGGGCTGACACACCGCGTTCACCAACGTCCTCGATGGACACCCATAATGGACCCCATGGTCGCCTGGGAGTACGCGCTGCTGGTCCGCCGCTATCAGGGGCAGGGCCGCAACTTCACCGTCAGTTTCGTCTGGTACGCGCCGGACGGGTCCCGCCGGGACATCACCGCGTACGGCGACACCGCGATCGCGCACCTCAACCGCGCCGGTCGGGAAGGCTGGGAGCTCGTCGCCGCCTCCGAGGACGTCAACAACGTCCAGGGCAGCACGGAGGTGCACCGCTACCACCTGAAGCGCCCCCTCGCCTGAGCGCTTCCCGCCGGCCCGGGTCACGGGCCGGCGGGACCTCGGCGCCGGCGGTGCCGGCGCCGAGGGAGCACGGTGTCAGCCCAGGTCGACGGCCGGGTACAGCGGGAAGCCGGTCAGCAGCTCGCCGGCCTGCCGGCTCACCTTGTCGGCCACCGCCGGGTCCAGCGCGTACTTGGCCTTGGACGGGGTGCCGTCGGCGTTCGCGCCCGCCTTCGTCTGGCTCAGCACGGTGTGGATCAGCTCGGCGGTGACGTCCATCTCCGCGGTGCCCAGACCGCGCGTGGTCAGCGCCGGGGTGCCGATCCGGATGCCCGACGTGTACCAGGCGCCGTTCGGGTCCTGCGGGACCGCGTTGCGGTTGGTGACGATGCCCGAGTCGAGCAGTGCCTGCTCGGCCTGCCGGCCGGTCAGTCCGTAGCCGGTGACGTCGATGAGCACCAGGTGGTTGTCGGTGCCGCCGGTGACCAGCTTCGCGCCCCGGCGGGTCAGCCCCTCGGCCAGGGCCTGGGCGTTGGCGACGATGGCCTGCGCGTAGTCGGCGAAGTCGGGGCGACGCGCCTCGGCCAGGGCGACCGCCTTGGCGGCCATCACGTGCGGCAGCGGGCCGCCGAGCACCATCGGGCAGCCCCGGTCCACCTGGTCGGCCAGCTCCGGGCCGCAGAGCACCATGCCGCCGCGCGGGCCGCGCAGCGACTTGTGGGTGGTCGTGGTGACGATGTGCGCGTGCGGCACCGGGTCGAAGTCGCCGGTGAAGACCCTGCCCGCGACCAGGCCGGCGAAGTGCGCCATGTCGACCATGAAGGTCGCGCCGACCGAGTCGGCGATCTCCCGCATGATCCGGAAGTTGACCTTCCGCGGGTACGCCGAGTAGCCGGCGACCAGGATCAGCGGCTTGAACTCCCGCGCCGCCGCGGCGACCTTGTCGTAGTCGACCAGGCCGGTCGCCGGGTCGGTGCCGTAGCTGCGCTGGTCGAACATCTTGCCGGAGATGTTCGGCCGGAAACCGTGCGTGAGGTGGCCACCCGCGTCCAGCGACATGCCGAGCATCCGCTGGTCGCCCAGCTCCCGGCGCAGCGTGAACCAGTCCGCCTCGGTCAGGTCGTTGACGTGCTTCGCCGCCGCCCGCTTCAGGGCCGGCGCCTCCACCCGGTCGGCCAGGATCGCCCAGAAGGCGACCAGGTTGGCGTCGATGCCCGAGTGCGGCTGCACGTACGCGTGCGCGGCGCCGAACAGCTCCCGGGCGTGCTCGGCGGCGAGCGCCTCGACGGTGTCCACGTTCTGGCAGCCGGCGTAGAACCGGCGACCGACGGTGCCCTCGGCGTACTTGTCGCTGAACCAGTTGCCCATGGCCAGCAGGGTGGCCGGGGAGGCGTAGTTCTCGCTGGCGATGAGCTTGAGCGACTCGCGCTGGTCGGTCAGCTCCGCGCCGATGGCGTCGGCCACCCGCGGCTCGACGGCGCGGATCACCTCGAGGGCGCTGCGGAAGGCGGTGGATTCGGCGTTCGGCGACATGCGACCTCCTGGTGACGTGCGGAAGGCCCAGGCGCTCGGCATGCGTCCCTCATGACGGGGCCGCTCCCCGATGGTTCTCCATCTCCAATGCGCCAGTCACGGCCCGCCGGTGATCCTACCGGGTCGGCCCGAGGTCGCCGCGCCGCCGGGGGTTGAGGAGCCGGCGCCGGGGCACTGCTCCCAGCGGAGCCGGCCGCGGTGCGGCGGCCGGTCCGCGCAGACGAGGGGAGTGACGACAAGATGACCACACCGAGCACCGACCGCCCGATGGCCGTGGTGACCGGCGCGTCCAGCGGGATCGGGTACGAGCTGGCGGTGCAGTTCGCCGCGCACGGCTTCGACCTGGTGATCGCCGCCGAGGACGACGGCATCACCTCGGCGGCGGAGCGGCTGCGCCGCGACGGCGGCCCGCAGGTCCAGCCGGTCCGCGTCGACCTGGCCCGGCCCGAGGGGGTCGAGGAGCTGGCGGCGACCGTACGGGCGACCGGCCGGCCCGTCGACGCCCTGGCGCTCAACGCCGGGCGGGGTGCCGGCGGTGACTTCGTCGGCGGCACGGAGCTGGCCGACGAACTGACCGTCGTCGACCTGAACGTGCGCTCGACGGTGCACCTGGCGAAGCTGCTGCTGCCGGCGATGGTGGAACGCGGTGCGGGACGGGTGCTGTTCACCTCCTCGATCGCCGCGACGATGCCCGGCCCGTTCCAGGCGGTCTACAACGCCTCGAAGTCGTTCGTCCAGTCCTTCGCGGAGGCGCTGCGCAACGAGCTGAAGGAGACCGGCGTCACCGTGACCGCGCTGATGCCCGGGCCGACGGACACGGAGTTCTTCGCGCGGGCCGACATGGAGGACACCCGCGTCGGCGCCGGGCGCAAGGACGACCCACGTACGGTCGCCGAGCAGGGCTTCAAGGCCCTGATGAAGGGCGATCAGACGGTCACCGCGGGCTCGCTGATGAACAAGGTCCAGACCGCCGCCGGCAAGATCGTCCCGGACAAGCTGAAGGCCGAGCAGCACCGCAAGATGGCCGAACCCGGCTCCGCCTCCTGACCCCGCCCGCCGCGCCCGCCCGCCGCGCCCGCACGCGCCCATCGCGCCCCGCGCCCGCACGCCGCGCCCGTCGCGCAGTTTCCGAGAAAGAGTGGCCATTCTCCGCGGAATAGCCACTCTTTCTCGGAAACTGTTGCTCGCGGCGCGGCGCGGCGCGGCGGGGGTCGCGGGGGTGGGCGGGCGTGCCTAGGATCGACGCCATGGCGGGGTACGCGGGTGAGGGCAGTCTGCTCGCCATCAGCGACCTGCACGTGGGGCACCGGGACAACCGGCCGATCGTGGAGGCGCTGCGCCCGGAGACGCCGTACGACTGGCTCCTCGTCGCGGGTGACGTGGCCGAGACGGTCGCCGACGTGGAGTGGGCGCTGGGTCTGCTGGCCGACCGCTTCGCACGGGTGGTCTGGTCGCCCGGCAACCACGAGCTGTGGACCCCGCCGCGCGATCCGGTGGCGCTGCGCGGTGTCGAGCGCTACCACCACCTGGTCGAGATGTGCCGCCGCCTCGGCGTGCTCACCCCCGAGGACCCGTGGGCGGTGTGGGAGGGCCGCGGCGGGCCGGTGACGGTCGCGCCGCTGTTCCTCCTGTACGACCACAGCTGGCGCCCGGAGGGGTTCGACACGCCGGAGGCGGCGCTGGCCGAGGCGTACCGGACCGGGGTCGTGTGCACCGACGAGCAGTTGCTGCACCCGGATCCGTACCCGAGCCGGTCGGCGTGGTGCGCGGCGCGGGTCGCCGAGACCGCCCGGCGGCTCGACGAGCGTGATCCGGCGCTGCCGACCGTGCTGGTCAACCACTGGCCGCTGGTGCGGGAGCCGACCCGGATCCTGCGGTACCCGATCTTCGCCCAGTGGTGCGGCACGGAGGCCACAGCCGACTGGCACCGACGCTTCGACGCCGCCGTCATGGTCTACGGCCACCTGCACATCCCCCGGACAACCTGGTACGACGGGGTGCGGTTCGAGGAGGTCTCGTTGGGCTACCCGCGGGAGTGGCGGGCTCGGAGCGTACCGCCGGGGCGGTTGCGGCGGATCCTGCCGGCTCCCGACGGGGTGCCGCCGACGGCCTGGTGAGACGCGTGCGGGCCCGGCCATCGGCCGGGCCCGCGCAGCGCGGTCGCGCTCAGGCCGTCATCGCGTCCACGGACTTCTTGATCGCCTTGGGTTCGGTGGGGGTGCGCGGGGCGTCCTTGCGCATGTCGATCATCCGCTGGCCGATCTCCTGGAGCTGGTTACGGCCGAGCGCCTCGCGGACCTTGGGGAACCACTCCTGCTCCTCCTCCTCCACGTGGTGCTCGACGTTCTCGATGAGCACCGTGGTCTTGGCGTTGAAGCGCTCGTCGGAGGCGTCCATGGTGGCGAGCTCGGCGCAGAGCACGTCGACCACGTGGTGCTCCTCGTAGGACTCGAGGATGTCGTCCTCCAGGTCCGGCAGGAGCTTGCGGACCTCCGGGTACATGACCTCGTTCTCCAGGTAGGTGTGCACCGTCAGGGCCTCCAGGATCTGGGTCACCAGCTCCTGACGCCGCGCTGCGGGACCCTCTTCCGCCTTCTGGAACTCGCGGAAGAGACGGCGCATCTCCTTGTGGTCCTCTTTCAACAGGACGATGGCATCGGTGGACACCGGCGGGACCTCCTCTTTTCGGCTGACCCAGGATTCCCTACCCTCGCGTGAGCTGCGGAAACGAAAGGGCCCGGCGGAATTCCGCCGGGCCCCTCCGCGTGGTGGTGCGGTTACTTAACCGCGTTGTAGGCGTTGACCACGCCGGCGCCGTAGAAGCCGTTGCGCTCACCGCCGGAGCAGGTCGCGTCGTAGGCGTTCGGGCCGGCCGGGATCAGCGGCACCGGGTTGTAGACGCCGGTCGGGCAGGACTTCGCCTCGGCGGTGCGCTCCAGGAGGGCCGCCAGGGCGCCCGGGGACAGGTTCGGGTGCGCCGACAGGGCCAGGGCGGCCACGCCGGTCGCGTGCGGACCGGACATCGAGGTGCCCTGCTTGTAGCCCCAGCCGTTGGTCCGCGTCGTCGTGTTGAAGGTGGTCGACAGGATGCCGTCGGTGATGGTGGAGCGGACGCCCTGCGTACGGAAGCGGGTGTCGCCGCCCGGCGCCGTCACGTCGATGACGCCCTGGCCGTACGAGGAGTAGTAGCTCTTCTCCCCGGTCGGGCCGACCGCCGACACGGTCACCACGCCCGGCGCCTCGGCCGGCAGGTCCAGGCAGGCGTTGGTGAGGTTCTCGCGCACCTCGGGCGTCCCGTTGTTCGGGCTGCCGTCGTCGGTGATCTTGTGCGCGAGGTCGTAGTTCGAGTTACCCGCGGACGCCACGTTCAGCACGCCCTTGCTCGACGAGTAACGGATGGCCCGCTGGACCGCCTGCCACACCGGACGCTGGCGCGCGTCGTTGCGGCAGTTCAGCTCCCACGGGTCGATGTAGTAGCTGTTGTTGGTCAGCTGCATGCCGTGCTCGGCGGCCCACATGAACCCGCAGACCGCGGCCTCCGGGAAGATGTAGCCGTCGTCGTTGACCACCTTGACGGCGGCCACCTTGACGCCCGGCGCGACGCCGGTCACGCCGACGCCGTTGACGGCGGCGGCGATGGTGCCGGCCACGTGGGTGCCGTGGTCGGAGGTCGTCGGGTTCCAGGCGGCCTCGGTGGTGTCGGTGACACCGCCGATGCACGAGGTGCTCTTGTCCTTGGCGATCTGGCTCGCCAGGTCCGGGTGGCTGGAGGAGATGCCGCTGTCCAGTACGCCCACCAGCACGTCGGCGCTGCCGGCGTTGACCGCGTGGGCCTGCGGGACGTCGATCATCGGCATGTCCCACTGCTGGCCGAAGAGCGGCTCGGCGGTGGGGGCGGCGGTGGCCGCGGCGGCCGCGGGGGCCGACACCTCCACCGTCTCGCCCTCGTCGAGCTGGCTGCCCAGGCCGGTGGTGGAGGCGACCGACTCGACGCCCGCGCCCGCCACCCGACTGGTGAAGTCGGGGTTGTTGGAGCGGACGACGAGCACGCCGATCTGGTGGTAGCCGGCGACGACGGTCCCGCCGGCGGCGGCGACCCGGGCGGCCGCCCTGTCGGTCGTGGCGCCCTGCGGGGCGAGCACCAGGTAGGTGGTGTCCGGTCCGGCGGCGGCGGCCGCCGGCACCAGGCCGCCGGTGACGGCGAGGCCGACACCCAGCGACACGGCGGACGCGGCCGCCAGTGTCTTGCGACGGAGGTTCTTCACACAGACTCCCAGGGGCTGTCTTCTCCCGGCCCGCCCTTGCGGGGAGCGGACCGGCGGGAGGAGGGCGGGACGCCCGCCTCCGGTGGGTACAGCGCCGTGGGTCGGTGTGGCGTTACACACACCTGCCTGGCGGGACAATTGGTGTCATACGGTGGCGAGGGTGTGCGGAATCTCGTCGAGCAGCTCGCGGGCGAGGAAACCGATGCGTCCGTACCGGGGAACCAACCGCTGGCCGCTCACCGCGTGGGCGAACGCCGCCCAGCAGGCGGCCTGCGCCGGTTCGGCGCCCCGGGACAGCAGCCCGGCGAGCAGCCCGGCCCGCACGTCGCCGCTGCCCGACGTGCCGAGCCCCGCGTCGCCGCTCTCCTCCCGCCAGCTCTGCCCGTCCGGGGTGGCGACGTGGCCGTAGAGGGACACCACGGCGTCGTACCGGCCGGCCAGCCCGATCGCCTCGGCGTCCAGGTCGTCGCCCGGCTCCCGGCCCAGCAGGTGCCGCGCCTCGACCAGGTTGGGGGTGAGGACCGCCCGCCGGCCCGCGCCGGCCAGCAGCTCCGGTGAGTGGCTGAGCGCCCCCAGGGCGTACGCGTCGAGCACCAGCGCCGTCTCCGGCCCGGCGGCGTCGAGGACCAGCCGCAGCAGCTCGCGGGTCTCGTCGATGCTCTGGAGGCCGGGCCCCACCGTCACCACGTCGGCCTCCGCGACCAGCTCGCTGAGCTGCCCTTCGGACTCCCCGGCGACCGCGCCTGCGGGCGTCTCCGGCAGCCCGATCACCAGCGCCTCCGGCACCTGGATGCTGAGCGCGGCGGCGGTGGACTCGGCGGCGGCGAGCTGGAGCACACCCGCGCCGGCCCGCAGCGCCGCCACGCCGGCCAGCAGCACCGCGCCGGGGGCGAACCGGGAACCCCCGACCACCAGCACCGTGCCCCGGGACTCCTTGCCCCCGGTCGGTACGGGAAGCGCCCAGTCCCGCAGCAGTGCGGGCGTGATGACGCGCGTATCAGACCGGTTCGGCATGGACCTCGTCCTCCCTGGTGGGCTTCGCACCCTGCGCCTGCAGGTGGCTCACGTCGTTGAACACGTCGGGGCGCAGCCGGCCGTCGCCGTCGGCCGACCAGCCGGTCACCGAGCAGTTGGCGATGACGTACCGGCGGGTCAACGCCATCAGCTCGTCCTCGGTGAGCCCCTCCACCAGGTAACGAGTCAGGAACACCAGGGCGTCATGGCCGAACAGCAGCACCCGGCGGTCCTCGTGGTCACGGCGCAGGTCACCGAGGAGGGCGCGCAGCCGCAACGCGACGTCGGTCCACGACTCACCGCCGGGCGGTCGGTAGTAGAACTTGCCGAGCCGCTCCCGCCGTGCCGCCTCCTCCGGGTACCGCCCGCGTACGCCGTGCGCGGTGAGCCCGTCCAGGATGCCCAGCTCCCGGTCCCGCAGGCGTTCGTCGCGGCTGACCGGGATGCCGGTGCCCTCCAGGGCCAGCTCGGCGGTGTGGACGGCGCGCAGGTACGGCGACACCACCGCCACGTCCGGCCGCCGTGCCTCGGGCAGCTCGGCGAGCCACCGGCCGGTGGCTCGTGCCTGGTCCTCCCCGGTGGGGCTGAGGGGTACGTCCGGGTCCCGGTGGGTCAGGTCGATCAGCTCCGACCCGGACTCCTCGGCCGCCGAGGCCGCCACGTTCGCCGTGCTCTCGCCGTGTCGGACGATCCACAGCGTCGCCAGTTCCGCCATGGGCCACCTGCTACCCGTACGCCGCCACGGGTAACCGCCCGCCGTCGCACGGCTCGGCGCGGGGCGTGAACGGGGTTCCCCCGGGTAAGCGCCGGGTCCACCGTTCGACGACAGGGGAGGTGTGCCGTGGCCACGATGGTCAGGGAGCCGACGAGTCCGGTCAAGGACAAGAACTACGACCTCATCCAGGCACTGCAGATGTCGCTGCACAACGTGTGGCAGCTGGAGACCTACATCGCCGACGCGGATGCCCAGGGCGACACGGAACTCGCCGGCTGGTTCCGGAAGATCCAGGAGAACAACCGCAAGGCGGGTGAACAGGGCAAGCAGATGCTCATGTCCCGCTTGCAGCGGGAGAACGGCTGAGGTGATCGCCGGCGTCCGGGCGGACCGGGTGGGCCGCCCGGCCGCCGCGTCGGCGTGGCCGTCCGCACCGGAGCCGTCGGCCCGGACCGATACCCTTGCGGGCCATGAGCGGCGGGCAGGACGGCGACCAGGTGGCGGCGGCGCTCGAGCGCGCCCTCGCCCGGCTCACCTTCGTCGACCTGGACGCCGACGCGGTGACGGCGCTGATCATCGAATCGGTGTCCTCCTGGGCGGCTGCGCAGGGGTGGCGGGTCTACCGGCGGGCGCCCAGCGTGCTGCCGTTGCCCCCGCCGCTGTCCGATCGGCGGTCCGTGCTCGACGTGGCGTGTGCGCGGCCGGACGGCCCGCCCGTGGTCGTCGAGGTCGACCACACCGACCGGCGTCGCACCTGGGAGAAGTTGGCGGCGGAGGCCGCCGCCGGCCGGATCGCGGTGTGGGTGCGCTGGGGGCCGGGCCGGTTCGGCACGCCGCCGCCGCCCATCCATCCGGTGACCTGCCAGGTGGCCCGCCGCAACGGGCCCGCCGGTCGCCTGCACACCCGCCTGCCGGAGGGCCACCGGCCGCCACCCACGCACTCCTCGCACGGCACCGGCGACACCACGGTCGTGCCGTTGCCGTCCCTGGACGACGGATCACCCTGAGCCGCGCCCCGGTGAGCCGGGCGCGGACGCCGACCGGTGCCGCTACCGTGTGAGACGTGGCGACGCCGGCCGAGGAGATCCAGGTGGGGGAGCGGCTGGTCCGTGTCTCCAACCCGGACAAGCCGTACTTCCCGGAACGCGGGCTGACCAAGATCGACGTGGTGCGGTACTTCCTCGCCGTCGGCGACGGCATCCTGCGCGCCCTGCGGGACCGTCCGACCATGCTGGAGCGGTGGCCGCGCGGCGTGTTCGAGGGCGCGAAGATCGGCACCCGACAGGACAACCGGGGCGACGCGTTCTACCAGAAGCGGCTCCCGACGGGAGCCCCCGACTGGGTACGCACGGCGCACATCACCTTCCCCAGTGGGCGGACGGCCGACGAGGTCGCGCCGAGCGAACTCGCCGTGGTGGCCTGGGCGGCGAACCTCGGCACGCTGCGCTTCCATCCCTGGCCGGTGACCGAGGCGGACGTGGAGCGACCGGACCAGCTCCGCATCGACCTGGACCCGATGCCCGGCGTCGACTTCGACCAGGTCGTGCGGGTGGCGCACGAGGTCCACGGCTTCCTCGACGAGCTGGGCCTGAGCGGCTATCCGAAGACGACCGGCGGGCGGGGCGTGCACGTCTATGTGAGCATCGAGCCCCGGTGGAGCTTCGGGGAGTGCCGGCGGGCGGTTCTGGCGCTGGGCCGCGAGATGCAGCGCCGCCGCCCGGACCTGGTCACCACGACGTGGTGGCGGGAGCAGCGGGACCGCCCCGTCTTCGTGGACTACAACCAGATGGCCCGCGACCACACCATGACCTCGGCGTACTCGATCCGGCCGACGCCCGCGGCGCTGGTCTCGGCGCCGCTGGAGTGGGCGGAGCTGGACGACGCCCGACCGGAGGACTTCGACGTCACCACGATGCCGGCGCGGTTCGCCGAGCGGGGTGACCCGCACGCCGGCCTGGACGACCGCCGGTACTCACTGGAGCCGCTGCTGGAACTGGCCGACCGCGAGGGTCTGGAGGCGCCGCCAGAGCGGTGAGGTCACGGCTTCGGCGGCGCTGCCCCGAGAGCGCGGTCGAGCATGGTGACCAGCTCCTCGGCGGCATGGGCGGTGTCGAATCCGGGATCGGTGAGGCTCTCCGCGACGATCGCGTCCACGGCCCCGTTCACGATCACGGCGGTGGCCTGGGGATCGACGCCGGGCCGGTAGTCGCCGGCCGCCCGGGCCGCCTCGACGAGGCCGGCCACCGCCTCCCGCCGGCTGGCCGCGTTCGGCGTGTCCTCGACGCCCGCGTCCTCCTGGACCATCGCCTCGATGATCATCCGGGTGTGCGCCGGATGACCGCGCAGGTACGCGACCAGCGACCGGACGTAGGCCGCCACCGCCGCCGCGCCGGTCCGCGCCGCCACCTCGGCGCCGACGTACGCGGTGAGGGACTCCAGGACCGAGTCGTAGGCGGCCCGCACGACCGCGTCCTTCGACGGGAAGTGGTACAGGACGGCCGCCTTGGAGATGCCGGCCGCCTCGGCGATGCGGGCGAGCGACGTGCCCGGATAGCCGTGACGGGCCACCAGATCGATGGTCACGCCGATGAGTTGCGCCCGGCGCGCCTGCTCGGTGACGGAGAGCGGTTTGGCGGGTCGGACCTGGGCGGACGCGGCGTCGTTCGGTGGCACCCGCCCACCGTACCGGGCCTCGGACGAGGCGCCTCCTGACCGACCGGTTGAATTTTCTACCGCACGGTTAGTATTCTGACCGCATGGTAGGTGAGGTGACGGGAAAGATCGGAAACTGGTTGCGGAGGCACCGCCGGTGGCTCGTCCGGGTCGCCGCCGTCGTCACGGTCGCGACCGTGGCCGTCGCGTACGCGGTGCGGGATCCCGCCCCGGTCGGCTACTTCACGTCCGCCCAGGCGCAGGACCGCTTCACCCGCGCGTACCAGGAGGCGATGGCGGCCCTGCCGGCCCCCGACCGCACCCTGGACGTCCGGACCGGGTACGGCGTCGTGCGGCTCTACCACTTCCGCGGCGGCACCGACCCGGCTGCGGCGCCCCTGCTGCTCCTGCCCGGCCGGGCGTCGGCGTCACCGGTCTGGGCGGACAACCTGCCGTCGCTGCTCCGCCTGCGCAGCGTCTACACGGTCGACCTGCTGGGCGAGCCGGGCATGAGCATCCAGCAACGCCCGATCGACGACGTCACCGACCACGCGCAGTGGCTGTCCGAGGTGCTCCGGGCGCTGCCCGAGCCGAAACTGCACCTGCTCGGCGTGTCCTTCGGCGGCTGGACGGCGATGAACCTGGCGGTGCACCGGCCGGAGAAGGTCGCCGGTGTCGTGCTGCTCGACCCGGTCCTGGTGTTCGCCGGCCTGTCGCCGGAGGTGGTGCTCCGGTCGATCCCGGTGAGCGTCCGCTGGGCGCCACGGTCGTGGCGGGACGACTTCACCAGCTGGACGGCGAACGGCGCACCGGTAGAGGATGTGCCGGTCGCGCGGATGATCGAGGCCGGCCTGCAGGCGTACGTGGTGAAGCTGTCCGCGCCGACACGGCCGTCGGACGACCAGCTCGCCGGGGTCGGTGTTCCGGTGCTGGTCCTGATGGCCGGCCGGTCCCGGCTGCACGACGCGGGCGACGCCGCCGAGGTGGCGCGGCGCACCCTGACCCGGGGCACCGTGGAGACCTACCCGGAGGCGTCGCACGCCATCAACGGCGAGTACCCGGACCGGATCGCCGCCGACGTCGCCGCCTTCCTGGGCGATCCGGTCTAGGGTGAGCGGTGCACCGGCGCGTCACCGCGAAGGGCTCGCGTCGGGTGCGGGGTAGCCGAGGATCTCGACGAGATCGCCCGTGGCCGCGACGAAGGCCCGGTGGACGTCGTCGTCGAAGTGGTTGCGCCAGTCGCCGGCCCGGCCCGAGCGGTAGTGCGGGTCCGGCTCGGAGTCGCCGGGCGTACGGCGCATCCTGGCGAAGCTGTAGCGGGCGAGCAGGGCGGCCAGGTCGGCCGGCGGGATGACGATTCCGCAGTGTCGCATCAGCCGGTCCACCTCGTCCTGCTGCCGTTCCCCGGTCAGGTCCTCGTACCGGAACAGCCGGAAGGTCTCCGCCTCGGGCGCGGCCGCCCACGATCGGAGCGTGCGGTAGAGGCCCTTGTCGGCGAGGTAGTCGATGACGTGCAGCAGGCCGTCGCGTACCGGGCTCTCCTGCAGGACCTTGCGCACCCGTGGGATGTCGCCCATGGGGGCGTGCGACCCGCGCAGCGAGAAGTAGCTCGACACCACGATGTCGCGGGGGTCGCGCAGCACGAAGAACGCGCGGTGCGCGTCCGGCTTCGGGATGCGCCGGTAGCGCTCGTAGGGCAGGAACGCGGACAGGGAGATGCGCCCGGGTGGTGGGACCGACCGCTGTCTGCCCCGGGCCAGCCGCGGGACGTAGGGCAGCAGTCCGGAATAGCGGTAGACGACCGGGTCGCTGAACAGCGACTTGATCCACTGGCTGCCGGTCTTGTGCACGGTGAAGTGGTAGAGGTTCTGGTACTCGCAGCGGGCCCGGACCGGAACGGTGAGCCGGAGTCGCGCGTTGTGCGCGTCGAGCATCGTCCGGCGCGCGAGCACCCGGGCGGAGTCGGGGGTGTGCTGCTTGGCTGACCTGATGGTCCGACCGATCATTTTCCGGACCCTATCCGGCACCGAACGCGCCGGGAAAGCCCGAATTGGCCGGCCGCCGAGCGTGCATCTCCTGGTCAGGAACCGTTAACCCGGGCATCACGCCCAGGGGCTGCGCTCGCCGTCGAACTCCTCGAAGACCAGCCAGGTCCGCGTCGACAGCACACCGGCGATGCTCTGCACCCGGTTGAGCACCACGTCCCGCAGTGTGGCGTTGTCCGGCGCCCGGACCATGGCCAGCACGTCGTGCTCGCCGCTCAGCAGGGCGACGTGCTCGATGTAGCGCACCCGGGCCAGCTCCGCCGACACCTCCCGCCAGGTGTTCTGCTCGATGGTCAGCGAGATGTACGCCGACGTGCCCAGCCCGGCCGGCTCCGGCGCCACCTGGGCGCGGAACCCGGTGATCACCCCGTCCCGCAACAGTCGCTCGACCCGCGCGTACGCGTTGGTGCGGGAGACGTGCACCCGTTCCGCCAGCGTGCGGATGGAGATGCGCCCGTCGCGGACCAGTTCGTCCAGGATCCGCCGGTCGACCTCGTCCAGCGGCCCGACCGAACGTCCCGTTCCCCCCGCCACGCCCGGTGCCGGTGTGGGCTCCTGGCTCATGCGACTCCCTCCCGGAGGTCAATCGTCCCGCGTTCGCGGCGGATATTGAGTCAATCATCCGACAGCAGGAGCATAGGTCCACCACACGTCCAGGAGGTCCTTGCCGTGACGACCACACCCCAGGCGGTCCGCAGGGAATCCCCGCGGAAGCGCCGGCCGGCCACCCCGGCCCCGCCCGACCCGTCCGCCGGCCTGCTGCCGCAGCCCGAACCGGTCCGACTGCTGAACCCGGACGGCGCCCCGCTGCCGCCCCGCGCCGACTACCCCGAGCCGCCCGTCGAGGCGCTGCGCGAGATGTACCGGCGCATGGTCGTCGGCCGCCGCTTCGACGTGCAGGCCACCGCCCTGACCAAGCAGGGCCGCCTCGCCGTCTACCCGTCCTCGCGGGGCCAGGAGGCCTGCCAGGTCGGCGGCGTCCTGGCGTTGCGTGACGACGACTGGGTGTTCCCGACCTACCGCGAGTCGATGGCGCTGGTCTCCCGGGGCATCGACCCGGTGGAGGTCCTCACGCTGCTGCGCGGCGACTGGCACTGCGGGTACGACCCCGCCGCGCGTCGCACCGCCCCGCAGTGCACCCCGCTCGCCACCCAGTGCGTGCACGCCGCCGGGGTGGCCTACGGCGAGGCGTACCAGGGCCGGGACAGCGTGGCGCTCGCCTACATCGGCGACGGCGCGACCAGCGAGGGCGACTTCCACGAGGGCGTCAACTTCGCCGCCGTGTTCAAGGCCCCGGTCGTCTACTTCGTGCAGAACAACCGGTACGCCATCAGCGTGCCGCTGTCCCGGCAGACCGCCGCGCCCTCCCTGGCGTACAAGGGCGTCGGGTACGGCGTACCCAGCGAGCAGGTCGACGGCAACGACCCGGTGGCCGTGCTCGCGGTGCTCACCCGCGCGGTGGCGCACGCCCGGGCGGGCCACGGCCCGTACCTGGTGGAGGCGCACACCTACCGGATGGAGGCACACACCAACGCCGACGACGCGTCCCGCTACCGGGACGCCGACGAGGTCGAGGCGTGGCGGGACCGGGACCCGGTCGCCCGGCTGGAGACGTACCTGCGAGCCCGGGGCGTGCTCGACGACGCCGCGGTGGCCGCGATCGCCGAGGAGGCCGAGGCGTACGCGGCCGACCTGCGCGACCGGATGAACACCCAGCCCACGGTCGACCCGATGAGCCTGTTCGACCATGTGTACGCCGAGCCGACCCCGCAGCTGGTCGAGCAGCGCGAGCAGGTCCGCGCCGAACTGGCCGCCGCGGCCGAGCAGGAGGGGGACGCCTGATGGCCACCATGACCATGGCGAAGGCGCTCAACGCCGCGCTCGCCGACGCACTGCTCGACGACGAGCGGGTCGTCGTCTTCGGCGAGGACGTCGGCCAGCTCGGCGGCGTCTTCCGGATCACCGACGGTCTCCAGGCGCGCTTCGGCGACAAGCGCTGCTTCGACACCCCGCTCGCCGAGGCCGGCATCGTCGGCTTCGCCGTCGGCATGGCCATGTCCGGACTGCGACCGGTCGTGGAGATGCAGTTCGACGCGTTCGCGTACCCGGCGTTCGAGCAGATCGCCTCGCACGTGGCGAAGCTGCGCAACCGCACCCGGGGCAAGCTGAGCGTGCCGATGGTCATCCGCGTGCCGTACGCGGGCGGTATCGGCGGCGTCGAGCACCACTGCGACTCCTCCGAGGGCTACTACGCGCACACCCCCGGCCTGAAGGTGGTCACCCCGGCGACCGTGCAGGACGCGTACTCCCTGCTGCGCGAGGCCATCGAGGACCCGGACCCGGTCGTGTTCATGGAGCCGAAGAAGCTCTACTTCGCCAGCGGCGAGGCCGAGCTGTCGGCCCGCACCGAGCCGTTCGGCCGGGCCGTCGTCCGGCGCGAGGGCACCGACGCCACGCTGGTCGCGTACGGGCCGGCGGTGCCCGTGGCACTGGAGGCCGCCGAGGCCGCCCGTGACGAGGGCTGGGACCTGGAGGTCGTCGACGTGCGGACCATCGTGCCGTTCGACGACGGCACCGTCGCCGCTTCGGTGCGCAAGACCGGCCGGTGCGTGGTCATCCAGGAGGCGCAGGGCTTCGCCGGCGTCGGCGCGGAGATCGCCGCCCGGGTGCAGGAGCGCTGCTTCCACGCCCTGCACGCCCCGGTGCTGCGGGTGTCCGGTCTGGACATTCCGTACCCCGCGCCGATGCTGGAGCACACCCACCTGCCGTCGGTGGACCGCGTCCTGGACACGGTGGCCCGCCTTCAGTGGGACGACCAGCCCGACACCCGCTGGCTTCCGCAGGGGAGTGCCGCATGACCACCGTGGCGAACGAGCGGGTCTTCCTCCTGCCCGACCTGGGCGAGGGGCTCAGCGAGGCGGAGATCGTGCAGTGGCGGGTCGCCGTCGGTGACGTGGTGACCGTGGACCAGACCGTCGTCGAGGTGGAGACCGCCAAGGCGGTCGTCGACGTGCCCTGCCCGTACGCCGGTCGGGTCGTCGCGCTGCACGGCGCGGAGGGCGAGGCCCGCCCGGTCGGCCAGCCGCTGATCACCATCGCCGCCGACGGCGCCGAGCCCGCCGGGCACGCCACCTACCGCGAGGAGGAGCGGGCCGGCTCCGGCAACGTCCTCATCGGCTACGGCACCGGCCACGGCGGCTCCCGGCGGCGACGCCGGCCCCGGCTGGCGGTGGCCCCGCAGCCGCGTACGCCCGAGCCCGCACCGGCCCCCGCGGCGCCGGCGGCCCCGACCGCACCGGCACCCGCCGCGGCGCTGGTCATCTCCCCGATCGTGCGACGGCTGGCCCGCGAGCACGGGCTGGACCTGGCGACCCTGCGCGGTACCGGCCCGGGCGGCGTCGTCCGGCGGGCCGACGTCGAGGCGGCCGCCCAGGCGGCCACCGCAGCGCCGGCCGCCGTGCCGGACCTGCCGGCCGGTACGGAGGACCTGGTCATCCCGCTGACCGGCATCCGGAAGGCGATCGCCGACAAGCTGTCCCGCAGCCGTCGGGAGATCCCCGAGGTCACCGTCTGGGTCGACGTGGACGCCACCGCCCTGCTGGAGACCCGGGCCGCGATCAACGCCGCGACCCCGGACGCCCCGGTCAGCGTCCTCGCTCTGCTCGCCCGGGTCTGCCTGTCCGCGTTGCGCCGCTATCCGCAGCTCAACGCCCGGGTCGACACCGAGGGGCAGCGGATCGTCCAGTCCACCGGGGTGCACCTGGGGATCGCCGCGCAGACCGACCGGGGCCTGCTCGTCCCGGTGCTGCGGGACGCCCAGCGGCTCACCACCGCCGAGCTGGCCGTCGCCCTGGCGGAGACCACCGCGGCGGCGCGGGCCGGCACCCTCCCGCCCGCCCGGCTGACCGGCGGCACGTTCACGCTGAACAACTACGGCGTGTTCGGTGTCGACGGCTCCACCCCGATCATCAACCACCCCGAGGCGGCGCTGCTCGGGGTCGGGCGGATCGTGGACAAGCCGTGGGTGGTCGACGGACAGCTCGCGGTGCGGAAGGTGACCCAGCTCAGCCTCACCTTCGACCACCGGGTCTGCGACGGTGGGGTGGCCGGCGGCTTCCTGCGGCACGTCGCCGACTGCGTCGAGCAGCCCGCCCTGCTCATCGCCAACGTCTGACCCCGCCCGCCGGGTCCCGGCCGCCCTCAGGGGCGTCGGGACCCGCCGCGTTTCCTCCTCCACCGGACGGGAATCCGTCGCGCACGGTCACCGATGCGAGGAGTCAGTCGTGGGGTACCCGGACATGCCCACCACCGCCGGTGTACGCACGCACGCGGTCGCCGGCGCGCCGCTGCTGTGCGACGCGCGGGAGCACGGGCTGGTCGGGGACGGCACGACGAACGACCAGCCGGCGCTGGCCGCCCTGGTCGACCTGCTCGGTGACGCCCACGCCGCCGACGGGCGGGCACGTGTCATCCACTGTCCGCCGGGGGTCTACTCGATCCGGGACGCCGGCACGGTCTGGCGGACCGGGGTGTCGCTGATCGGTGCCGGGCCGGGCGCGACGAGGTTCGTGTTGAGCAACGCCGGCAACCGCGCCGACCCCACCCCCCTGGCCTTCTACACCGCTCAGTTGCACGGCGCCGACCGCGACCGGCACCTGGCCGACTGCACGTTCGCCGACTTCGAGATCGACGGCTCCGGCGTCGCGTCGACCGACTACAACCCGCTCGCCAAGGGCCTCGGCCTCCAGTACGTGGTCCGTGGGATGTTCCGGAACCTGTACATCCACCACACCGCTGCAACGGGTCTGGGCTGCGACTTCCTCCAGGACTGCCTCATCGACGGGGTGCTCGTCGCGGGCTGCGGTCGCCTGGACAACGGCACCCAGATGGGCGGCGCGGGCATCGGGATCGGCATCGGCGGCTGGGGCAGCGTCGAGCGGCTGAACATCGTCAACTGCAGCGCGGTGGGCAACGCCACCAACGGCATCTTCCTGGAGCTGCAGACGGCCGGTGAGCTGCGCCCGCGCGGCATCCGCATCATCGGCTGCCACGCCCAGGGCAACCGGTTCGGCATCTCCGACTGGGGTGCCAACGGCCTGATCGTGTCCGCCTGCACCATGACCGGGAACCTGGAGGCCGGCTTCCACGTCTCGGCCAAGGGCACCACGCACACCGCCGGACGGGCCGGGATCCTCAGCGACTGCGTGATCGACGGCAACATCCGCGACGGGGTCAGCATCGGCAACACCCCCGGCCCGTACACGGTGCGCGGGAACCGGATCAGCGGCAACGGCCGGTACGGCTACCACCAGCGCGACCTCGGCGGCGCGGGGGAGGTCGCGGAGGAGGTCGTCGTCGAGTCGAACGACTTCTACGGCAACAGCGCCGACGCGATCCGCATCGACCGGCCGATGCGGGACCTGTTCCTGGTCGGCAACCGGATCCGCAACAACGGCCGCCAGTGGGCGCCCGCGATGACCGGGAACGGGGACTCGGTCCGCTACAGCGAGAAGACCGTCTCCGACCGCCGGGCGACCTGGCCGCACGACGGGCACCGGGGCAAGGTGGTGCGGGTCGGGCGGGGGATCGCGGTGGTCGCGGCGAACGACGACACCACGCTGACCCTGGCCCCGATCCGCCCGGGCGCCGCCACCGGCTGGAGCGGCGCGGTGCCGCCACCCGGTACGGCCTACGAGCTGCCGTCGGCGCCGCCGGTCCGGGCCGGGATCACGATCGACGCGGCGGTCGACTCGGCGACGATCCGGGGCAACCGGGTGTGGGAGAACCGCGACCCGAGTGCCCAGGACCACGGCCTGTGGATCACCGATCGGGGCAGCTGCGTGGACTGCCGCGTGGAGGACAACGACTTCGCCGGCAACGCCGGCTCCTCGGTGCGGCTGGACACCCCGCCGATCGGCGGGCGGTGGGACCGCAACCACGGCGACGACCCGTCCTGACCGGTGGCGGTCCTGCGTCACGGTCGTGGGAACCGGGCGGACAACCCGCACGGTGCCGGCGCGGGACGAGCGGGCCGGGAGGGCGCCGTCGTGCCGAACAACGCAGCCCGTGCGGTCCGGCATACACGAACCCATTTCGGGGTGGACCCGGAAATTGTTCGCGTCATTGTCTCCCCGGTTTCGTGAAAATTGCACGCATAACTGCGCGAGGTAGAGAGAATGTGTCGGAGGGACACCAAATACGGGGGGACGCATCATGGAACTGAGGCGACGATTCACGCTGTTCGCGGTGACCGTCGCGGCCGCGCCTCTGGCCCTCGGTGCCTGCACCGCCGAGGGAAGGTCGGCCAGCCGGCCGGCGCAGGGCCAGGCCGCCCCGCCCGAGTTGACCGTCACACCCGCCGACCGGGCCCGGGACGTGCCGCTCACCGCCGAGGTGGGCACCACGGTCAGCCGAGGCCGGATCACCGCCGTGCGGATCACCGACGACAAGGGCGGCCAGGTTCGGGCGGAGCCGCGCGAGGACGGGTCGGGGTGGGTGCCCGCCGCGCCGCTGCAACCGAAGCGCACGTACACGGCCGAGGTGACCGCGACCGGCGACTCCGGTAGGACGACCACGCGGAAGACGACGTTCACGACGATGCCGAAACCGACCGGACAGGCCATCACCAGCACGCTCTATTTCGCCGGTAAACGGACGTACGGCACCGCGATGCCGGTGACCGTCGCATTCGACCCGCCCATTCCGAAAGAGGCTCGCGACGACGTCCAACGACGATTGTTCGTGAAGACGGATCCGCCGCAGCCGGGCGTCTGGTCGTGGGTGGGTGACGGTAGCCAGGTGTACTACCGCGCACCCGACTTCTGGCGACCCGGCACCACCATCAGCGTCCGGGCAGCCCTCGCCGGCCTGCTGATCGGCAAGGACAAGGTCGGCGACGAGGACCGGACCGCCACGTCCAAGATCGGCCGCCAGGTCGCACTGGAGATCGACAACGCCACCAAGCAGATGTCCGTCGTCCGCGACGGCAAGGTGGTGCGGAAGATCCCGGTGAGCCTCGGCAAGCCGAGTACGCCCACGTCCAGCGGCAACATGGTGATCATGGAGAAGCACCAGCAGACCACCTTCGACACCCGCGGATCGGCCGACCCCTACGTGGTCGACGTCGAGGACGCCCAGCGCCTCACCTGGGGTGGCGAGTTCATCCACGGAGCACCGTGGTCGGAGGGCGACCAGGGCAACACCAACGTCTCGCACGGCTGCACCAACCTGTCCGCCGCCGCCGCGGACTGGCTCATGGGCGTCACCCAGGTCGGCGACCTGGTGACCATCAAGGGCACCGAGGTCCAGTTGACCGAGGGCAACGGCTGGACCGCGTGGAACGTCACCTGGGGGCAGTTCGTCAAGGGCAGCGCGCTGCCGGTGCCGGCCGGGCTGGCGCCCAGCCCGTCGCACGCGCCGCACCCGGGCGCCGTCGCCGGTGGTTCCCCGGCGCCCGCGCCGTCGGTCCGCGGCGGCTGACGAGACCGTACGCACGCGGAACGGCCCGCCCGACGGCGGGCCGTTCCGCGTCGGTGCCGGTCGGGACCGGGTCAGGTCAGCGGCACCCGGGCGATGCCCGGCCCGGTCAGGCTGCCCAACCAGAGCCGGTCGCCGTCCTGGCGCACCCCGGTGACCATGTCGTACGCCCCCGACGGGCCGTGCAGGGTGCGCAGCACCCGCCCGTCACCGTCGACCAGCGCGACCAGGCCGTAGCGCAGCGGCTTCGGTTGCACGGCGGCCGGCAGCACCGCGACCAGCTGCCGCAGCCGGGGGTACGGCAGCAGCCGCTCGACCACCGGCACCCGAGGGCTGGGCAGCGCGATCCAGTACGTGCCGTCCCCGACCGGGGTCAGGTTGTCCGGGTACGCCGGCAGGTCGGCCAGCACGGTCACCGTGCCGTCGGGCAGGTCGACGCGGACCAGCCGGTGCACGGAGGTCTCCACCAGCATCAGCGCCGACTCGTCCGGGGTGAGCGCGATCCCGTTCGGGAAGTACAGCCCGTCGCAGACCACCTCGGTGCGCCCGCTGCCCGGGTCGTACGCGAGCACCCTCCCGTTCGGCCGGTGCTCCAGCAGGTCCCGCTTCCAGTGCGAGACCGGGAACCGGTACGAGCTGTCGGTGAAGTAGACCGTGCCGTCGCGGGCGATCGTCGCGTTGTCGGCGAGGTGCGGCCGCTCCCCGTCGCCGCTCAGGTCCCGCACCGTCCCGTCCGCGGTGACCCGCAGCAGACCCCGGTACGCGTCACAGACCACGAGGCTGCCGTCGCGGGGGTCGACCTCCACGCCCAGCGGGCGGCCGCCAGTCTCGGCCAGCAACTCCGGGCGGGTGCCGGCCGGCGCGTCGGCGGGCCACCACCAGATCCGCCCGTCCTCGGCGCCGCTGACCACCCGCCCGGACGGGTCGACCACCACGTCCTCCGGGCCGGCGGAACCCTCCGGCAGAGGCAGGAGCTCCACGTCGTCGAGCCGGGTGTCGGTGGGAGCCCACGGCCCGTCCAGGGGCGGCGGCACCGTGGCCGGCTCGCGGACGGGACGGATCAGGAGGGGCACACGGGAGCGGGGGGCGGCCATCCGCCCATTCTGACCCGCCGATGCGGCCCGGGGGAGCCCGCCGGCGTCAGAAGGCGAGGATGAGGGTCATGGCCGCGTAGCTGGCCAGCAGCAGCACCCCCTCGAAGCCGAGCCGACCCCAGCCGCACGCCTGTCGGACCAGCAGGCCGCCGAGCAGGACGGTGGTCATGAACAGCGCGCTGGCCGTGACGAACAGCTCCTCGCGCCCCGCGACGTGGTAGATCGAGCCACCCCGGTAGGCGATGTCGCCGACCACCAGGTTGAGCGCGTCCAGGCTGTTCCCGCCGATGACCGCGGCGATGGCCAGGGTGGGGGCGCCCCGGCGGACGGCGGCGACGGCGGTGACGGTCTCCGGGAGTGCGTTGACCGTCCCCATCAGGATGGCGCCGACGAAACCCGCGCTCAGGCCGGTGCTGACGACGATGCTCTCGGCGGCCAGGGCGATCAGCCAACCGCCGGCCGCCACGATCAGGCCGACGGCGACGAACCGGCTCCACAGCCAGGCGGGGCTGCGCCGGTCGAGGCCGCCGTGGGCGTGCGGGATGTCCGGCAGGGTCTCGGTGGTGGCCACCGCCTCCCACAGGGGACTGGCTCCCGAGCGACGGATGAGGTGCAGGCCGCCGATGTAGCAGCCGACCATGGCCAGCGAGGCGGGGTGCAGCCCGAGGACGGTCGCCCCCGGCGCGAAGCTGCCCAGCAGAGCGAGGGCGAGCAGGGCGACGAGCAACGTTCCGAACAGCATGTTCGGCAGTGACGCGGCGGCGTGTTCGAGGTTGACCCGGCGGTGGAACGCGTCGGCGACGGCGACCGCGGTGGTCTGGGCGGCGATCCCGCCGACCGCGTTGCTGTAGCCCAGCTCCGGCTGGGCCGAGGCGGCGGACACCGCCGTCATCACGATGCCCGACAGGGAGGTGGCCAGGCCGAAGAAGACCGCCCCGAAGAACGCCTCGCCCCAACCGGTCCGGTCGGCCAGGGTGTCCCCGAGGGTGACCAGGCGGATGCTGCCCAGCACGGTCAGCGCCCCGGCGGCGACGAACACGGCGATGCTCAGGCCCGGGGGCCAGGGCAGCGACGTCAGGTCCGGAGGCACGCGCGTGGTCCCGCTACCGGCGTCCCGGCGGAAGGCGTACGCGTCGATCGGCGGGGACGTCGACCACGTGCTCCTCCCACCGTCGCGCCGCCGGGTGACCGGCCCCCGCACCGGGCCGGCGGGGCGCCGGGGTCTACCCGCGCGGAGACGGCGGAAACGGTCAGCGGGTGGTGAGGCTGCCGAGCAGAACCGCCCGGGAGGATCGGCGGGTCAGGTCCTCGGCGACGCTGCCCAGCAGGCGGTCCCGGAGCCCGTGCCCGTGCCGGCCCACCACCAGCAGGTCCACGTCGTGCGTCTCGGCCGTCGCGAGCAGCGCGTCCGCGGGGTGGCCGACGACGACCTCCGTGGTGGGCTCGGGCAGGTCTGCGGGCAGGCCGCGGACCCGCTCGTCGAGCATCCGCCGGGTCGCCCGCTGCTCGTCCTCGGCATCCCGACCGACCCGGTCCGGACTGGTCACACTGACCAGCACCAGCTCACCGGCGGTACCGGCGAGGATCCGTGCGACGGCGCGCAACGCCCGGTCGGAGTCGGGGGAGCCGTCCAGCCCGACCAGCACCCGCGCGCCGCCGGTCCACCGCGGCCGGCCCGCACGGACGTCGACCGGGCGGGTCGTGGCGCGGCCCCGCTCGACGGCGATCGGGATGAACAGGGGCCCGAGCAGCGCGCCGACGACGTACCAGAGCAGGTGTGCGTGGCCGGCGCGGATGACGAACCAGGCGGCGGTGACCAGGCCGACGGTCACCCACACGGCGACGACGAGCAGAAGGGACCACCAGTCAGCCACGCGGGTGACTACCCGAGGTGGCCCTGGGTAAGCCCGACGCCCGGTCGTCGGAAGGGGGCACGGTGGGACACTCGTTCGTCAACTGGTCCGGCAGCCTGCGCATCGATGCGGGCGAGGTCGTAAGCGCACCCGGCGCACCGTCGAGCTGATCCTCGGGGTGGTCGTCGGCATCGCCGTCGGCGACCTCCTGATCGCGGCGAGTTCCTGGCCGCTCGCGAGCCGGTCGACGCCCGCGAGCGGGTGCTGCGGTCGGTGCGGGAAGCCGGTGCGGCGTGCCGTCAGGACATGGGCTTCTCCGGCACGATTGTCGTGTCCCAGTTGCGAACCGTCGCCAACGACATGCTGCGGGCCACCGGGATACCACGCGACGAGGCCCGCCGGATGGTTCGCCGTGCGGCCGTGGGGTACTAGGACGATCACCACGTCGTCGTCGAGGGGTGTGTCCCGGCGGTGGCGGTTAGGGTTGCCTCAGGTGTGCCGGGAAGTCTGGTCGGCGATGGATGACGCGTTCCCTGCCGACGAGGAGTTTTCGTGACCGACGCCGACCGGCGCCGCCCCAGTCTGTTCGCCCGCCGCTCCTGGCCCGAGACGAGCCGCATCTCCGGCATCCTCCGGAAGGAGACCGTCGGCGGGGCGCTCCTGCTGATCGGAGCGCTGCTGGCCCTGATCTGGTCGAACTCCCCCTGGTCGGAGAGCTACCAGGCGCTGCGGGAGGTCAAGGTCGGACCGGCGGCCCTGCACCTGGACCTGAGCCTGGGCAAGTGGGCCGCCGACGGTCTGCTGGCGATCTTCTTCTTCGTCGCCGGTCTGGAGCTCAAGCGCGAGTTCGTCGCCGGCGACCTGCGGGACCCGCTGCGCGCGGCCGTGCCGGTGGCCGCCGCGGTCGGCGGCGTCGTGATGCCGGCCCTGCTGTACGTCCTGATCGCCGGTGCCGAGGCGCCGCAGGGCTGGGCGATCCCGACCGCCACCGACATCGCCTTCGCCCTCGCGGTGCTCGCCGTCATCGGCCGGTTCCTCCCGTCCGCGCTGCGCACCTTCCTGCTCACCCTCGCCGTCGTCGACGACCTGCTCGCCATCATGATCATCGCGGTGTTCTACACCGCCGACCTGGCGGTGCTGCCGCTGCTGGGCGCGTTGGTGCCGCTGGCGATCTTCGGCCTGCTCGTGCAGCGGCGGGTGCGGTCCTGGTGGCTGCTGCTGCCGCTGGCCGCCGCGACCTGGGTGCTGGTGCACGAGTCAGGTGTGCACGCCACGGTCGCCGGCGTGCTGCTCGCCTTCACCGTCCCGGTGCTCCGCAGCGAGGCCGCCGGCGGCCCGGACGCCGGCCCCGGACTGGCCGAGCACTTCGAGCACCGCATCCGGCCGATTTCGGCCGGCGTGGCGGTGCCGATCTTCGCCTTCTTCTCCGCCGGGGTCACCGTCGGCGGCCTGACCGGTCTGGCCACCTCACTGACCGACAAGGTGGCGATCGGCATCGTCGTCGGCCTCGTCGTCGGCAAGCCGATCGGGATCGTCACCGCCACCTGGCTGGTCTCCCGGTTCACCCGGGCGGAGCTCGGCCACGGCCTCAGGTGGATCGACGTGCTGGGCCTGTCGCTGCTCGGCGGCATCGGCTTCACCGTGTCCCTGCTGATCGGCGAGCTGGCCTTCGGCCTGGGCAGCGACCGCGACGACATCGTCAAGGTCGCGGTGCTCACCGGCTCTCTGCTCTCGGCCGTGCTCGCCACGTTCATCCTGCGCGCCCGCAGCCGTCTCTACCAGCGGGTGCACGAGGAGGAGACCGCCGACCAGGACCAGGACGGCGTGCCGGACGTCTACGACGAGAACCCCACCGACCCGACCCGCCACTGAGCCGTGCCGCCGGCCCGACCCGGCCCCGAGTGGGGCCCGGCCGGGCCGGCTTCGCGTCCGGACCCGGCCGGGCCGGCTTCGCCTGTCGGGCCGGGCGTGGCGGGTGCGGCCCGACGGCGGCGGAAATCGCTCGGCGGCGCCCCCGGGCGCTGCTAGGGTGGGCGCCGACCGGACCGCGATCCATGCGGGGTGTGACGGTCGGTGTGACGAGGAGCAGACGTGGCAGGTGACGACGACATCTCCGGGTGATCCCGGAGTGTCCGGCCGGCGAGCAGGCGCGCGACAGCAGCGCCGCCGCGGCCGCGCCGTCGTTCCCTGTTCCCGTCCGCTGGGCCGCCCCGGCGCGCGCCCGCCTCACCCGCGAGGTCCCTGCCATGCCCGACGTGTCCGTCGTCTGCACCCACCTGTCCTTCTCCTGGCCGGACGGCACCCCCGTCTTCGAGGATCTTTCCTTCGCCGTCGGCGGTGGCCGCACCGGCCTGGTCGCGCCCAACGGCGCGGGCAAGACCACGCTGCTCCGGCTCATCGCCGGCGACCTCGCGCCCACCTCCGGCAGCGTGACGGTCGACGGGGTGCTCGGCTATCTGCCGCAGGACCTGCCGCTCGCCGGTGACCTGACCGCCGCCGAGGTGCTCGGCGTCGCCGCCACCGTCGACGCCCTGCGCGCGATCGAGGCCGGCGACGCCCGGGAGGAGCACTTCGCCACCGTCGGCGACGACTGGGACGTCGAGGAGCGCACCCGCGCCGAACTGGACCGGCTCGGCCTGGACGACGTCACCCTCGACCGCCGTCTCGGCACCCTCAGCGGCGGGCAGATCGTCGCCCTCGGCCTGGCCGCGCAACTGCTCCGGCGGCCCGACGTGCTTCTGCTGGACGAGCCCACCAACAACCTGGACGTCGACGCCCGGCATCGGCTGTACGCGGTGCTGGAGGAGTGGCGCGGCTGCCTGTTGCTGGTCAGCCACGACCGGGCGCTGCTGGACCGGATGGAACGCATCGCCGAACTCGACCGTGGTGCGGTGACCTTCTTCGGCGGCAACCACACCGCGTACGCCGACGCGGCCGCCGCCGCCCAGGAACTCGCGGAACGCAACGTGCGCTCCGCCGAACTGGAGGTCAAGCGGGAGAGGCGCGAGATGCAGCAGGCTCGCGAACGGGCCGACCGGCGTGCCGGCAACGCCGCCCGCACCATCAAGAGCGCCGGACTGCCGAAGATCGTCGCCGGCAAGCTCAAGCGCAGCGCGCAGGAGTCGGCCGGTCGGGCCGACCAGACGCACGCCGCCCGCGTCGACGACGCCCGCGCCCGGCTCGACGAGGCCAGCCGCGCACTGCGCGACGACCACGCGATCACCCTGGACCTGCCGGACACGGTCGTTCCCGCCGGACGGACGCTCGTCGTCGGTGCACACCTCCGCGTGCGCGAGCTCTTCGGCACCGACGGCCTCGACCTGACGATCCGGGGGCCGGAGCGGATAGCGCTGACCGGGCCGAACGGTGCCGGCAAGTCCACCCTGCTGCGGCTGCTGGACGGCTCCCTGCTGCCGGACTCCGGTGCGCTGCGGCGGGCCGAGGGCCGGGTGGCGTACCTGTCGCAGCGGCTCGACCTGCTCGACGAGGATCGGACGGTGGCGGAGAACTTCGCCGCGTACGCCCCGGACCGGCCGCAGGCCGAGCGGATGACCCTGCTGGCCCGGTTCCTGTTCCGGGGCCAGCGGGCGCACCTGCCGATCAGGGCGCTGTCCGGCGGGGAACGGCTGCGCGCCACCCTCGCCTGCGTCCTGTACGCCGAACCGGCGCCCCACCTGCTGCTCCTCGACGAGCCGACCAACAACCTGGACCTGGTCAGCGTGGGGCAGCTGGAGAACGCGTTGCAGGCGTACCGGGGGGCGTTCGTGGTGGTCAGCCACGACGAGCGGTTCCTGGCGGAGATCGGGGTGCGGCGGTGGCTGCGGCTGGAGGACGGGCGACTGGGGGAGGGCGATACCCGAGGTTGACGCCCCGTAGAACAGGTTTCGTGAAACCCCGTCGGGGCCGCCGCGGACGGCGACATCATGGCATCACGGACGCCGGTTCGTCGCGGACCGGTGAGCGGGGGTGTGTGACGTGCAGGATGTGGTCGTCGCGCCGTTGGATGTCGGGTCGGTGATGCCGGGCCTGGCCGAGCGCGTGTGGATCAACGCGCGGGAGGCGCCGCAGGCGGTGCAGTTCGTCCGCCCGGCGCCGGTGCACCGGGCCTGGCCGGGGCGGCCGCCCGTGCAGGGCGGTGACGTACCGGTCACCTGCGAACAGTTCCGCGACGACGTCCTGACCCTGGCCCGCGGCTTTCTCGCCGCCGGCGTCGGCCACGGTGACCGGGTCGCGCTGATGAGCCGCACCCGGTACGAGTGGACCCTGGTGGACTACGCCCTGTGGGCGATCGGGGCGGTGACCGTGCCGGTCTACGACACCGCCAGCCAGGAGCAGCTCGAGTGGATGCTGACCGACACCGGAGCCGTGGGCTGTGTCGTGGAGAACGCGGGACACGCTGAGATCGTCGCCGCCGCGCGGGCGGGCCTACCGGCGCTACGTGAGGTGTGGCAGATCGACGACGGCGATCTGATCGGTCTCGCCGGGCAGGGCCGCGGCGTCGACGACGAGCAGGTCGAGACGCGCCGCAAGCGGGTGACCGGCGGAGACGTCGCCACGATCGTCTACACCAGCGGCACCACCGGCCGACCCAAGGGCTGTGTCCTGACCCACCGCAACCTCTACTGCGACGTCACCGGCGCGGTGGCGGGATTGCCGCAGCTGCTGCATCCGGGCGCGATGACGGTGCTGTTCCTTCCCCTCGCCCACGTGTTCGCCCGCCTCATCCAGATAGGAATGGTGCAGACCCGGGCGACGATGGTGCACAGCGCCGAAGTCGGCGGTGTCATCAAGCAGTTGCGCAGGTACCGGCCGACGTTCGTGCTCGCGGTGCCGCGGGTCCTGGAAAAGATCTACACACGGGCCCGGCACAAGGCCGACGACGCCCACCGCGGGTGGCTGTTCGTCATCGCCGACTCGGTGGCGGTGCGCCACAGCCGTGCCATGGACACCCCTGCGGGCCCGAACCTCGTGCTGCGGCTGGCGCGGCCGGTCTTCGACCTCCTGGTCTATCGCAAGCTCCGCGCGGCGCTGGGCGGACGGTGCCGGATGGCGATCGTCGGCGGCGCGCCGATGGGTGAACGGCTGGGGCATTTCTTCCGCGGCGCCGGGATCACGGTGCTGGAGGGGTACGGGCTGACCGAGACGTCCCCGGCGTTGACGGCGAACCGGCCCGACGCGCAGCGGATCGGTACCGTCGGCCGCCCGTTTGCCGGGGTGCAGATCCGCGTCGCCGACGACGGCGAGATCCAGGCACACGGCGACGTGGTGTTCCCCGGATACTGGAACAACCCGGACGCGACGCAGGCCACGTTCACCTCGGACGGGTGGTTGCGCACCGGTGATCTCGGCAGTCTCGACGCCGACGGGTTCCTGCGCGTCACCGGGCGCACGAAGGAGATCATCGTGACGGCGGCCGGCAAGAACGTCGCGCCCCCGCCGATCGAGGAGGCCGTCCGCGCGCATCCGCTGGTCAGCCAGTGCATGCTCGTCGGCGACGGCCGCCCGTACGTGGCCGCGCTGATCACCATCGACGAGCAGCAGTGGCAACGCTGGCGGACACGGCACGGGCGGCCGGACGCGACGGTGGCCGACATGCGGGACGACGCCGCGCTGCGCCAGGAAATCCAGACCGCGGTCGACCGGGCCAACGAGGCGGTGTCCCACGCCGAGCAGGTCAAGACGTTCCGGATCCTGTCCGGCGACTTCACCGAGGCCGACGGGGAGCTCACCCCCACCCTCAAGGTCAAACGGGACGTCGTGGCGCAGCGCTACGCCGACGACATCGAGGTCCTCTACCACGGCCACTGAACTCCGGCGGAGCACCTAGTCTTGGGCGCATGGCGAGGTACTACGACGTGCACCCGGACAATCCCCAACCTCGGATCGTCCGGCAGGTCGTCGACCTGATCCGCGACGACGGTCTGATCGCCTACCCCACGGACTCGTGCTTCGCGTTCGGCTGCCGGCTGGGCAACCGCGACGGGTTGGACCGGATCCGCGAGATCCGGCGCCTCGACGAACGGCACCACTTCACGCTGGTCTGTCGGGACTTCGCGCAGCTCGGCCAGTTCGTGCACGTCAGCAACTCGGTGTTCCGGCTGGTGAAGGCGTCCACCCCGGGCAGCTACACGTTCATCCTGCCGGCCACCAAGGAGGTGCCGCGTCGCATGCTGCACCCCCGCAAGCGCACGGTCGGCGTCCGCGTGCCCGCGCACACCGTCGCCCAGGCGCTGCTGGCCGAACTCGGCGAGCCGCTGGTGTCGAGCACCCTGCTCCTGCCGGGCGAGGACGAGCCGCTCACCGAGGGGTGGGAGATCAAGGAGCGGCTGGACCACCTTCTCGACGCGGTCGTCGACGCGGGCGAATGCGGGAAGGAGCCGACGACGGTGATCGACCTGTCCGAGGCCGAGCCGGAGATCCTGCGCCGGGGAGCCGGCGACACGTCCCGCTTCGAGTGACCGGACCGGTCAGAACCGCAGCCTGCGCAGGTAGCGGTAGCCGACCTCGGCCGTCTGCTGCGGTGTCACGTCCGGAGTGTCGTTCTCGACGATGTACTCGAGCACCCGGTGCTCGCGGAAGATCCGGGCGAAGTCGATCATCCCGGTGCCCAGGTCGGCCATGTCGCCGGTGGACTCGTGCCGGTCCTTGACGTGGTACTGCAGGACGCGCTGCGGTGCCGAACGGATGACGTCCAGCGTGAAGCCCTCGGGATCGGCGACTCCGTCGCCGGAGTTGATGCCGCCGGTGACGGCCCAGTAGATGTCGATCTCCAGGTGGACGAGCCGGGGGTCGAGCTCCTCGGTCAGCACGTCCCAGGGACGCCGGCCGTTGCCGAAGTCGATGGTGAACTCGTGGGCGTGGTTGTGGTAGCCGTAGCGCAGGCCGGCCGCCCGCGCCGCGGCGGCCTCCACGTTCATCTGCTCCGCCCAGCGCTTCCAGTCGTCCTCCTTGTCGGAGTTCAGGTACGGCACCACCATGAACGACTGGCCCAGGGTGACCGCGTTCTCGATCTTCTGCTCCAGGCCGGCGGCGTCGGCGCTGATCCCGTCGTGGCTGGAGGTGGGCCGGATGCAGATGCCGTCGAGGAATTCCCGCAGCTGGGCGGCGGTACGGCCGAAGTAGCCGAGCGCCAGCTCCACGCGCGGATACCCGATCCGGGCCAGGTGGGTGAGGGTCGCGTCGTAGCCCGGGGAGCCCCAGAGGGCGTCGCGTACCGTCCACAGCTGGATGCTGATCTGCCCCGGGGGCACGCGGTGTCGGCGGCCCCGGTGCGCCTCCGCGTCCGTCACGCCGAGCCCGGATGCCAGCCCGACGCCCGCGAGCGCCGCCAGTGAACCGCGCAGCAGGCTGCGTCGGTCAACGGACTGCCGCAGCGCGGCCGCCCCGTCGAATCCGTAACACATGGTGGCTTCCTTCCGTCGGCCTACACGGTGGGGGACCGGACGCAACATCGTTACCGGGCCGACGCTACAAAAGACATAGCAACATGTCCATGGCTTCCATCGATGCCGGCCGGACTTTCCGCCGATGCTGACGAAAGTGTCGCGGTCGGCCCGCCCGGCGGTCGGCGTCAGGACAGCGAGCCGACGATCTCGATCGCCTCCAGCTTGGTGACCTGGCCCTCCAGTCGATAGCTCACGTCGGCCTCCTGCCAGATCAGCGTCGAGGCGGCCAGCCGCGCGGTCTCCACGCGTACCGCGCCGGTGCGATCCACGTAGCTGACTGGGTGCGGGTTTCCGATCCAGATGGCGCCGGTGCCGTCGACCTCCACCCATTCGGCCCCCGGCCCGCTGACCTGCTTCTGGAAGACCGGGTCCAGACGACCGTCGAAGGCGTCCAGGCGCACCGTGCCGCCGCGGTAGAGCAGCGTCACGACCCGGTGGGTCCCGGTCCCGTCGGGGTCGGCGACCTGCACCTGCTCGGGCGGGCCCAGCTTCGCCGGTACGCGGATCGGGAACCGCACCTTCCGCTGCGCCTCGTCGAGGGCGGCGGGTCGCTGCCCCGGCAGGGGCGACGGCACGCCGGGAGGAGGTGCCGAGTCCGGCGACGTGGCGATGACGATCCCGGCCAAGCGCAGCAGACCCGTCACGGCATCGGCGAGTGCGGCCCGCCCCGGCGGCAGCACCGCGACGACCAGCGCGACCAGCGCCGCCGCCAGGTAGGAGCGCCACCGACGTCGCCGGCGTACGCCCAGCCGCGCGCGTACCCGGGCGGTGACGTCGGGCGCGTCGGGCGTCTCCAGCCACGTGGACAGCTCCCGCAGTTCCCGGTCGAGGTCATCCATGGTGGACCTCCTGGCGGTCCAGCAGGCCGCGGAGCTTCGCCAGGGCCCGGGACGTCCGCGACTTCACCGTGCCCCGGGGCCACCCCAGCATCGTCACCGTCTCCTCCTCGCTGAGGTCGAGGAAGAACCGGCAGACGATCACCTCACGGTCCTTCACCGGCAGCAGACGCAGGGCCCGTACCAGCGCGGCGCGACGCTCGGCGGCGAGGACCGAGCCGACCGCCGCGTCCTCGGCGACCTCCGACTCCGGGTTCGCCGCCGCCGCCCGCAGCACCAGCCCGTCCCGCCGGCTGCGCGACCGGTGCAGGTTGCGGGTCTCGTTGGCCACGATCGCCAGCAGCCAGGCGCGGAAGGACGACTCTCCCCGATAGCGGGACAGCTTCCGATATCCCTTCACGAACGCCTCCTGAATGACGTCCTCCGCGTCGGAACCCGCGCCGAGCAGCACCGCCGTCCGGTACGCGGACGCGGTGTGCCGGGCGACCAGGAGTTCGTACGCCTCCAGGTCACCTGCCCGAGCGCGGGTGACGAACTCCTCGTCGTCCAGTGCACACCTCCGGTGGGACCACCCTCATGACACCGCTCCCGCCGCCCGGGTTCCATCGGTGAGAAGCGGAACCCGGCCGGGGCGGGCGGTGTCATCCGGACATGATGGCCAACAGCCCGATTTCGCGCCGTACCCTCCTGACCGTGCTCGCCGGCAGCGGCGCCGCCGCGCTGGTCGGCTGCGATCCCGGACGGCGTCGCACCGCCGTCCCCGCCACCCCGGTCCCCGACGCCCTCCTGGTCGAGGTCGACGGCGGGCTCGGCCTCCTGCGCGGCACCGATCGGCAGACGATGCCGCACGCCGTCGCCACCGCCGACGGGCTCGCCGTCTTCGCGACCGCACCCGAGGGCGCCGACACCGCCCTCTGGCGGGTCGACACCGCCACCGGCCGCACCTCGACCCGGGTCACCCTGCCCGGCCGCTGGGTGCCGCAGACCGTCTCCACCAGCGGTACGACGGTCGCGCTCACGTCGACCGCGGTGCACGTCACCACGGGACGGCCGGACGGACGCGCGGTGACCCCGGTGCTGATCGCCGACGAGACCGGGGTGCGACACCGGTTGGAGCTGCGCGGCAACTTCGTACCGGAGACCTTCACCGACGACCTGGCCGGACTGTTCGTCCTGGAGTGGCTCCCGGCGACCGCGCCGGACCGCTACCGGGTCCGCGTCGTCGATCTGGCCACCAGCACGCCCGGCCCGCTCTCCACCCGAAACAAGGCACCGGTCCCGCCCGGCGCCGAGGAGGAGATGCGCGGCGACGGACGCCAGGCCGTGCTCGCACCGGACCGCCGCGTCCTCTACACGCTCTACACCCACCAGCCCGGCCACCAGCACACCCGCGACCTGGTCAGCGGCCGGCCCGGCAACGTGCACGCCTTCGTCCACACGCTGAACCTCGCCGAGCGGTGGGCGTACTGCATCGACCTGCCGCACCCCTTCGGGGAGGCGCCCGCCGGGGGCCATGCCATGGCGATCACCCCCGACGGGAGTCGCCTGTTCGTCGCCGACGTCACGTCGGGCACGGTCGCGGAGATCTCCACCGAGGACCTGTCCGTACGCCGGACGGTCGCGGTGGCCGGTGGCGCCGGTGGCGCGCATGCGGTCGCCGACCGGGACCGGCTGGTCATCGCCGCCGGTCCGACGGTTCGTACGCTGGACCTCGCGGGCCTCGGCGTCGTCGCCGACCGGTCCGTCGGTGAGGCCGTTACCGGACTCGTGTTCAGCCCGGACGGCCAGCGTCTCTACGTGGGTCAGAGCGGAGCCGTGAGCTGGCACGATGCCGCTAGTGGTACGGAGCTTGGCCGTGTCGCCGTACCGGGCCTGGTGGGGGTGCACGGTCTGGCCGGGCGCGCCTGAGCGGCGGCGGCCACGTCATGGTCCGGGTTAGGTTCTGGCGACCGCGTGTCGATCATCGATGGTCGCCGACGACAGGGTGTCCCCTGAAGTCAGCGCTGTGCGAAGACACCGGGAGCGACAGGTTCGTACACGGTCTCGAGGCCGCGCTCGATCCGAATCAGGTCGGCCAGGAATTCCCGGGTCTCAGGGTCGGTGGAGTAGAGGATTGTCCCGCGCATGCCCCGAGTCAGCAGGACCTTGTAGGTGTTGCGGATGAGGCGGTCGGCCTCGTCGTCGCTCACCGATTTCCGGCTGCGGAATGCCGGGTCCTTCGACTCGTCCCGCCGTGTCACCAGCCGCCCATTTCGGGCCACCAGGTCGGGGCCGATGATGACGCCGGACCAGTCGTACTCGAAGCCCTGGGCGGTGTAGACGCACCCGACCTGACCGAAGCCGTTCGGGTCGGTCGCCCAGAAGGCACTGCCCGGCGCTTCGCCGACGCTGCGGTCGCTCTTGACGTTCCATGGCCGCGCCCAGCCACCCACTCGCACGTCGGGCACCAGACTGTCGTCCGGACGCGGGTCGCTCCACGGCCAGCAGTAGCCGGCCGACATCCTGGCCGTCTCGCCGACAGCCTGCTTGGCGGCGAGGAACGTTTCCATCTCCTCGGGCGTGCCGGCCAGCCGCAGGTCGAAACGACCGTCGCCGGTCCACACCGTCGGCTCCCCGCCGTCGAGGCCGAGCAGGTCCAGCACCCACTGCTCGTACGCTTCGCTGCCGCCGCAACGGAACTGGTCGTGCAGCGACACCACCTCGACCTCCAGCCCGAGTTGGCGGGCGTACGCGGAGATCACCTCGACGTTGCCCAGTTCACCCGGCTTGACCACCTGGTGCTCGTCGAGCAGGAAGACCGGCACCCGCGCGGCGGCGATCAACTCGTCGATCTGCGGCCGTGCCTTGTCCCGTCGGGCCTTGGGGGTAAAGCGGTTGACCGACGTCTCCCGAATCCGGTGCGCCTCGTCGCAGATGAGCACGTCGAAGCCGTTGCGCTCGGCGGACATGAAGCTGTTGAAGTATCCGAACAGGCTCTTGAGCCGCGTTGAACCCCGTCCCGCGTACCGTCGCAGGGTCTGAGTGAACGAGCGGGAGCCGGTGGCGTGCATGACCGCCCGGTTCTGGCGGGCCAACTCGCCGAGCACCGACAGGGCGATCACGCTCTTCCCGCTGCCCGGTCCGCCGGCCACCACCACGACCGATTTGCGGTCCGCGGCACGGGCGCGCTCCACCGCGTGCAACACCAGCTCGTACGCCAGGTGCTGCTCGTCCAGCAGCGTGAAGTGGTGTCGTTCCTTCAGTTCCTGCGCGGCGTACGTCAGCAGGTGCTTGCTCGGCCGGACGGAGCTGGTGAGGAACCGGTCGGCGGCTGCCGCGCCGGACGCCGGCGCGAGGTGCGTTCGCAAATGGTCGAGGAACTGCCCGCGCCGCTGCTTGGTGAAGATTCGGCTCTGCTCGCTCGGGCGGCGTGCGAAGAGGTCGTTGACATCGCGGTCCATCGCGTTGTGCAGGTACGCGACCCCCTGCACCGGGGCGCGCCGGCCATCGAGGATGCCGAGGAAGTCGGTGAGGTACTCGCAGTAGTCGCCAACCTGGACGCCGGGGTGCAGCCGGGGCCCCCGTGCGTGTTCGACCAGGACGAGCCGGTCCGAACCCTCGTACGCCTCGGCCTGGGACCACTGCTTGAGTTCGACGATCAGGTACGAGTCGTCAGCGGTCTTTGGATGGACACCGGCCAGCACCACGTCGACGCGCTTGCTGGTCAGCGGGAGCTGGTACTCGACCAGCACCTCGACCTGACCCAGCCCGGCGTCGGCGAGGTCCTGGCCGAGCACCGCGAGGCTGCGCTCCCAGGAGCGGCGTTCGCCGGGACTCACGGCATGGCCGATGTGCTCGACGATGCGGTCGGCGAGGGTGCCGTTGGTCGCGAGGCGGAGCAGACCTTCGGCGGAGGAGCGGAACGCTGACAACACTTGCCCCCGGGCAGCACGATGTGATCGTGCGCATGGGGGGCGTGTCCAGCCATGACCGGAAGCCCGTCGTTACGCGCTCTGAATTCCCTGGACTGTAGCGAAGAGATCAACTCTTCGCACGTACCCGCATCGGTTGGTGCTGCTCACATGGCGTACAGCATGTCCGCCGGGGCAGGGGTCCAGCGCCATCACCCGGCGAGCGCGACGATCGTCGTAGTGGTCACGACGAGGCGTGGTCGGCTCGAAGTCCATTCTTGGTGGTGGTCGTAAAGGCGGACCAGACTCCAGGCGTGAAGGTCAGCGCCGGACCGTTCGGGTTCTTGGAGTCGCGGACGGCGACGACGCCGGGGAGGTTGGTGGCGACCTCGATGCAGGCGCCGCCGTTGTCGCCGCTGCGGGTGCTCTTGCGCCAGGTGGCGCCGGTCAGGTCAGTCATGCCGCATCTCCCCGATGATCTGCTTGATCATGTCCTTCGATTCTGCCTCGCCGAGGGCCAGACGATCCAGGCCCGCCCACACATGCTCGTAGGCGGCCAGCTCATCGGGCTTGTCCAAATAGAGCGCGCCCGTCAACGACTCGCTGTAGACAACCGACGGTTCGGGAGCGGCTCGGCCGCCCTTGGTGGGCGGAAAGTCGAGAATCATGAAGGTCCCGGCGACGGCACCGGGCTGAGGACCGACTGCCAGCGGCAGCGCTCGGACGGAGACGTTCGGTAGGTCCGAAAGCTTGAGAAGGTGGTCGAGCTGGGCGGTCATGACTGGCGGGCCGCCAACCGTGCGCCGGAGTACCGCCTCGGATAGCACAGAATCCAACCGGGGTGCGGCAGGGAGCCGCCGGATGAGGAGCCCCTGTCGTTGGAGTCGAACCTGTACGGCCCGCTCCTGCTCCTCCTGGCTCAGCGTCCCGCCGAGGCGATAGAGCGCGTGGGCGTACTCCCTGGTCTGAAGGATCCCGGGGATCATCGATTCGTCGTAGCCCCGTAGGTGCGCGGCGACGGATTCCAGACCCACGTACAGCTCGAACCAGCTCGGCACCGCGTCCCCGTACGCGTGCCACCACCCCTTCGACTTCGTCTCCGCCGCCAAGCCGCGCATCGCCTCGGTCATCTCCGGCGACACCCCGTACAGCTCGCACATCGCCTTGACGTCGAGCACCCGGACCGCCCCCATGCCGCATTCCAGGCGCCAGATCTTCTGTCGGCTGTATTCGAGGGCCTCGGCCGCGGCGTCGAGCGTCACACCCGCCTCGTTGCGGAACTGTCGCAGCAGCCGTCCGAGCTGCCGGCGCGGCACTGTCGATCCCAGGTCCTCGGTCATCCGAACACTCCTTGATTCCATGACGCAACACTGCGTGACCTGCTCTTGCAACCTCTACGGGTTGCAGCAAAGAAAGTCAATGCACATCGGCGAAATTGCGGTTTGAAACGTTGCGCTTCCACAGCGGAGTGTCACAGGATGACCACAGCGCGGCGGCCGGGTCTTCCCCCGAACCGGTCGCCGCGCTTCCCGGCCGAACCCCTCGCTGAGCAGCCCGGATGGCGTACCGCTGATCGAAGCTGCGGTGTCCGGGCGTGGTGGGTTTGCCCGTGCGGGTAAGGGCGGGCGGGCCTACCCATCTACGACCAGAAAGGCAGGTAGAGGTGAGCGTCCGTAACCAGAGGCCGTTCCCGGCGGGCGACGGGACGACCTACCGCTCCCGCGCGTACCCCAGTCTGCTGCCGTGGCAGGTGCGCGAGGGCCGCTTCCCGCCGACACGCCTCGGACGTCGCGGCCTCAACCCCGATGAGGTGTACGCGTTCCTCGACCGGGTCGCCGTCGACATGGCCGCTGTCTACGACGCGCTCGCGCAGAGCCGGCGCGAGACCGCCGCCGTCAAGGACGCCTTGCGCCGCTGGCAGTCGGAGCGGGCCGAGGGTGGTGGCCGGTGAGCGGGCGGTACGTGATCCACCTGCCTGTGGTCGCCGCCGACCTGCCGGCCGCGCAGCGCCTGGCCCGGGTCGTCGGCCGCTGGATCACCGTGCTGCCGATGATGGACCCGGGGGAGATGACCGTCTCCGAGGAGGATGAGCAGTGCCTCCACCACCGCGTCTTTTGCGACCTGCGGCTGTCGGGTGGACGGCGCTGCATTCTCTGCGACGGCCACGACGGCGAGTGCACCCGCCGCCTGCGTCGTTGAGCGGCATCGGGCACCGGTCGGGTCACGCGTGTTAGCTGGCGAAGATCGCCCGTGCCGGGAATTGGCCGGTGCGCCGCCAGGCGTTGACGATCTTGGAGGTGATGGCACCAGCGGCCGAGTCGAAGTGAGCGTCGTCGACGCGCGCTTCAAGGGTGCCCAGGTGGATCGTCAAGATGCGGTCAAACCTGTCGCACATGCCGAACTTGTACCGGACCTCCTTGGAAGAGGCTTCCACCCGGCGTGCGACCACCAGCATGCCCACAATCCGACCTCAGCTCTGACCAGGCCGGCTCGGCGAGCCCGGGAAACCCGCCGCGTAGGTCGCATCTACCAACTCCTGGAGGTGACGGATGATGTCCGCCTTCTGGCCTGTGTCGGGTAGTTGCTGCTCTCCGGTCGCAACCAGGCCATGCCGCCAATGCGCGACGATCTCCTGCTGGACGGGATGCGGCATCTCATCTATCCACAATGAGCCGAGGTTGTTGTCGACGATCTCCTGGAGGTGCTGCGCCGCCTGCTTGTCAGACACCCGGGAGATCAGGAATTCAAGCGTCCAGTCGAACAGGCCGCCTGTTGCGGTCCAGTCGACTCCGGGCTTCAGAACGATGATGCCGGCCATCACTTCCCCACGACGAATACCGGTGAGCTGAGGCTGCGGTCCAGGACGCCTTTCACGCCACGATCACGTGGCCAACCGATAGTTCGGAATACCGCAGCTCCGTTTCTCGGCGGGGTCGTCGGACGACCGGGCCACGACTCCCTCCGGAATCGGTACCCGGGAGATGTGGATGCCCTCAAGGCAGGTGTCACACCAGAACGAGGCGTAGCCGTACGTCGACTCTGGCGGCCCGGTGAAGACGAGCCGTAGCGTGCGGTGCTCGCAGTTCGGGCACGGCAGGTCCGTGGCTCCGGGCTGTGCACGATAGGCGACGTCGTAGGCGTCGAGCCACTGCTCGAAGGTCGCCATCAGTCAACTCCTTCCGGCCGAGGCTGCTGGGCGTTCCACCACTGCTCCTCGTGCGCGTAGGCCCGATCCTCGAAGGCGTCGGCCTCCGCACGTGTCGTGGGGTAGGGACGGCCGTCCCGAAGTTCCGACACGTGGAACCTTTCGTGCTCGAGAGTACGGGCGAGGTCCTCTTCACTCCGGAATGCCTCGCGGCAGAGTGTGACCGACCCGTCGGGCCTGGTCATCCCGCACACTCCGGAGACGCGGTTGTTGATGTTGAACTGGATGTCGGAGACCTCGATGCCGTACTTGGCAGCGATGGTCCGCACCGACGCCATCGTCATCGGCATCCGCGGGCCGGCACCCCTGCCGCGTACCCGGCTCAGGCCCTCCGTCTCCACGTCTGTCCGACTGAGCCGTCCCAGTGCCTGCTTCAGCTTGTCGATGAGGTCGCCCAGGCGACGCACCTCCGGAACAAGCCGACGAAGGCTGTTGAGGAGTGCGCGGAGCAGCTTCGCGATACGAGCCGCCCAGGACGCCACGAGTGTCGTGACCTGCTCCACGACCAGGGGTGCGGCAAGTCCCCCGGTGATGAGCAGCTCGCCCGCGTACACGATGAGGCGGGACACACAGGTGGCGATGGCGTCGCGGACGAGCAGTCGGACGGCGGCGACCAGGCCGGCGGTGCCTTCGGTGATCGCGGCCATGGCGTCGGCGCCCATGGCGAGGCCGGTGACGGCCTGCTGCTGCTCGGCGGACCAGCTCCGGTAGGCGGGTCCGGCGCTGCCGCCCCAGCCGGCGACGTCGGTGCGGACGGCGGCGGCGAGCTGGGCGGCTTCGTCGCGCAGGCTTGCGGCGACGTTGCGCCAGGTCTGGGCGTGGGCGGTGATCTGGGCTGGATCGCCGGCGAGCCAGTCCAGAGCCTCGCTGAGCGGCTTGACGTGCTCGATCAGCCAGGCGATGCCGTACTGGAGGAGGGCGCCGACCGGGTCGGAGACGAAGGCGAGGGCGTCGAGCCCGGCGCTGACCACGCCGAGGCTGCCGTCGATCCAACTGCCCGTGTGTACGCCTTGGGCGATGAGTTCGATGTCCTCGAGGATCCAGACGCCGGCCCAGGCGCTCGGTGGGGCGTCGGTGACGGGGGCGACCAGCGGGTTGGCGGTCACCGGCCGTCCCGTGCGCGACGGAGCAGTTGTTCGGCGTGGGCGTCGGAGGCCCGGTAGTTGGCCGCGCTGGTCCGTAGTCGGCCGGCGGTGTCACGGACCGACCCGGCGGCGGTGCCGATGCCGTCGACGAGCGTCCGCTGGAGGCCGTCGAGCAGCAGCGGCATGATCGCGCACAACTGCCCGTACGCGTCGGTGCCGAGCCGGACGTGCTGACCTGCCTGCCGGGCGGTGTCGAGGTCGTCGGCGCTGCGGTCGAGGCGGGCGGCGTGGCGGATCAGGTCGTCAGGGTCGACCTGGATGCCGTCACCGGTCGGCATCCGATGGGCCCTGGTCAGGGTCCAGGCGACGTCGGTACGAGGCGACGAGCGCCGCCGCCGTCGGATCGCCGGTACCGAGGGCCTGCGTGGTGATCTCGGTGACCTGCCGCAGCAGATCGTGACGGGCGGCCAGGGTGGTCTGCAGGATCTGCCGTGCGGTGAGTGTCGCGGACTGCTGCCGGGTGCGTTCGTCGAGCCGAAGATCGGCCAGCAGACCGGCCGAGTCGACGGTGACCTCGACCAGCCGATCCGGGCTGCGGCCGTTGCCGGTAAGCACCTCGATCTGCGCGGACAGCGTCCGTGCCTGGGTCGCCCGTTCGGCGATGGAGGACTCCCAGTCGTCGATACGGCGCGCCGTCGCGTCGAGCGCGGCCTCGTCTGCCCACATGCGTGACCCTCCGGCACACCGACGTAGGCGGTCGCCGATGTCGCCGCCACGTTATCAATCGGTGGCGCTGCGTGCTGTCCCGGCGAGTTGCCAGGTAGTCACCGCGCTGCTGCGTAGCAGCGGCTGGTCAGGCTGGGCGACGGGTCATCGAGGCTTTGCCGAAGCCGCGCAGGAGCAATGTGGACGGTATCGCCCGGACCGCGTCTGGCGGCTTTGCGAGCCTGAACAGGCGACGCCGGTGAGCCTGAGCGGCGGAGACGCCGGCCGCGCATGGTTGGCGGAGCCGGTCCTCGAAGCGATCCCGGCGTCTCCGTCGTTCCTCAGGCGGCCAGCGAGCCCAGGCTGACGCCGTCGAGAAGGTTGATCAGGTCGTCGTCGCGGGTCACCTCGTAGCCACGCCGGCGCAACTCCGCCACCACCTCCGCCTCGCGGTCGAGCGGAACCTCGAGGTACTCACCGTTGTGAGTCGTGAGCACGATTTTGCCGTACCGGTCCTGCAGGTCCTGCGGCAGCATGTCGAGCGCCCGCGTCGTGACCATGGCGGGCCAGTATCCTTCCACGACCGCGCCCACCTCGGTGATGTCGAAGGGCTTGTCGTCGGCGTAGTCCTCCGGCTCGTAGCAGTCGGGGCCGGCGGGGTTCGAGAGGTGGGTCATCTGGACCTGCCGGGCCTCGCCCCACGTACGGGCAGCGGCGAGCGCCCTGATCTCCGCGGCCTCTCCGACGGCGGTGTCGGCGTCGATGAAGGCAAGGCAGTCGTAATTGGTGGCGTGGCCGTAGACCAGGCGCTGGGTGTTCGGGTGGTGCGTCGTCATGGCGCACATCCTGCCTGAGGCGTACGACAACCAAGATCAGGTGTTGATGTGGCGACCTGAGCCGGGATGGCTGTTCCATCCTCCGGACGGGTCGTGATGATCACGAAGGGATGAGGCTGACCTGCGATCCGGGCGAATGATCTTGTCCGCTCGGGCCAGCTACCCGCGGCGCCACCGCCCCTAGCCTGATCCGCACAGCACCGGCCCGTACCTGCGCAGGTCAGGCGTAGGCGACCGGCGGTGTTGCCACCACGCGGGGCTGTCGCCAGCCTCGCGGATGACGGGGGTCAGTGTGGGTGCTGGAGCTGAGCGCAAGCTCATCAAGGTCGTGCAACAGGCGCTGTCGCGCGGGCCACTGTCGCAGGAGGCGCTGCTCGCGGCACTCCGGCAAGCCGGTGTGCGGGCCGACAGCAGCGAGGTTTACATCGCCTGCGCAACCCATGGTCTCGCCGACCTGCAGGGCGACAACTGGGTACCGCGAGGCTGGGCCGCCCCGGTGACCGAGACGCCGCCGGCTCCTTCCAGCCGGCGCCCTCCGGAGCCGCCCGCCGCTCGGCGAGCAGCCGTGGAGGTACGGCAGCTCGCCTCCTCGATCGGCATCCCGATGGACGAGCCGAGCCCACCGATCGGACCGGTGCCCGCCTCCTGGCCCCCGATTGCGGAGCAGGCCGCCCGGGCGCTGCACGAGGAGCTCCGGGCCGTTACCGACAGGCGCACCCTGCAGGACGTACCGGTCAGCAGCGGCTTCGTGGTCGCCGAGACGACGTCCCGGAAGCTGATGCGGTTCGAGGCCGAGGGCGATCTCGGCGTGTCCGAAGGCGCCCAGGCGACGCTGGTCGTCGACGGCGTGCCGATCGATGTCGAGGTGGTGTCGGTCTTCGGCAACGTGGTCACGCTGTCGGTGCCGCCAGCGGCGACAGTGCCGGCGGAGGCCGTGCTGCGCTGTGACCTCTCCTGGCTGCTCTCCGCACAGAGCAAGCGCCTGCGCGAGTTGGTCAACGGCGGGCCGGGCTTCAACGCCGAGGCCGCAGCGGCCCTGCTGACCGCCGGTCGCGGTGCCGCGCCGCAGGAGCTGCCGGCCGTCGCGGTCGAGCACCTCAACCACGGGCAGCGGTACGCCGTCGAACTCGCGCTCACCCCTGGAGTCACCTGGCTCTGGGGCCCGCCGGGAACGGGGAAGACCACCACCATCGGCACCCTCGTGGCGGAACTCTGCGTACGCGGACTGCGGGTGCTGCTCACCGCCCCCACGAACGCCGCCGTCGACGTCGCGGTCAAGGCGGTTCTGAAGCAGATACCCGAGCTCGCCGGTGGCGGCTTGGTCCGACTCGGCCAGCCCTCTGACGCCTCCCTCATCGGGCGTCCCGACGGGCACGTCCTGATCGACGAGATCGCTGCAAAGCGCGGCGAGGCCCTGGCGGAGCTGCGGGTCCGCGAGGGACAACGGGTCCGCAGCCTGCGGGAGCAGCTCAAGCCCCTGGAACGCCGGCACGCGAGCCTGACCGACGAGGAACAGGGACAGCGGCTGACCCTGGAGCGGGGATTGGCCGACGCCAGCGCCCGGATCCGGGAACTCGACGAGTCCCTGCATTACGTACGCCGACAGGTCTGCCGCGAGGCGGAGGTGGTCGCCGCTACCTCGCACCAGGTGGTGCTGCGGACGCTGCGCGAACTCACCTTCGACGTGGTGATCCTCGACGAGGCGAGCATGACCACGACGGCGCTTGCGATGCTGGTCGCGGGCGCCGGCAGCGGCCACACCATCGTCGCGGGCGATTTCCGGCAACTGCCGCCAGTCGTCGTCGCCGACACCCCGTCGGCACGGGAGTGGCTGCTGAACAGCCCGTTCGAGAAGGCCGCCGTGGATGTCGCGGTGAGCAGGGGAATGGCACCTGGTCGGCTCGCGGCGCTCACCGAGCAGTACCGCATGCGTCGCGACATCAACCACGTGGTGAGCGAGGCGTTCTATCCGGAGAGTCCGCTGGTCACCGCGCGACAGGTATCCACCAGGTCGCGCAACAGCAGAGCGGACTGGGCCGGCGGAGAACTTGTTCTTCTCGACACGTCCAGGATCGGTGCGAGGACCGCTCGGAAACAGGGCATGTCCTCTCGGTACAACCTCATGCACGCGCAACTCGTCGCCGGGCTCCTCGCCGACTCCGGCGGTGACGTGTCCAGCCTCGGTGTCATCTCGCCCTTCGCCGCACAGGCCCGCCTGCTGGAATCGCTCCTTCCGGCATCGGACCTCGAGGATTGGGCCGCCTCGACCGTGCACCGATTCCAGGGAGGTGAGCGGGACATCGTCGTCTACGACACCGTCGACAGCGGCACCGGCGTACGTCCGCTGCACCGCTGGTTCACCGAGGGAGAGTCCGGCGGTGACGGGGCCCGGCTGCTGAACGTTGCCGCCAGCCGCGCCCGCGACCACCTTGTCGTCGTGGCGGCTCTGGACCAACTGCACCGCAGCCGTACCACTCAGGATGCGGTGCGGCAGTTCTTCGCGAAGCTCCTCGAGCGCGGCCAGGTGGTTCCGTGGGAGACGGCACTCGACTACTCGCCGGCGACCCGACGGGTGACCGGGCCCGTCACGGAGCCTCTCCGCGACGACCTCGCTGGCGCCGGGACCGTGGAGATGTGGCTGCCCCGGGCGCCCCTGGTCGGGCTGCGGGCGCTGATCCCGTCGCTCAAGCTGCTCGCTGAGCAGGACGTGGCGAACGAACCAGTGACGATCTGGGTCGAGCCCGACCCGGACGGCTACCTCTCGGCCGAGGCGATGGAGGCCACGCGCGGTGGCGTGAACATCCGCCCCTGTGTACCGATCCTCGAATCCAGCGTCGTCATCGACGACGTGGTGTGGACGTCGACCGGGTCGCTGCTCGGCCCCGACCCCGGTGTGGTCCTGCGGACCCGGCACACGGCATTCGCCGACGCGGTGCGGCGGGCGCAACGGCGACGGCCCGGCATCGCACCCGGCAGCGGGCAACTGGGCGATGACTGTGGTCGCTGCTCCCGTACCTTGGTCCGGTTCGAGGTGGGCCGGCGTGGCCTGCCGACCGTCGGTTACGGCTGCATGCAGTGCGACAGCACAAAGAGCAGGCAGAGCCGCGATGTGTCGGAGAGGCACTGACCTGGGGACGTCCCTGATGCCTCATGGAGCCGACGGAGCCCGGTGGCTGCCCGGCGGATGTCCAGGCCGGGCACACCGACGTGAGCCGGTTCCGATTAGCCTGCGCTCGTGACCACTGAGCGACCGCGTCCCGACGACGATCCGGCCACGGAGAAGCATGCGTCGCCACGGCGCGAACGAAGCAGGTTCTCCGACTGGGGCCCTGACTACGCCCCCGAGATCATCGAGGGCTACGAGGAGCCCCCGTACGACGAGCCGGAAAGCTGACGGGGGTAGGGGTTGCGGTACGAACTCCACTTCGAGAACGAGCTACCAGCGGAGCCTCTGCGCCGCTTCCTGCATCAGGAGTACGGCATCGCTCCGGAGGCCCTCTACGTCGGGCGGATCCAGGACCGGGCGGTGGACGACCCCCGCCCGGTCGCCATGCTCACCCCGCCGGACGAGGACGAGGGCTTCGGCTGGATTCTCACCGGTGACACGGAACTCGCGGACGCCACGGGCCAGAACGAGCGAGATCTCGCCGTCACGCTGGCCCGCACCTTCGGCGTACGGGCCCTGGTCGACGACGGCAGCATCCACCCCGACCGGTGGCTGCTGGTCAGCACGGACGGAAGTAGTGGACGCGTCACCATCGACGAGGACGCGGCGGCGGACGGCAACCTCCGCATCGTGCACGCGCTGGAGCCCATCAGCGGTGAGCCGCAGCTCGCCGTGGTGCCACCACCGGACTGGGCCCGCGACTGGTGACGAAGAGCCCCGGGTAGTCGGCGCGCGACGGCGGCGCCGGTGACACAAGAGCCCTGACCGGCCCGCAGCCATGCAGGCCAGCGCTGTCGCGTCTGGGCCATGGCCCAACTGCGCCAGCCTCCACGCGTTGCCGCGACACGAAGATCGCTCGGAAGATCCTGGGCACTCGCCACACTCCATCCGCCCAGGAAGGGACCTCCTTGCGTCCTCTACCGAAACGCAGATCGGGGCTGATCGCGCTCGGCGTGGTCACCGCCCTGACCCTGTCCGGCGCGCCGGCCACCGGTGCCGCGCCGACCGGCCCGGCCGGTCCGGTGCCGCCCGCCGGCACCGCCGTCCCGCCTCCGTCGCAGGGCGGAACGCGCAGCGTCACCTTGATCACGGGGGACAAGGTGACGATCGCCAACAGCGACGGGAACACCGTCCACTCGGTCATCAACCCGAAGGGCACCAGCGCCGCCTTCCACCGCGTGGTCGTCGACGGCTCGACCTACGTCTACCCCGAGGCCGCGCTGTCGTACGTCGACGCCGGCATCCTCGACCGGCGCCTGTTCAACGTGACCCGCCTCCTGGCCGACGGCTACGACGACACGCGCAGCGAGCGGCTGCCGCTGATCGTCCAGTACACCGAGGCCGCCGCCCGGTCCCGTCGCACCGCGCCGGTGGCTGGCTCGACGGTCGTACGCCCGCTGGAGAGCGTGCGGGGCGCGGCCGTCACGCAGGATCGTGACGAGGCGCCGGCCTTCTGGTCGGCGCTGACCGCGACGCCCGCGGCCCGGCGCTCCGGAGGCCCGGCCTTCGCCGGCGGCATCGCGAAGATCTGGCTCGACGGGAAGGTGACCGCCAGCCTGGCGGACTCGACGGCGCAGATCGGTGCGCCGGAGGTCTGGGCGCAGGGGAACACCGCCACCGGGGTGAAGGTCGCGGTCCTGGACAGCGGCGTGGACCCCGGGCACCCGGACCTCGCCGAGCAGATCGACGCTACCGCCAGTTTCGTGCCGTGGGAGGAGTACGTCGACGACTACAACGGCCACGGTACGCACGTCGCCTCGACGATCGCCGGAACCGGCGCCGCCTCCGACGGCAAGGAGCGGGGCGTCGCCCCCGGCGCCCGGCTGCACATCGCCAAGGTGCTCGACTCCGACGGTCGGGGACAGGAGTCCTTCATCCTCGCCGGCATGGAGTGGGCCGCCCGCCAGGAGAAGGCCCGGATCATCAACATGAGCCTGGGCGGTGGCGGCACGGACGGCACCGACCCGATGAGCGTGGCGGTCGACACGCTCAGCGCCGAGACCGGCGCGTTGTTCGTCGTCGCCGCCGGCAACGACGGCCCGCGCACCATCGGTACGCCGGGCACGGCGGACTCCGCCCTGACGGTCGGCGCGGTCGACGGCACCGACACGCTCGCCGGCTTCTCCAGCCAGGGCCCGCGCACCGACGGCGGGTTGAAGCCGGAGATCAGCGCGCCCGGTGTCGACATCCTCGCCGCCCGCTCGCAGCTCGTCCGTGGCTCGGGCCTCTACCGGTCGATGAGCGGCACCTCGATGGCGACCCCGCACGTGGCGGGCGCCGCCGCTCTGCTCGCCGCCGCGCATCCGGACTGGACCGGCCCGCGGCTCAAGGAGGCGCTGGTCAGCAGTGCCAAGGCCACGCCCGCCTACACCCCCTACCAGGCGGGCGGCGGACGGCTCGACGCCGCCGCGGCGGTGCGCGCGACGGTCTTCGCGACCGTCAGCGCGTACTCCGGTTTCCAGTCCTGGCCGCACAAGCCCGGCACGGTCGACACCCGGAAGGTGACGTACACCAACGTCGGGGACGCCCCGGTGGACCTGGCCCTGAAGGTCGACGTCGCCAACGCTCCGGCGGGGCTCTTCACCCTCTCCGCCGACCGGGTGACCGTACCCGCGGGCGGCACCACGACGGTGACGCTCACGGCGGAGATGGACCGGCTCGCCGCCGAGCAGGAGCTCAGCGGCATGATCATCGCCACCGACGGCGCGGGCGCGGTCCGGGCCCGGACGCTGATCGGCGCCGGCAAGGAGGGCCAGCGGCAGAACCTGACAATCGTCGCCAAGGACCGCTCCGGGAAACCCGCCTCCGGCAAGGTCATCGTCACCGCGCGGAGGCTATTCGCCGCGATCGACCTCGACGAGGCCGGCACCGCCACCATGCGGCTGCCCGCCGGCAGCTACAGCGGCTGGCTCGCCACCGACGTGCAGGGCGCCAACGGTCCGCGTTCCCTCGGCATGGCGCTGCTCAGCTTCACCGACGTCAACCTGGACCAGGACCGTACCGTCACGCTGGACGGGCGGCAGGCCCGGCAGATCAAGGCGTACGTGCCGCAGCCGGGCAGCCCCTTCGGGATGCGTGTGGACGTCCACCGGTCGTTCGGCGACAGCCTCGTGGAGAGCTCGGTGCTGCCGAACGAGTCGTACGACAGCATGTGGGCCCTGCCGACCGGCCGTGCGGTGACCAACGGCAGTTTCGAGTTCGGCGCCCGCTTCCGGCTGGAACAGCCGGCGCTGACCGTACGCACCGGGTCGCAGACCTTCGACGACCTGCTGGTCAAGCGCGGCGCCACGCCGCTGCCCAAGGGGATCCGCACGCTGACCGCGGTCTTCGCCGGCGACGGCTCGGCCGGGGAGCTGGCCGGCCGCGACGTACGCGGTAAGGCCGTGGTCGTGCGTCGCATCGACGACGTGGAGATCCGCCAGCAGGCCGAGGCCGCCGCGGCGGCCGGTGCGCTGCTGCTCCTGGTGGCCGGCGACGGCCTCGGTCGGCCGCAGCCGTGGGACGAAACACCGTGGAGCCCGGAGAGCCCGGCTCCGCTGACGGTGGCGACCCTCAACGCCGACCAGGGGTCGACGCTGGTCGAGGCCCTCGGCCGGGGTCCGGTCGAGCTGACGGTCGGCTCGAATCCCACCGCCGAGTACCTGTACGACGTGGTGCGGCACTGGAATGGTGCGGTCCCCACCGACCCGACCTGGCGCCTGGAGCAGCGCGACCTGGCCCGGGTGGACGTCTCGTTCCGCAACCACCGGCCCGGCAAGGCGCGGGAGTTCCGCGCCGACGTCTGGCACGGCTGGATCCTCGCCAACGAACTCCCCGTACCCGCGCAGGGGGAGCGGACCGACTGGGTCACCACGGGCGCCGACTGGTACGAGACCGCCGGCATCACCGGCGAGATGGGGCAGGCCTCGATCGACGTGCTCCGCTACCCGGCGAGGAAGACCAGCCGGGTGAGCTGGTTCGGGCCGATCCACCGGCCCCGGATGGGAGCCATCGACGGCCTGCCGGTGCGCTACCTGGACGGGGTCTACATCCCGGTGCCCGGCTGGGGTGACTCCGGCGCCGGCCACGTCGGCGACACCCGCGGCAACTGGGACGTGAAGAACCGGGCGACGCTCTACCAGGGTGATCGGGAGCTGCGCTGGGGCAACGCCGAGTTCCTGCCGGTCACCGGGCTCGCCGCCGAGCGGCTGCCGTACCGGCTGGTGGTCGACAACGACCGGGCCGAGTGGGCGAACCCGTACTCGCGGCGGACGCTGACCGAGTGGATCTTCAGCTCGGCGGCGACCGGCGTCGAGTCCGCCGAGATCCTGCCGCTGATCCAGCTCGACTACGGGGTGGAGACCGACACGGCGGGCCGGGCGGCCCGCAACGGCAGGCTGACGGTCACCGCCTCGCACCTGCCCGGTGTGCAGGGCGAGATCGGCGCGGTCACCGTCGAGGTGTCGTACGACGACGGGGCGACCTGGCAGCGTACGGAGCTGACGCGGGACGGTGGCGGGTGGCGGACGAGCCTGAAGGCGCCGAAGGCCGCCGCCTTCGTCACGCTGCGCACGACCGCCCGGGACAGCGCCGACAACACCGTCTCGCAGACGATCACGCGGGCCTTCGGCCTGCGCTGAGCGTCACGGGAGGGGAGGGGGCGGGGCCGCGTTCAGCGGTCCCGCCCCACCGCACGTCCTGCCTCAGGCGTACGACGTCCAAGATCCGCATACGGCCGGGGCCCCGTCCACCGGTCGGGTGACCGCTAGGCTGGCCCTCCTGACCTGCCCACCTGGAGAAACGCCCATGTCCGACAGCGTCTTCGCGCAGTTCACCGCCGACGACGACCAGCTCGCCGTCGCGTTGCTCGTGCAGCCGGCGATCAACGCCGCCCTGGTGCACAACCGGGTGCCGCTGGTCCGCCACCTCACGCTGGTCAACCGGGGCACGGAACCGCTGGTGGGCGTGGCGCTGACGCTCGAACTGCGAGGGCCGGACGGCGCGCTCACCGAGCCGTGGACGCGTACGCTCACCGCGCCGCTGCGGCCCGGCGCGAGCACCGGCTGGGACGACTTCCGGGACGTCACGCCCGACCGCGCGCTGCTGTACCGCACCGACGAGGCGTTCCCGGTCGACTACCGCCTGACGGTCGAGGCGGGTGGCAAGCCGCTGACGCTGGTCGCCCCGTCGCGAGTGCTGGCCCACAACGAGTGGTTCAACAGCCCGGCCCTCTACGACAGCCTGGCCGCGTTCGTGCAGCCGAACACCCGCGCGGTGGAGGCGGTGCTGCGATCGGCGGCGCAGATCCTGCTCGCCCGGACCGGCTCCGGCTCGCTGCAGGGCTACCAGGAGGGCTCGGACCGGGCGGCGCTGATCGCCGGCGCCGTGTACGAGGCGCTGCGCCAACTGGAGATCACCTACCAGACCCTGCCGGCGTCGTTCGAGAACACCGGCCAGAAGGTACGGACGACCGCCGCCGTGCTGGACGGGCGGCTCGGCAACTGTCTCGACCTGTCCGTCACGTACGCCGCGTGCCTGGAGGCCGCGGGGCTGCACCCGCTCGTCTTCATCAGCGAGGGGCACGCCTTCGGCGGCTTCCTGCTCGAGGAGGAGCGGCTCGGCTCCGCCGCCGTGACCGAGACCAACCTGCTGATCTCGATGGTCGACTCGGGCCGGGCGGTGCCGGTCGAGCTGACCCGGATCGGGCCGGGAGCCCAGACCGCGACCTTCACCGAGGCGGTACGGGTCGGTCTCGGCCACTTCCGCGGCGAGGGCCAGCGCCTGCAGGGCGTCGTCGACGTCCACCTGGCCCACCGCTCCGGCATCCGGCCGCTGCCGTCGCATGACGAGCTGGCTGTGCCGGTCGACGCCGAGACGACCACCGACACCGCCGCCGCGTCCCTCGACCTTCCGCCCGGTGTCGCGGCGGCCAAGTTGCGCCAGCTCGCCGACGAGGGTGACGAGGTGCCGCACCAGTCCGACGGCTCGCCGGCGCGCATCCAGCAGTGGAAGAAGTCCCTGCTCGACCTGAGTCTGCGCAACCCGCTGCTCAACCTGCCCAAGCGGGGTCGCGGCCTGGACCTGCACGTGCCGGCCGGTGCGCTGGCCCTGCTCGACGACCTCATCCACGACGGCCGTCAGGTGCAGGTCATTCCGCAGGACGACATCAGCCACGTCCACGAGCTGGCCGGCGCGCGTCGGGCGCAGGACCTCGACGCCGAGATCCTGACCCGGGAGCTGCGCACCGACCGCCGGGTCTACGGCGCCGTCACCGACGCCCGCTACAAGACGGTGATGCGGGCGCTGCAGCGCGAGGCGCGCACGATGGAGCAGGAGACCGGCAGCAACTACCTCTACCTGACCATCGGCACGCTGGTGCACACCAGGACGACCGGGGGAGAGGCGTACGCGCCGCTGTTCCTCCTGCCGGTGCGGATCGAGGGTGGCACCGGCCGCCGCCGGTACGCGATGGTCATCGACGGCACCGAGGTCGCCAGCCCCAACCACTGCCTGATCGAGTGGCTGCGGGTGAAGCACGCGGTGCGGATCCCCGAGCTGGAGCGACCGGTCCTCGACGACGCCGGGATCGACGTGGCGAAGACGCTCGCCGCCATCAACACCGGGCTCGTCGACAACCGGCTCAACTACCGCATCGACGAGACCGCCAGCCTGCGGCTGCTGCAGTTCTCCACCTTCCAGATGTGGCGGGACCTCGGCGACCACTGGCCCCGGTTCCTGGAGAACCCCGTCGTCCGGCACCTGGTGGAATCCTCCGGCGCCACCTTCGACGACCCGGCCCGCCCCGACCACCAGGCGGAGGTGGCGGTCGAGGAGGCGGAGCTGCACCTGCCGATCCCCGCCGACGGCTCCCAGATGCAGGCGATCGTGATGGCCGAGCGCGGCCATTCCTTCGTCCTGGAGGGCCCGCCCGGCACCGGCAAGTCGCAGACCATCACCAACATGATCGCCCGGGCGGTCACCGCCGGCCGGTCGGTGCTGTTCGTGGCCGAGAAGCAGGCGGCGCTGGAGGTCGTGAAGCGCCGCCTCAAGCAGATCGGTCTCGGACCGTTCGCCCTCGACCTGCACGGTCGCAAGCAGTCCCTCAACGCGATTCGCCAGCAGCTCCGCGACGCCCTCGACCAGTACGACCCGGGCGGCGACGGCGACTGGACGGCCGTCGAGACGGCCTACCGGACGCGGCTCGCGCCGCTGGTCGACTACCCGGCGCAGGTCCACACCGCCAACGGAGTCGGGATGTCGCTCTGGTCGGCCTACGAGCAGGTCCTCGCGTACGGCGACGGCCCGGTCGCCCCGATCCCGGTGAGCTACCTGCACGCGTCCGCCGAGGCACGCGCGCAGGTGGAGACGACGTTGCGGGAGTTCCCGGCCGCCGCACGCTCGGCGCGGATCCGGCCCGAGCACCCCTGGGCGCTCAGCGGATGCCGCACCCTCGACGGGCTGCACGGGGCGGCCGTCACCGAGATCGCCGCCGACCTCGAACGCCTCCGCGCCGACCTCGCCTCCCACCCCCACCTGGTCGACCTGCTGCGCACGCTTCCCGCCCCGGAGACGGTCACCGAGCTGCAGGCCGGCGCCTGGCTCGCCGTACGCGGACTGCTCCCGGACCGGGAGACGACCCTGCGCGCCGACGACCGGCGGTGGGACGAGGCGGTGGCCCGGCTCCAGGCCGACCTGGCCGCCTTCCACCAGGGGTTCGCCGGTGAGCTCGCCACCTTCCGGCCGGACGTCTTCGCCCGCCCCGAGCTGGCCGCCTGGCACGCCGAGGCGCAGGAGGCGGCGAAGAAGCTGTTCGGCAAGCGCAAGCGCCGGCAGGCCGTCGTCGACAAGCTGGCCGTGCACCTGGTCGCCGGCGCGACGGTCGACGCCGAGCGGGTGGAGGTGACCACCGGACGTCTGGTCGCCGCCCAGGCGCAGGCCGCCACGCTCCACCAGCACGTGGCCGCGGTGGGCGGACTGCGGTTGCCGGCGTGGCAGCCCACCGACCCGGACGCCCCGCAGCGGCTGGCCGAGGCGGTCGAGGCGACCCGGGCCGGCCGCACCCTGCTGGCCCGACATCCGCAGGCCTGGGACCTGTTCCACCGTGGAGCCACCGAGGTCGACGCCGCCCTCCTGGACCGGGTCGCCTCCCGGTGGCGGGCCTGGCGCGGGGTGCTCCGCTCGGCCGCGGCCGAACTCGCCCTCTGGTCCGGTGGCGCCACCTGGGTCGACGCCTGGCAGCGCGACGGCGCGACCTGGCTGCACGACCTGCGTACCGAGGAGCTGTTCCCGCTGCGCCGCTGGGCGACCGTCCTCACCCACGCCGACGTGCTCGCCTCCGCCGGTCTGACCGACTACCGGGACCAGCTGCTCCGCGCCGAGGTGAACGCGCAGCTCGCCGAGGAGGCCTACCGCCGGGGAGTCGCGGCGGCGTCCCTCGCCGAGCGGGTCCGGGCCGGGGGCCTGCAGTATTTCGATCCGGAGCTGCACGACGACGAGATCGCCCAGTTCGAGACGGCCGCCGGTGAGCTGCGGTCCGCCCTGCCCGAGCGCCTGCCGTCGGTGCTGGTCCGCCGCCGCCCGTTCAGCCCGACCGACCGGCGCGGCCGCTTCGCCGACTTTGCCGCGGAACTGCGCCGCAAGCGCGGCGGCCGGTCCTTCCGGGATCTGTTCGAGCAGTACCCGGACGCGGTACTGGCGTTGACGCCGTGCGTCCTGGTCAGTCCCGCCTCGGCGGCGAACTTCCTGGCTCCCGGAAGCCAGCGGTTCGACCTGGTCATCTTCGACGAGGCGTCCCAGATCCGCGTCGCCGAGGCGATCGGCGCGATGGGTCGGGGCAGTGCCGTGGTGGTCGTCGGCGACTCCCGGCAGATGCCCCCGTCCACCATCATGCAGGCCAGCCACACGGTGGACGATGTCGACGAGGGCGACGGCCCGGTGCTGGAGGACCTGGAGAGCATCCTCAGCGAAGGCGTCGAGTCGGGGCTTCCCCAGCGGTGGCTGTCGTGGCACTACCGCAGCCACGACGAGTCGCTCATCGCCTTCTCCAACCGCTACTACTACGACAACAAGCTCTCCAGCCTCCCGTCACCCGGCGCCAGCAGCACCGCCGGCATCTCCTGGCGACGGGTCGACGGCCAGTACGACCGCGGCGGCTCGCGCACCAACGAGGTGGAGGCGCGGGCGATCCTCGCGGACATCACCCGCCGCCTGCACGACCCGGTGACCGCATCCCAGTCCATCGGTGTGGTCACGTTCAACATCCAGCAGCGCGACCTCATCCTCAACCTGCTGGAGGACAGCACCGATGCGATCATCCGGGAACACCTCTCCGGTGCGGTCGCCGAGCCGATCTTCGTCAAGAACCTGGAGAACGTGCAGGGCGACGAGCGGGACGTCGTCCTGTTCTCGCTGGCGTTCTCCACCAACCCGGAGACCGGTCAGCTCCCGCTGAACTTCGGCCCGCTCAGCCAGGCCGGGGGAGAGCGGCGGCTGAACGTGGCGATCACCCGGGCCCGCCGGCAGGTCGTGCTGTTCTCCTCCTTCGACCCGTCGGACATCGACCTGTCCCGTACCTCTGCCGTCGGCACCCAGCACCTGCGGGCGTACTGCGAGATGGCGGCCGCCGGCGCGGACCGCCTGGGCGACCTCGCCACCGACCGCACGGAGCGACGCAGCCGGATCCGCGACGAGGTCGCCGCGGCGCTGCGCGACCGCGGCCACGAGGTCCGCACCTCGCACGGCCTGTCCGACTTCACCGTCGACATCGCGGTACGCCGGCCGGGTTCGCCGCGGTGGCAGGTGGCCGTCATGCTGGACGGTCCCGACTGGAGCGCCCGGCCCACGGTGGCCGACCGCGACTCGGCGCCCGCGCTGCTCCGTACGATCATGGGCTGGCCGCAGGTCGTGCGGTTCTGGCTCCCGGCGTGGATCCACGACCGGTCGGCGCTGCTCGACCGGGTCGACGAGGCGATCACCCGGGCCGAGGCGCCCGAGATCGTCGAACCGGAGCCCGCGCAGGCGGAGGCGCTCGCGCCCCCCGACGACGTCGCGCCGCCGCAGCCCCGGCCCGCGGCGGACGTCGACCTGCCGCAGCAGCGTCCCGGTCCGGATGCCGAGGTGTCGCAGGAGCGCCCCGCAGAGCCACCTCCTGGCACGACGCCGGCACCCGTGACCGGAATCGCCGCTCCGCCGGCGTCGCGTCCGGTGGCGGTCGCGCCGGCGACCGCGCCCGGCACCATCACGGTGAGCCCGTTCGTTCCGTACGTCCCGACACCGCTGGGCGACCAGGCCGACCTCGACCTCTTCGCCACCGACCAGCGGGTCCGCGGGCTCATGCGCACGGCGCTCCGCGAGATCATCGAGGCCGAGGGGCCCGTCGAGCAGCACCGCCTCGCCCGCCTGGCCCTCGCCCGGTTCGGCTTCCTCCGCACCCGCGAGGACCGCCGCGCCGCCGTGCTCGCGCTCGTCGACTCCCGCCGGTGGTACGCACACCCCACCGTGGGCCGGTACGCCTGGCCCGACGGCGCCGACCCACGCACGTACCACGCGTACCGGGTCACCCAGGCCAGCAACGAGCGGGCGTTCGAGGAGGTGTCACCGGAGGAGGTGGCGAACGCCTTCGTCCACGTCCTGCAGGGCGTGCCCCACCTGCCGGAGGAGCGGCTGCTGCGCGCCGGACTGGAGCGCCTCGGCTACCGGCGACGCACCGACAAGATCGACAAGCTGCTCCGGTACGGGCTGCACGTCGCCGTCACCAGCGGCCGCCTCCGCCACGACGCGGAGGGCCACCTCACCCTCGGCTGACGACACCCGCTGCTGACGACACCCGAGAACAGGAGACCCCACGTGCCCAAGGCGTACTGGATCAACACCTTCCGGTCGATCACGGACGAGGAGAAGCTGGCCGCGTACATCGAGCTCGCCGGGCCGGCCATGCGCGCCGCGGGCGGCACGTTCCTGGCGCGCGGGCTGCCGGCGTACGCGTTCGAGTCGGGGATCGTGGAGCGCACGACGCTGATCGAGTTCGACAGCGTCGACGCCGCTGTCGCGGCCTACCACAGCCCCGCCTACCAGGAGGCGCTGCGGGCGCTCGGCGACGGAGCCGAACGCGACCTGCGCATCATCGAAGCGGTGCCCGCCGCATAGGGCCGGGGCCGGGTGTGCCGGCGCCGCGAACGGGTACGCCCGACCGGTCGAATGGGGGAGGCGTGCATGGCGAGCGAGGCGCCGGACTACTTCCAGCCCGAGAACGGGATGGTGCTCACCACCCTGCTGATCGTGCGGGACGTGGACCGTTCACGGGAGTTCTACCAGCGGGTGCTGGGGGCGACGGTGGTGCGGGACCGCCTGCCGGCGATCCTGCGGTTCCACAACAGCTACATCGTGATCAACGACGAGGGCGGTCCCACCGACGACAAGCCGGACGTCCGCGCGCAGGCGCCGCCCGACTCGACCACGCTGAGCAGCGCGATGAACATCCGCGTCACCGACATCCACGCGGTCTACGAGCAGTGGCGGTCGCGGGGCGGGGAGTTCCTGACCGAGCCGAAGGATCACGGCGTCGAGACCCGGTGCTACCTGCGGGACCCGGACGGCTACCTGATCGAGCTCGGTCAGGCCGGCAGCATCCTCGCCGAGATGGGCCGAACCGCCACCGCCTGAACGCGGCACCCGTTTGTGGCGGGCAGTCATGGGTAGCCACGCCTGTCCGGGAAACGGAAGGGGCAGGGCATGACTGAGCTGGCGTTCTTCGACAAGGTGGCCGCGCGGGCGGGTGTCGCTCCGGATACGGCGCAAGCTCTGACCGAGGCCACCCTGCGTACGCTCTCCGAGCGGATCAGCGGCGCCGAGGCGGCGGCCCTGGCCGACCACCTCGCGTACGAACTGCGCGACTCCGTGCTCGCGGGCGCGGACGAGCCGGAGGCGTTCGGGTACGACGAGTTCCTGCGGCGGGTGGGGGAGCGTGCGGCCGTGGAGGACGACGTCGCCGAGCGCGGCGTGCGGGCAGTCCTGCAGACCCTGCACCGCCCGGTCGGGCATCACGAGTTCGAGGACGCGATGGCGCAACTGCCGAAGGAGATCCAGGCCCTGGCCGAGCCGGTGCCCCGGAAGCCCTGACCGGGCCCGCGCCGCCTCCGATCGCTCAGTGGGCTGTCGCCTGCAACGCCTGTTCGTACTGGACACGATCGAAGGTGATCTCCCGCAGCTCGCGGTAGTCCCAGTCGCGATGCCCGGTGCGGTAGCCGGACCAGGTGACCGTGTCCTCTGCCACCGTGACGATCGCGGTCAGCGGCCAGCAGCCCCAGTCGCCGCAGGCGCATCCGACCAGGACGGTGTCGCCGTCGCCGAACCAGCTGAGGACGGGATCGTCGAGGTAGTGCCGGCTCGGCCACCGCACCTCGTTCTTCGGCAGGCCCGCGTAGCTGCCCGCGATGTCGGGTCTTCCCTCGCGGCGTGCGAACGGCAGCTCGATCCTGCGTACCAGGTCGGGCAGAGGCACACCATTGAGGTACGGCACGAGGGTCGGGATCACCCCACCGATGCCGAACTCCTGCTCGACGGTGCGGAACTCGATGCGTTCCATGCCCACCAGGCTAAGCGCGTCCTGCGCTGTCACTGACTATCGTTCTGGCGTGCACATCCGTTTCGACGTCCCCGCCGATCCCGCGTACCCGGGCCGCGTGGCCGCAGCGCTCAGCCGTGTTCGGCTGCGCAGGTACGGCTATGTCGGCGCGGTGCTGGCGGCGGTCGGGGTGATCGGGTTCGTCGTTGCGCGAGGGTTCACGTGGGGCGACCGGATCTCGCCGGTGAGTATGGCGCTCATGGTGGGTGGCCTGCTGTCGATGCTGTATTCACCGTGGGTGCAGTGGCGGGCCCGGCGTCGCTCCAGTCGCTACGCGGTCGAGGGTGCCTACGACATCACCGACGACAACATCATGATGCGCAGCGGCTCGGAGTCTGGCGGCATCGCCTGGGACGGCGTGGCCCGGGTAGGGGACACCGCCGAATTCTGGATCGTGTACGTCGGCCGGATGCCGGCGACCGTGATCCCACGCCGCTTGATGTCCACCGAGGACGACGAGAGGCTGCGAGCCTTCATGGCCGAACGCGGCCTGCTCCAGCAAGGATGAAGCTGCTCGCCGCTCCGGGTGGACCAGCGTCCAGCACCGTTGGTGAGGTACGGCTGCCGTAGCTCTGTCGACGCTCGGATCAGCGGGTTCGTCCGCCCCGCCGCGCTCCCGACCTCGGGTCGGACGCGGCCCACCTGCCGCACCGGCCCGGCGCCCTCCTCCATACGGAGGACGGCGCCGGGTCGAGGTGCCTGGTCGATGCCGTCAGACGGCGCTGCGGGTCCATTGCTGGTTGGTGGCGCCGGTGCTGCAGGTGTACTGGATGAGTTGGGTGCCGGAGGTGGTGGAGCGTGCTGGTACGTCCAGGCATTTGCCGCTGTTGCGGTTGATGATCTGGTTGGCCGGCGTGAGCGTCCACTGTTGGCTGGTGGCGGCGGTCGTGCAGGTGGTCTGCACGATGAGGGCGTTGTTGGACAGTGATGATTCGTTGACGGTGGCGCACTGGCCGGTGGACCGGTTCACCAGGTTGACGTACGAGCCGTTGGTGCGGACTTCCCACTGTTGGAGGCTGGAGGCGGCGGGGGTGCTCTGCACGATGGTGTTGGTGCCGCTGGCGACGGCGAGCCGCAGTGTGCTGCTGACGGACGTGAACGTCGAGTAGGGCACGGTCGGCGTCGATGTCGGAGTTACCGCTGCGGATGCCGTCGAGGCGGGTCCGGTGCCGATCGCGTTGGTGGCGGTGACGCGGAACGTGTACGACGTGCCGTTGGTCAGTCCGGTCACGGTGCAACTGGTCGCTCCGGTCGTGGTGCACGAACCGCCCGGGGTGCCCGTCACGGTGTAGCGGGTGATCGGCGAGCCACCGTTCGACGGCGCCGCCCAGCTCACGCTTGCCGACGCGTTGCCCGCCGTCGCCGTCACGCCGCTGGGAGCACCCGGGACGGTGGCGGCGCCACCGGCCTCGAGGATGAGCAGCCAGTCGTTCATGTTGGCGCCGTTGTTGCCCGGCGTCGTGAACGTCCGCGAGCCCGTGTTCGCGAACGTGCCGATGGTCGTGTAGGCACCCGAGGCCGGGTTGAACCACTTGGCAGCGACGGACGGGCTCGTCAGTCGCGTCATGTTGACCGTCAGCGTGCGGGTGCCCGTGCCGGTCGAGGGCAGGTAGGCCATGACCAGCGTGCCGTCCGCGGTGCGGGCTGCCGTCACGTAGTCGCCGCCGCCACCCGAGGTGGAGTTGGTGTTGTTGAAGGTGCCGTAGCCGGCGGTGACGGTGGTGTGGTCGAAGTCCGGTACCAGGTTGTACCACGCCCGTGAGGCGAAGACCGCGGCTGCGCGACCCGCGCTGGTGCTGAGCGGGTCGTTGAGGTGCGCCTGCCAGGTCTGACCAGAGCGACCGTAGACGGAGTCGCTGAACGGCCAGATGTCGCGGTTGCCGTACCCGAATCCGCTCGATCCGCTCAGCACCGGCCAGTACATGGCCGCCCGGACGAGCGCCGGAGTGGCGCCGTCGTTCTCGTAGCCGCTCTCGAGCATCACGAACGGCGATGCCCGGCTGCGCAGGTACGCGTCCTTCGACATCGCGTAGACGTACCGCGAGCTGTTCTTCCCGGGGTAGTAGGTGTAGACGCTGTTCAGCGTGAGCCACGGAGCGTTGCTGCTGTACACGACGCGAGCCTCGGTCGACGGCTGACCGTGCGCCGTGATCGGAACAGTGGCGTTGATGCTGCGAATACCGTTGGCGATCGCGTTGATGCGGTCGCGGGTGGCGGTGTCGGGATTGCCGTCGCCGCCCATCTGGAAGAACACGTTGGTGCGTGCGCCGGTCGCGTAGCGCCGGCCGATGAACTGCCCGAAACCGGTGGCCGCGGAGATGCTGTTGCTGGCGAGCTGCCCGGCGCCCCACTCCTCGTTTCGGTAGCCCAGCCAGGTGAGCGCCATGTTGACCGCCAGACCACGGGCTCGCGCCTTGTCGACGAACGAGTCCATGTGACCCCACCACCCCGCGTCCGGCGTGGAGAGGTTGCCCGCCGTGCTGAACGGTAGTTGGTTGTATCGGTTGCGCTCCGTCCAGTGGTGCGGCGCCATGACCATCACCGTGTTGAAGCCCTTGGCCACGCGGTTGTCGAGGTAGGTGTCGACTTCGGCGTCCGTCAGGTTCTCCAGCGCGAACCACGCCGTGTCCGCCGCGAGGAGGAACGGCTGGTTGTTCGCGTCCACGAGGTGACGGGCGTTGCTACTGACCTTCAGTGGGAAGGCCGTCGCGGCGGCTGCCGGCTCACCTGTCGTGGCGAGCAGCCCGCCGGTGACGGCGAGAACGACGGCGGAGAGCGCCGCGCCCCAGCGCCGCGTCAACCGTTGACCAAAACTCATGACCTTCTCCTGTGTAGCGTTCGGGAGCCGAATGACGCGTGCTAGACGGCAGCGCGGGTCCATTGCTGGTTGGTGGCGCCGGTGGTGCTGCAGGTGTACTGGATGAGCTGTGTGCCCGGGGTCGTCGAGCGCGCCGGTACGTCGAGGCATTTGCCGCTGTTGCGGTTGATGATCTGGTTGGCCGGCGTGAGCGTCCACTGTTGGCTGGTGGTGGCCGTGGTGCAGGCGGCCTGCACGATCAGGGCGCTGTTCGTCAACGACGATTCGTTGACCATGGCGCACTGGCCCGTGGACCGGTTCACCAGGTTCACGTACGAGCCGTTGGTGCGGAACTCCCACTGCTGGAGGCTGGAGACGGCGGGGGTGCTCTGCACGACGGTGTTGGTGCCGCTGGCGACGGCGAGCCGCAGTGTGCTGCTGACGGATGTGAAGGTCGAGTACGCGGTGCTACTGGCGGTCGGAGTCACCGCTGCCGAGGCGGCCGAGGCGGGTCCGGTGCCGATCGCGTTGGTGGCGGTGACGCGGAACGTGTACGACGTGCCGTTGGTCAGTCCGGTCACGGTGCAGCTGGTCGCTCCGGTCGTGGTGCACGAACCGCCCGGGGTGCCGGTCACGGTGTAGCGGGTGATCGGTGAGCCACCGTCGGACGGCGCCGCCCAGCTCACCGTGGCGGAGGCGTTCCCGGGCGTCGCGGCGACGCCCGTCGGCGCACCCGGGGCGGTGGGGTTGACGACGCCGCTGGTCACGTGGATGGTCCAGTCCGGCTTGCCGCTGGCGTTGTTGCCGGGCGTGGTCATGGTGATGGCCGCGCCCGAGGCGGCGGTGGTGCTGCCGGACCGGTACGTGCCGTTGCTCGGGTCGAACCACCGCAGCGTGTACGTCCGCCCGCTCGCCGGCATCCGCAGGTTCAGGTTGTGGGCCGTCGGGGTGTAGACGACGGCGAACGACTTGTCGTCGGCCACCGCGGCGACGGCGTGGTCCAGGTACTTGAATCGGCCGTAGCCACCGGTCAGGAACGTGTGGTTGATGTCCGGCTGCAGGCGCGTCCACTGGGTGCCGGTCAGGAACGACGTCATGCGCGCCGCGTCCCTGCCGCTCTCCCAGGTGAGGGCCGTTGTGGGGGTGATTCCGTTGTAGCGGTGCAGCCAGATCGGCTCGGCTCCGTACGCGTACCCGCCGATGCCGCCGCTGACGGTGGACCACCAGGCCTGACGGCGCAGCCCGTGCCGGTCGCTCCAGCGGGAGCTGGCCGACGCGCCGTTGTCGCGATCGTAGAAACCCTCGCCGAACATGATCGGCATGGCCGGCGTCTTCGCCCAGTCCTGCCAGTTCTCCACGTACGGGCTGCCGCCCGTGCCCTCGGCGCCCGTGAACGGCGGGGCGTACTCGTACGTCCAGTCGAGGTTCAGCCAGCCGGCGCCGGTGCTGAACGCCTCGCGGCTGCTCTCACCGGGCTTGCTGTGGTACGCGACAAGTGGCTTGGGCTTCCCCGCCGCGGCGTAGGCGTCGAGCACGCCCAGGCCCTGCGCGTCGAGTTCGGGGCGGACGGCGAGGGGGGCGGCGTCGCCACCGATGAAGTACGCGACCCGCGGGTTGTTCACGAAACGGCCGGCCAGGTACCGGCCGTAGGTGCGGTTCTTCGTCTCCCCCTGGCCGTCCAGGTAGGTGTCCATGGTCTTCTTCCAGAACGGGTTCAGGATCACGACCAGTCCCCTGCTGGTCACCGTGTTCACCACCCACTCGACGCGGTCGAAGTAGCTGTCGATCGGTCGAGCCATGTCGCCGTTGGTGAAGATGTCGTTGATGTCCTGCAGCGGCGCCGTGCTGCCGCGCTGCAACTCCGGAAACGCGGCGGTCATCTGTATCGAGGTGAAGCCCTGCGCGGCGCGGGTGGTGGCGTGGTTGATCACCTCACTGTCGGAGTACCGGCCGGGCATCAGCCAGGCGGTGTCCGAGAGGAGGAAGACCGGGGTCCCGTCGCTCCACTGCACGTACCGGCCGTTGGCCGACGGCTGCAGTGTGCTGCCCGGGATCTCCGCCGAGGCGGGCGCGGCGGCTGTCACGCCGACCGCTGCGGAAGCGCCGACCAGGAGTGCGCCGAGACCGATCGTCAAGGACCTGTGGATTTTCGCTGTGATCACCGCCCGCCAACGATGAGAGGGACGGTTGCCGAAACCCATGGTTGGGCCTCCTGCCTGAGGATGGGGGAGCCGAATGGTCGGCGGATCGCATGGTGACCGTGCGTGTGTGCCTGCATCAGAGCGTTGGTCGGTGCACCCGCCGGCTTGGCGTGAACGACCATCGCTCGGAATAAATATTCGCAGCTGTCTAGATATTCGAACGTTTCCAGACGGTAAACGCCCGTCGATATGGGTGTCAAGGATTTGCGCCGAACGATGCGGAAAAGGAGATCGATGAACGTCTTTGCTCCTCAGTGCATCGGGGCCGACCCGGCTGACAGCGCAGCGATGTGGGCAGCAGGCGCCTCACTGATCGGGTCGGCCGCCTCAGCGATTCGTATCACCGCACGGTCGACTCAAGGGTGGGCCGCCAGGCACCACGGTTGGTCCCGCCGCCGATGCGTGGTGGTCATCGGTGGCGGAACACCGTGATGGCCGGGGCCTCGGACCCCCGGGTCAGCTCCCTGCGGGATGTTGGAAGATCACCAGTCGTGGCTCGCGCGAGACGTCCTCGTCGATCACCTCACCGGCGGACAGCTGTCCGGAGGCGGTCGACTTCCCGGTGCGGGGGTCGATGACCCTGTAATGGCGCGGCGTGTCATGGTCGTGCATCATGCGCAGGGCGCCGCCGTGCGGTTGGTAGAGGATCTGCAGCCTTCCGGGAACTCGCAGGCCGTGCGGGTTGAGGAACGTCTCCCAGTCGGGCTCCATGTCCGTGGTCGGCAGGCCCTGCAGGATCCGGCCGACCAGTCCGACGTACGTCGATCCCTCGTGGGACAGTGCGTCCCGCCAGCTTCCGGCCGGGCCGAGGAAGTACGGCGCGTGTCCGGGTTCCCCGTCGCGGTGCACCCATTGCCAGATGTTGGCGGCGCCGTACACGACCCCCATGGTGGAGCCGGCGCAGAGGTTGCTCCACGCCTCGTGTCCCTGCCACCAGCCCGAGGCGACATCGGCGTGGCGGGTCTGCTCATAGGTGGGCTCGCCGTTGGCCACCGCCTTGACCGGGGTGTTGCGCCACATGTCGGCGACCCGTTCGGGAACGTGTTCGCCGCCGTGTCCGGTCTGGCACCACTGGAAGTCGAGCCAGTCCGCGTCCTGGTGCGCGTGGGCGTGTGCGTGCGGCCGGTAGTGGATGCCGGTCGGCTGGGCGTAGCAGTCCCAGGCGTGGACCTCGCGGCCGCCGGCCCCGATCTGCGGTTCCTCGCCCGAGCCGTCCGCGCCCACCAGGTAGATGGCGGGGCGGGCACCGTAGCGGGCGACGAGGTAGCGGCAGTAGCGCGCGTACTCCTGCGGTGGCACGACCGTGCCCGCGACGTCGAGGCCCTTCCACCCGAAGCCCTGGAACACCGGCTGCAGGACCGGGACGATGCCGTGCTCCACCAGGATGTCGATGAGCCGGTCAAGGTACTGGAAGTACGCGGGGTTGAGGTCGTTGATGTGCCCGGCGGGCAGGTCCTCGAAGCCGACGTCGAAGCCCTCGTCGGCGCTCCGGTCGCGGGGACCGACCGCGCGCATGTCGGGCTGCACCGACATCAGCAGCACGGCGTTGAATCCCTTGTCCCGGCGGTCCTGCGCGTACACACGGACCTCTTCCTCGGTGGCCCGCCAGGGCAGGGCCCAGGCGGTGTCCGCGACGAGGACGGCGGGCGTGCCGTCGGCGTGCTGGAGGCTGCGCCGCCCGGGCGACATCCGCCAGAACCCGTGCCGGTGGAACGGGTTCGTCGTCGGCGTGGGCGCGACGTCCAACGTGCCGGTGACGTCATCGAGTCCGGCGACGGCCGACGTCGTGCGCCACCGCCACCGCCCCCGGTCCAGGGGTGAGGCGAACCGGACACGCCACGTCCGGCCGCCGTCGTAGAAGGCCGGGCGCCGCAGCGTGACGCCGTCGTCGTGGGTGAAGTCGGCCCACACCTCCACGCCGGTGTACGGGTCCCCGACGTCGTGCCCGGCGGTCAGGACGATCTCCACCTCCCGCCAGGGGCCGGCCGTCACCGCGTCTCTCCGCGCTCGGCGCCGAGCAGCGCGCTCCGGGCGATCCGTTGCGCGGCCAGGGCGTCCTGACGCGACTGCGCCTCCGCGAGCGCCTTGACGTCGAGGATCTGCAGGGCCCGCCAGATGGTGCGCATGACGTCGATGCCGGCACGGGCGGCCTCGACGTGGTCCTCGCGGAACGGGAACTGGTCGAGCTGCCACACGCCGTTCCAGCCGGCCTGCTGGAGCGTGTGGAAGAACTCGAACGTCTCGACCAGGTGGACGGAACCGACCACCATGTCGTCGTCCCAACCGCGGAAGTTGTCGTTGACGTCGATGGCGTACAGCTTGTCGCGGGCCAGGATCATCCCGGCCGCCTCGGCCGGCGACTCGAGTCCGTACAGGGAGTGGCCGAAGTCGAGCAGGATCCCGACGTTGGGCACCTCCATCTCGTCGATGGCCAGCAGCGTCCGTGCCGCCGAGGAGAACGTCATCCGGTTGCGCGGCTCGCGCGGTTTGTACTCGATGGCGAAGCGCAGGTCGGGGTGGCGCTGGGCCAGCTCGCGGACGGCGTCGATCGACAGCTTCCAGATCTCGCGGTAGTCGGCCTGGAACGGGTAGTCCCAGCCGTCCTGGCCGGGCCACAGCTTGACGTAGTCGCAGCCGAGCCGCCGCGCCAGGTCGGCGGCGTCGCTGACCAGCTCGATGGCCTGCCGCCGGATGCCCGGGTCAGGGTTGGTGAAACCGCCGCGGCAGAAGGTGCGGGTGTAGATCTCCGGGGTGAGGGCGATGGCCCGGAGGCCGTTGGCGCGAAGCCGCTGTTGCAGCGCGTCGACGTCGGTGTCGGCCGGATTGAACGGGTAGTTGATGTCGACCACGGACAGGTCGCCGACCTGGCCGGCCCGATCGATGGCCTCCAGGGTGGTGACCGGCGGGCCGTAGCCGTCGGTGGCGTACCGGTCGCGGAACTGTCCGAAGTGCCAGAGTCCGGCGCCGTACAGCGGTTCGTCGGGCATGGTCGTTACCTCCTGTGCGGGGGGACGGTCGGAGATGTCCGGACGGCGGCCACGGCCGCGTGCCAGGCCGTCGTACGGGCGTGGCGCTCGGCGCGGGTGGTGGTGGGGTGGAAGTCCTCGCCGGCGTCCGCGGTCGCGTCACCGACGGCGGGGTGGCCGACCGCCGAGCCCGCGAGCAGAGCCACTCCGAGCGCCGACAGGTCGGGCACACCGGAGCGGCGGACCCGGCGGCCGCTGATGTCGGCCTGCAGCTGCATCAGACCGGCGTTTCGTGAAGCGCCGCCGTCGGCGAGCACCGTCTCGACGTGGCCGGCCGCGGCGTCGACCTCGGCGACGACGTCCTCGATCTGGAAGGCCACCGACTCCAGGGCCGCGCGGGCGAGCTGGGGGAGCGCGGCGCCGAAGGTCAGCCCGGTGATGGAGGCTCTGGCCTGGGCGTCCCACCAGGGCGCGCCCAGTCCGCTGAACGCCGGAACCAGGTGGACACCGGCGCTGTCCGCGGTGGCGGCGAGGTCGGCGAGCTCCTGCGGTGTTCGTCCGACGAGGTCGGCGAGCCAGCTCAGGGTGCTTCCGCTGGAGCGGATGTTGCCCTCGACGGCGTAGTGCACGCGGTCGGTGGCCCAGGCCACGGTGCGGCACAACGTGGTGCCGACCGGGTCGTCCGGCGTGCACAGGCCCATGACGGAGGAGCCGGTCCCGTAGGTGGCCTTGACGTGGCCCGTGCCGGTCCCGCCGTAGGCGAAGAGGGCGGCGTGCGAATCGGCGAGGACGGCGGTGACGGGTACGCCGGACGGTAGCGGCGCCAGACCGGTGACGGCGGGAAAAGGTCCCGTCGACGGCACGACTCGCGGCATGACCTGCTCCGGGATCCGGAACAGGGTCAGCAGGTCCGGATCCCAGTCGGTGGTATGGATGTTGCACAACTGCGTACGTGCGGCGTTGCCGACCTCGACGAGGTGGTCACCGCCGAATCGGCTGAGCAGCCACGAGTCGATGGTGCCGAGACAGAGCTCGCCGGCGCGTGCCCGCCGGCGATCGGGGTCGACATGGTCGAGCAGCCATTCACCCTTGGCGGCGGAGAACATCGGGTCCAGAGGCAGGCCGGTGCGGTCCCGGACGAGGTCGCCGTGTCCCTGGGCGGTCAGCTCCGCGCACCGGGCGGCGGTGCGCTGGTCCTGCCAGCTCAGGATGGGGGAGGCGGCGTCGCCGGTCGCCCGGTCCCACAGGAGCAGGGATTCTCGTTGGTTGCTGACGCCCACCGCGGCGACCACCCGGGGGTTCAGGCCGGTGAGACAGGCGTCGACCGCCTTGACCACGCTCGCCCACACCTCGTCGGCGGACTGCTCGACCCACCCCGGCGCCGGGTGGGTCCGCCTGATCGCGTGTGAGCCGCGGGCGACCACGGTGCCGTCGCCCCGGACGAGGATCGCCTTGGAGCCGCTGGTGCCCTGGTCGATGGCGAGGACGAGCTCACCGTCGGCCACGGCCGACCAGCTCACGGGCGGCGGTCATGATGCCGTCGGCGGTCAGGCCGAAATGTTCCAGCAGGAACGCGGTGTTGCCGGTCGGCGCGAACACGTGTGGCACCCCGAGGATGCGCATCGGGACCGGCTCGTGCTGGATGAGCAGACCCGCGACGGCGGCGCCCAACCCGCCGGTGATGGTGGCCTCCTCCGCGGTGATCACGCCGCGTGTCTCCCGTGCGGCGCGGAGGATTGCCTGGCTGTCGAGCGGCTCGATCGTGGCCATGTTGATGACACGCAGGTGGATGCCCTCGGCGCGGAGCTGGGCGGCGGCCGTGACCGCCCGTGACACCATGGTTCCGGCGGCGATCACCGTGACGTCGTCGCCGTCGGCGAGCTGCGTCGATCGCCCCGGCGTGAAGGTGATGTCGTCGGGGTTGACGGCCGGCACGGGGAAGCGGCCGATGCGCAGGTAGCTCGGTCCGTCGTTCTCGATGGCCCACCGTAGCGCCGATCGTGTCTCGGCGGGATCGGCCGGTACGACGACCGGCAGACCGGCGATGGCTCGCATCCAGGAGAGATCCTCGACGGAGTGGTGGGTGGGGCCGAGCTCGCCGTACGCGAGGCCGGGGCTCTGCCCGCAGAGGACGACATGGGTGTTGCTGTAGGCGACGTCGGCCTTGATCTGTTCGAGGGCCCGACCCGTCAGGAACGGTGCCGCGGCGCTGACGACCGGGATGAACCCGCCGTTGGCCAGACCGGCGCCGACGCCGACCAGGTCCTGCTCGGCGATGCCGACGTTGATGAGCCGGTCCGGGAACTGCTCGCGGAACCTCACCAGGTTGCTGGAGCCGACGGAGTCGTTGCAGACCGCCACGATGCGGTCGTCCTGGTGCGCCAACGCGATGAGTTCGTCGGCGAACGCCTGGCGGCAGTCGTAGGTAGCGGCCCGGTCGACGATGGTGTCGGTCATCGGGTCAGCTCCTCGAAGGCCGCGGCGGTCTGGTCGGCGCTCGGCACCTTGTGGTGCCACTCGACGCGGTCCTCCATGAATGACACACCCTTGCCTTTCGTGGTGTTGGCGATGACGCAGACCGGCCGGCCGGTCGTGGAAGCAGTGAAGGAGGCCAGCAGGGCGGTGTGGTCGTGCCCGTCGGACTGGCGCACCTCCCAGCCGAAGCTGCTCCACTTGTCGGCCAGGGGTTCCAGTCGCTTGGTCTCCTCGGTGGAGGCGCCCTGCTGCAGCCGGTTGCGGTCGACGATCGCGGTCAGGCCGGACAGGTCGTGGTGGCTGGCCGTCATGGCGGCCTCCCAGTTGCTGCCTTCCTGCAGTTCTCCGTCGCCGAGCACGACGAATGTCCGGCTCGGTGATCCCCGCAGCTTCGCGGCGAGGGCGATCCCGACCGCGACGGGGAAGCCGTGGCCGAGAGGGCCGGTGTTGGTCTCCACGCCAGGGACCTTGGTGCGGTTCGGATGGCCGTTGAGCGCCGACAGGGGTGCGGCGAACGTCTGCAGTTCGGCCTTGGGGAAGAAGCCGCACTCCGCGAGGACGGCGTAGAGCGCCCCGGCGGAGTGGCCCTTGCTGAGGATGAGCCGGTCACGGCCCGCGTCGCGGGGGTTGACCGGATCCACGGACAGGACCGCGCCGTAGAGGGTGACGAGGATGTCGATCACGGAGAAGTCGCTGCCGATGTGGCCGAGCCCGGCCCGTTGGATCATCGACAGGTCCTGCCGCCGGATCTCCCGACTGAATTCGACCAGCATTGCCGCTCTGTCCGCGGCGTCGGCGCTGGCCACCTTCGTACGGAGCTCGCGGTAGCGGTCGGCCTGCGTGCGGTCTGCGGTGAGCATGATTGTTCCTCGACTCCGGGTTCGGGGCGGTGGATCGGACAGAACTGCTGGATCGGGTGGCAGAGCCGCCCGGGAGTGGATGCTCAGCCCTTCACCGCCCCGGCGATCGCGCCCTGGGTGAAGAAGCGCTGGAACATCAGATAGACGATGAGGACCGGCAGGATCGACATGACGATGAAGGCGTTGAGCTGCGCGTAGTTCGAGCCGAACTGGGACTGGAAGGCCTGCAGTGCCAGTGGCACCGTCGCCTGGGTCTGGTCCTGCAGCAGGACGAGGGCTATCCCGTACTCGTTCCAGGTGGCGACGAAGTCGAGGATGAACAACGCCGCCAGTGCCGGCTTGGCCAGGGGCAGGATGACCGTCAGGAAGAGTCGCAGGTTGCCGGCCCCGTCGATGCGCGCGGCCTCGTCGAGATCGGCCGGGATGGAACGGAAGAACCCGTGCAGGAAGAAGATCTGATAGGGCAGACCGAAGGCCAGGTACGGCAGGATGATGCCGTTGGTGGAGTCGAGCAGGCTGAGGCTGGACATCATCGTGAAGATCGGCGCGAGGGCGACCTGTACGGGGACCATGGCGCCCAGGGTGAGGACGATCAGCAGACCCCGGTGCCACCTGAACCGCAGGCGGGCGATCGCGAAAGCGGCAGCCGCGGAGAGGAACAGTCCGAGTGGCACCTTGATCAGCGCGATGTAGGCGCTGTTCTTCACCACGGTCCACAGATCCCCGCGTTCGGCCGCGTCGGCGTAGTTGTGCCACTGCCATTGCCGGGGCAGGGACCAGATGGCGGAGTTGTTGATGTCGGCCGTCGACTTGAGTGACGTCAGCACCATGAAGACGAACGGCGCCAGCCAGATGAGGCAACTGACGACCAGGCCGATCCAGAGACCGATCAGGAGGTAGTCCGGCCGCCGGGGCGGCCCGGCGGTGGCGCGGGCGCTGGGGGCGCGTGCGGGGGCGAGGGCGGTCACCGATCGTCCTCCTTGAGGGTCCACATCAGGTAGGGCAGGACCAGCGCGAGAGTGATGGCGAGCAGGATCACGGCGAGCGCGTTGCCGCCGCCGAAGTTGTGGTTGATGAACGACTGGCTGTACGACCACAGCGCCAGGACCTGGCTCGACTGGGCCGGGCCGCCGCCGGTCATGCCCACGATGAGGTCGAACACCTTCAACGAGCTGATGACGGTGAGGACCAGAACCACCGTCATCGTCGGCCGTAGGGCGGGCAGGATGACGTGCGTGAAGACCTGCCGCGGACCGGCGCCGTCGAGATGTGCGGCTTCGACGAGGTCCCGCGGCACCGATTGCAGACCGGCCAGGAACAGCACCATCGAGAATCCGGTGGTCTGCCACACGAACGCGACGAACACCGAGTAGATCGCGATGGTGGGGTCGCCGAGCCAGTCGCGGATCCACGACTCCAACCCCAACCCGGTGAGGCTGCCGTTCACCAGACCCGCGTCGGGGTTGTAGATCCAGCTCCACATCGTGGCGACGGCGATCGAGGCGAGGATGGCCGGAATGTAGAAGGCCGAGCGCATCAGGTTGCGGCCCAGGAGCCGGCGATCGAGGGCCAGTGCGAGCACGAGCCCGAGGACCGTCGGAATGATCAGCGACAGGACCGCCCAGATCAGGCTGTTCCGCAGCGCCGTGTAGAACACGGGGTCGTTGCTGAGGATGTCGACGTAGTTGTCGAAGCCCACCCACACCTGGGGGGTGGTGGGGAAGCCGTTCCACTTCAGGAAGCTGAGGTAGATGGCCGAGACGATGGGGAAGAGGAGGAAGACTGCGTACAGCACCACCGCCGGCGCCAGGAACGGGAGTGCCCCAAGCAACGAGGTCGGGCTGCGTCGTTGTCGTCGTGGTCGAGGAGCGACGGGGGCGGGCGGCAGCGGAGTGGTCGCAGTGGCTGTGGACGCCATAGCAGGCCCTTCTGCGTCGTTCGATCGGGTCCGGTGGGAGCGGCTGGGCGCGGGTGGTGCCGGTCCCGCGCCGCGCTCGTCGTCGTGTGCGCTGCCGTGGTGAGCCCGCGACTTATCGGTGCGAGTCAATGAACTTCTGCAGCTGCTCGCCGGCGTCGTCTGGCTTGATCGATCCGGCGGTGACGGCGTTCTGGATACGCCAGTACTCGGTCGTCACGTCGGTCGGGAAGTTCTGGTCGTTGTTGAGGAAGAAGCCCTTGGCGCTCTTGGTGAGCTCCGCGATCTGGATGTTCAACGGCTGCTGGGCGGTGGCGGGCTTCGTGTCCTTGTTGACGGGGATGGCCGCGAAGACGCCGAGGTTCTTGCTCTCCACTTCCGCCGACGACAGGTAGTCGAGGAACTTGGCGGCCTGGTCCGGGTGCTGACCGGCCTTGGCGAGGTACTGGCCCTCGGAGAAGCCGTACAACCGCCCGGTGCCGGTCGGCAGCGGGAAGACTCCGATGTTCTCGGGGTCGGCGCCGGCCTCGATGGCCTGCGGGGTGAACCAGTCCCCTTCGAGCGCCATGGCGGCCTTGCCCGAGGTGAACAGGGCGGCGGCCTGGGTCTGCGCCAGCCCGGCGAAGCCCTTGTTGAAGTAGTTGTCCGACCAGGTCTTCAGCTGTGCGAAGGACTCGTCGACGCAGGGCTCGCCGGCCCAGCTGGCCTTGCGGGTGTTGAGCTGGTCGCCCTTCTCGGCGCCGCAGTTGGTCTCGATGAAGGTGTCGAGCAGGCGCATCACGTGCCAGTTGTCCTTGCCGCCCATCGCGATGGGGGTCAGGCCGGCCGACTTCAGCTTCTGCGCGGCCGCCGTCCATTCGCCGTAGGTGGTCGGGGGTGCGGTGACGCCGGCTTTGGCGAACTGGTCCTTGTGGTAGTAGACGACCTCGGTGCGTTGGGTCCACGGAACGCCGTGGTAGCCGCCGTACTGCTTGTACGCCTTCAGCGTCGACTCGTTGAAGCGTTCGGTCCACTTGTACTGCTCGTAGTACTTCGTGAGGTCGAGGCTGACGCCGGCGTCGACCATCTCGCCACCGAGGCCCGGCCCCGCCCAGTTGTAGTAGATGTCCGGTCCGGAACTGCTCCCGGCCGTGGTGCGCAGAGCGTCCTTGTGCGCGTCGACTCCGCGGAACTGCACGTTGATCTTGATCGTCGGATTGGCCCGCTGGAAGTCCGCGATGATCGACTTGAGGGTCGCGGTTCCGGTGTCGGAGGTCTGCGTGACGATCCACCAGTCCAGCGTGACGTCGCCGCCCGCGGCGGCATCGTCGTCACCGCCGATGGCCTTGCCGGTGCACCCCGTGAGGGCTAGCAGGGCGGTCAGAGCCACTGCGGCCAGCGTCCGTATTCTCATCGATCCTCCAGCGGCGTTATTTATTCATGGGCGACTAGAGATACGGTAAGCGGGTGTGAGAAGTGTGTCAATCCTGTTTCGCGTCAGCATGAATGCCCTCTCGACGCGCCGTCGCCGACAGGGTCGGCCCACGGTCGAGCAGGGGCAACGTGGGTGGCGGTACCGCCGCCGATACGGACGGGCGGTCGCGAGGTCAGGACCGGGGGCGCTGACCCGTCAGGCCCGGACGGGCCGTCCCCTACCGGGGCTCGGGCGCTGCCAGACGGCGCGCCACCTGCAGGTCCGTGACGAGGACGTTCACCCATCCGCCGCGCAGCGCCGCCCGGATGGCGGTGTACTTTCGCGCGCCTCCGGCGACGCCGACCCGACGTGGCACCTGGCGCAGCGCGTCCGCTGAGATACCCAGTACGCGCTGGTCGAGCCCGGATGCGACCGGAGCGCCGCTCTCATCGAAGAACCGCAGGCACACGTCGCCGACCGCCCCCGCCCTCGACAGTGCCGGCAGTTCGGTCTCGGCGAAGGCGTTGCCGCTCTCCCGTAGCAGCGGCGACGGGTCGATGCTGCCGATACCGACCAGGGCCATGGTGAGTTGCTCGCACGCCTGGAGTACCGGTCCGATGTTCGGATCGGTCAGGAACATCTCCCGCATGTCCCCGGAAGCCAGTACGCCCGGCGCCGGCAGGAACACGGCGGCGGCGCCGGTCAGCCGGGCCAGCCCGCCGGTGATCCGGGTGGCCTGCGTCTGCGCCGTCAGATTGCCGAGGCCGCCGAGCATCTGCACGACCTGATCGGCGACCGGGGTGGGCCGCGGGTGCATCGCATCGACCGTCGCGAGCAGCGCGGAGCTCCACGAGGACACGCCGATGCGTTCCTTGCCCATCAGCGTCGTCTCCAGGTAGATCGCGGCCGCGGAGCCGAGGGCGCGCTGGATCTGCAGCTCGTCCGCCTGCTCGTCGGTGTCGGCGATGACGACCTCGCTGATGCCGTACGCCTGCTCGATCTGCTCCTCGAGCTCGGCGTGTACGCCGCGTGGGCTCACGACGGTGGTGCGGACGATGCCGAGATCCGCGGCGCGTCGCAGCAGCCGCGACACCCTCGGTTGGGAGATGTGCAGCTGCTCGGCGATCTGGGGCTGTCGCATCCCCCGCTCGTGGTACATGCGGGCGACCTTGGTCAACAGGCGGATCTGATCCGGCGGGACGTCTCCCACGGCCGCGCTGGCGACCGTCACCGACCGTTCCGCCATTCCCACTCCTTCGCGCCTCTGCTCCGCCGTCTGCGCGTCGGAACCGGCAACGACGCGCGCCCCAGAATACCCATTCAGGGGCGACGCTTCGTGCGGGCCGACCCGGGTGCCCGGCCGGTTACCGGACGGCACCGGTCCCGTTCCTGCTGGACCGTACCCGGGGCATGCGACCCGGAGACGGTCCAGCAGGAACGCTTTCAGGAGCCCGCGAGCGCGAAGTCGCGCACCTCTGCGGCGTTCGCGGCGTTGACCAGCACGCAGTCCACCGACTGCTTCTCCGGCTGACTCGTCGTGCCGGTCCTGATGTACGCGTCGGCCTGTTCGACGGCCATCTGCGCGATCTGGCTGGCGGGTTGCAGCACGGTGGCCTTGATCCCGTCCTTGAGGATGGAACTCACGACGTCCGGGCTGCCGTCGAAGCCCGTGACGATGATGTCCTTGCGATTCGACGCCTGGACAGCCGCGTACGCGCCCAGTGCCATGGTGTCGTTGCCGGCGATGATGCCCTTGATGTTCGGGTGCGCCTGCAGGATGGTCTGGGTCTTGGTCAGTGCCTCTGCCTGATCCCAGTTGGCGCTCTGCTGCGCGACCATCTTCATGTCGGCGTACTGGTCGAGGACGCCGTGGTAGCCCTGGGAGCGGACTCCCGCGTTGGTGTCGGTCGCCTTGCCGGTCAGTTCCGCGTATTCGCCCTTGCCGCCCATCAGCCTGGCGAACTCCTGGGCGCCCAGCCCGGCGCCCTGGGCGTTGTTGGAAACGATCTGGGCGACCGCGACGCCGGTCTTGTTGATCTCCCGGTCGATGAGGAACGTGGGGATGCCGGCGTCCTTCGCGCGCTGGATCGCCGTCACCGAGGAGTCGGCGCCGGCGTTGTCGAGGATGATCGCCGCGGCCCTGCGGGAGATCGCGGTGTCGATCTCCTGGCTCTGCTTGGTCGGATCGTCGTCGTGACTGAGCACCAGCGTCTCGTAGCCGAGCTTCTCGGCGTGGGTGGCGGCCGCGTCCTGCTCCGCCTTGAAGAAGACGTTGTCCGGCGACGGAGTGATGATCACCATCAGCTTGGCGGCGCCCACGGGTGCCGACGCGGCCGGGCCGTCAGCGGCGGTGTCGCCACCGCACGCGGCGAGGACCAGCATCGCCGCCGTGCCGACGGGCAGCAGAAGCCGGCGGATCAGGGACGTTCTGTTCATGAGGATGCCTCTCGGTAGGTGGGGCGCTGTCGGCGCGCGAGGGAGGAGGGGAAACGTCAGGCAGTCCGGTCGGTGAGTCCGGCCTGCAGCCGCTGCTGTGCCTGCTCGGCGATGACGGCGAAGATGATCACCGCGCCTTTCACCACCGACTGCCAGAACGTGGAGACGCCGACGAGGACGAGCCCGTCGCTGAGGAACCCGATGACGAAGGCGCCCATCACGGTGCCGACGATGGTTCCGCGTCCACCGCTGAGCGCTGTTCCGCCCAGCACCGCCGCCGCGATCGCGTTGAGCTCGTACGTGGTCGCCGTGTCGGGATAGGCGGCACCCAGCTCGGAGGTGAGCAGCAGGCCGGCCAGGGCGGCGCACGACCCGGAGATGACGTACACGGCGACCTTGATGCGGCGTACCCGGATGCCGGAGAGCACCGCCGCGCGCTCGTTGCCCCCGACCGCGTAGACGCGCCTGCCGAAGGGGGTCCTGGTGGTGACGACGACCGCCGCGGCGGCGACGAGCACCATGATCCATACGGCGACCGGTATGCCGAGGAAGCTGTCCACGCCGATGACTCGGAAGCCCTGGTTGCCCCGCTGCGGTGTACCCGCCAGGTCGGGGAAGGTGCCGCCGTCACTCAACAGTTGCGCCGCGCCCCGGGCGACGTACAGCATGCCGAGCGTGGCGATGAACGGCGCCACCGAGAATCGCGTGACCAGCAACCCGTTGAGGGCGCCCGTCAGGGCTCCCACGACGATGCCGAGCACGACGACGACGGCCACCGAGAAGAAGACGGTGCCACCGGGCACATGCAGGCCGGTGAACAACAGACCGCCCGCCACCATGCTGGACAGGCCGGCGATGGAACCCACGGACAGGTCTATGCCACCGGTCAGGATCACGAAGGTGACGCCGATGGCCAGGATGGCGTTGATGGCCACGTGCTTGGTCATCAGGATGAGGTTGCTCTGCGTCAGGTACTCCGACGAGGCCGCGCTGAAGAACAGCACGAGCACGACGAGGACGACGAGTGTCCGCCCGCGGAGCAGGAGCAACGCGGTCCGGGCCAGGGGCCGGCTCCGGGGGGCCCGCCCGCGCTGTGTCGGCGCGGGCGCCTTGCTCGCGACGTCGGTGCTGGTCATCGCTGTGTCTCCCGGGCGCTGTCGGATGCGGAAGCGGTGATGAGTGCTGCTTCGGTGACGGTGTCGGCCGTGAGTTCCGCGGTGATGCGCCCGCGGGCCATGACGAGCACCCGGTCCGCCATCGCGATCACCTCGGCGAGTTCCGACGAGGTGAAGAGCACGCCGAACCCGGCAGTGGTGAGTTCGGACATCAGAGCGGCGATCTGGGACTTCGCCCCGACGTCTATGCCGCGGGTGGGTTCGTCGAGCAACAGCACCGTCGGCTCGGTGAGCAGTGCGCGGGCCAGCACCACCTTCTGTTGGTTGCCGCCGCTCAACGACGTGACCGGGGTGGTGAGGGCGGGAGTCTTGATCGCCAGCTCGGAGATCTTTCCGGTGGCGACGGACCGTTCCGATGCCCGACGCAGCAGACCCGCGCGTGACAGGCGGTCGAAAATGGACAGCAGGATGTTGTCCCGGACGGACATGGTCTGGATGAGCCCGTCGCGCTGGCGGTCCTCGGGCACCAACGCGAGGCCGGCGGCCAGGCGGCCGCGCACTGTCGGGTCGGCCGCGGGCCTGCCGCGGACGACGACGTGCCCCTGAACGGCGGGGCGCAGGCCCATCAGGCACTCGACGAGTTCCGTTCGGCCGGCGCCCATCAGGCCGTAGATGCCGACGACCTCGCCGGCGCGGACCTGGAACGAGACGTCGTGCACCACCGGCCCTGACGCGCCGCGGGTGGACAGGTTGCGGACGTCGAGCAGGACGTCGCCCGGATCGGAGCTGTTGTGGGGAAACAGCAGCTCGGGATCGCGTCCGACCATCTGGCGTACGATCCACTCCGTGTCCGTGTTCGTCATGGGCTCGTGGGCCACCAGACGTCCGTCGCGCAGCACGGTCACGTAGTCGCCGATGCGGCGGAACTCGTCGAGCTTGTGTGAGATGTAGATGACGGTCACGTCGTGGTCGCGGAGGTCCGCCATGACGTCGAAGAGGACGTCGACCTCGTGGTTCGACAGCGCCGACGTGGGCTCGTCCATGATGAGGATGCGTGCGTCCTCGAGCAGCGCCCGGCCGATCTCGACGAGTTGTCGCTGTCCGATCGGCAGTTCCTCGACGGCCGTGGACGGGTCCACGTCCAGGCCGAGCCGCCGCAGGACCTCGCGGGTCCGGCGACGCTGGCCGGCTCGGTCGACGAAGTGACGTGCCCGGCGCAGTTCGCGCCCGGCGAACATGTTCTCGGTGATGGACAGGTTGGGAAACAGGGCGAGTTCCTGATGGATGATGCCGATGCCGGCCGCGATCGCGTCCCGGGGGCCGGCCAGCCTCACCGGCCGGCCGTCCAGCACGACGTCGCCGCTCGTCGGCTGTTCCGCGCCGGACAGGATCTTCATCAGGGTCGACTTGCCGGCGCCGTTCTCGCCGACCAGGACGTTGACCTTGCCCCGGTACGCGCTGAAGGCGACATCGCGCAGCGCCTGGACGCCGCCGTAGGACTTGCTGATGCGACGCCCCTGCAGAGCTGTCGCCGGGCTGGTCACGAGCCGACCCGCAGCTCGGTCGGCACGACGGTGATCTGGTCCGGCACCAGGTCGCTGTAGGCGCCGTAGAAGGTCAGCGTCTTGCCGAGCAGGTCCTCGGCGTCGACCGTGGCCGCCACGTCGGCCCGTACCTTGGCGTTGATCTGGTTCGCGACCTCGGCGTAGGCGATCTGGTTGGTGAAGTCGCCGAAGGCGATGAAGCCGACAGCGTCCCGCAGGGCGGTTCCGGCGATCACCGGGCCGGTCACCACGGTCACGGTCACCGGCTTGCCGCCGGGGGCGGGCACCTCGACGGTCACGGGACCGGTCGCCGCCGTCGGATCCGCCTTCGTAACCGTGCCGGTGCCCTTGACGAGGTAGGCGTACGGGCTTCCGGTGCCGGACTGGTGCCCGAACCGCGCACCCGCAGCGGCAGGATCGTCGGCGACGGCGGCCGAGACGGTGACGACATCGACGGCCTGGTCATGCACCGTGGGGACGATCCGGGAGGACCAGATGCCCTCGACGTAGACCTTCGGGTCGAACGTTGCCGTGGCCCCGGACTGCCGGTCACGCGACGTCTCGTAGACGTAGACGCCCGGAACGTCGGTGCAGCTTGACAGCGAGACGGCGACGAGCAGGAGAACGAGCGCCCAGGGCGGCCGTTGGTGACCCTTCACTCGAATATCCATTCAGTCACGACTGAACATGCAAGACATGCCATACTGTGAACGCCGGATAACAGGCTTGTCAACAGTCGGCGTGGCGTTCCGGGTGGCCCGGCGTGCAGCGCGCCGGAGTGCGTCCGACCGCGACGGTCTGCCTGCTCGCAGCCGGTAGCAGGCCGGTGTCACGTCGTCAGACCACCATGGAGCCGCCCTTGGACGTCATCGCCGGCACAGCGGCAACTGCCTCGATGCGTCGGGGAAGCCGCCGGGCCGGCCCAGCTCCCGCAACCACACACACCGCCACCGACCTGCAGTCCACGTGGCGGCATACCGCGACCTTCGGACTACGGATGCCGCCGCGCACGCCGCACGAACCCCCACCGCTCGCCCCGCACCCCCGGAGAAACCATGCCTCTCATCACCCGCCTGTCGCATCGGATGGTGGCGGTCCTCACCGCCATCGTGCTGGCGGTGACCGCCGGTATCCTCGCCGTGGCGTCGGCCGGCACCGCCGCCGCAGCGCCGGCCACCGTGTTCCCGCTCAAGGTCGGCCCCACCGCGCGCTACCTCGTCGACGCCAACAACAACCCCTACTACCTCGCCGCCGACACCGGCTGGTTCATGCTCGAGAACGCCACCGCTGCGGAGTTCGACCTCTACCTCGACAACCGCAGGGCCAAGGGCTTCACCGCCGTCATGGTGATGGCGCCGCACCACTGGACCGAGCGCAACCGCGCCGGGCACCTGCCGTTCACCTCCGCCGGCAACCTCTCCACCCCGAACGAAGCGTGGTGGGCACACATGGACGCCTTCGTGGACAAGGCCGCCGCCCGCGGCCTGGCGGTCAACATGGGCCTGGTCTGGCTGGGCTACCGGAACGAGGAGTGGGGCGCCGGGCAGCTCGCCAGCAACAGCATCTCCGCCGCCACCGGCTTCGGGCAGTTCATCGCCCGGCGCTACGCCACCGGCACCCGCACGAACGTCATATTCCAGATGGGTGGCGACGCCAACCCGGACGCCACCACCCGGGACCGGATCAACGCGATCGCGAACGGCATCCGCAGCGTCAACGCGACGGTCCCGATAACGGCGCACACCGCCCCGGGTGGTGAAGGCCGGGTCGTCTACAGCAGCAACGCACCATGGCTGAACCTCAGCACCGTCTACACGTACTACCCGGAGAAGGGCAGCGGCTCCCGGTACGTCTACGCCGTGTCGAAGGACGCCTACCTGCGCAGCCCCGCCATGCCGTTCGTGATGATCGAGAGCGGCTACGAGGGAGACGGCGCGTCGCCGGCGTACGTGCGGGCCGAGCAGTACTGGCCCACGCTCAGCGGCGCCGCCGGGTTCGCCTACGGCAACCGTGACATCTGGCCCGTGAACGACTCCGTGTTCGCCCGCAGCGGTCAGACCTGGCAGAACCATCTCAACGACCGGGGAGCTGTCAGCGCCGGCCACGCCGCGAGGGTGATGATCGACAGGCCCTGGTGGAACCTCGTCCCCGACTTCACCCACACGACCGTCACGGCAGGGTTCGGCACCTTCAACAACGGCACCAGCATCGGGGGCGCCGATTACGTGACCGCGGCGCGCACCGCCGACGGCACCCTCGTGATGGCCTACATCCCATCGACCGGCACCAGCGCCCGCTCCCTGACGGTCAACATGGCCAGGCTGAGCACCAGCTCGGTGTCGGCGAAGTGGTTCAACCCGGCGAACGGCACCTACGCCACCATCGGAACGTTCGCGAACTCCGGCTCACGGGTCTTCACCAGCCCCGGCGACAACGGCCAGGGCATGAACGACTGGCTGCTGATCCTGGAGTCCGGATCGGCTCCGACCCTGCCCGGTGCGCCCACGGGGGTGACCGGTGTCGCCGGCAACGCACAGGTGTCGGTGAGCTGGACGGCACCGTCGTCCAACGGTGGCTCGGCGATCACCGGCTACCGGGTGACCGGCACCCCCGCCGGGACCTGCACGACGACCGGCGCGACCAGTTGCACGGTGACCGGGCTGACCAACGGCACGGCGTACACGTTCCGGGTCACGGCGACCAACGCGGTCGGCACGGGGCCCGCGTCGGCCGCCTCGGCGGCGGTGACTCCGACCGCCAGCAGCACCACGTACTCCACGCTCACCTCCCGTCGGAGCCTCAAGCGCGTGGAGGTCCTCAGCGGGACGAACACCGTCGCGCAGAACGCCCCGACCACCGGCCTCAACCAGCAGTGGGAGGTCCGCCCGACCGGCGCCAGCGGCTTCTTCAACCTGGTCAACCGCGCAACCGGTCAGTGCGCCACCGTCACCGGTGCGTCAGTGAGCAACGGCGCCACCATCACGCAGTCCGCGTGTGGCGCCGCGACGAATCAGCAATGGTCGCTGACCGATGTGGGCGGCGGCTACCTGCACATCATCGCCCGGCACAGCGGCAAGTGCCTCGATGTGCCGGGAGCGTCGCTGGAGAACGGCATCGGCCTCATCCAGTACACCTGCAGCACCACAGGTGCCACCAACCAGCAGTGGCAGCGCGCCACCGCCTGACGTGACGTACGAGCGCCGGCGCCCTCCCGACCGGGGCAGGGCGCCGGCGCACCGCCAGAACGGATCAGCGTGCACGGCAGGGTCGCCTGGCACTGCTTCGGCGGTAGCCGGGTCCACCCTCACCCGACGCCAGCGCCACCCGCGCCGCCGGATCGTCCTCCATCACCCGCCGCCACAACGGGCTCGGGCCAGTGCCGACCCGGTGAGTAGCGCTGCCCGATGGGCCTGCGGACGGCGCGTGTGGGTCTGTCGGAGGCCGGGCCTAGCATGCATGGCGCAACGCGATGGTGGCTCTCCACCACGCCGGAGGTTCCACTTGGCGTACCGGCGTGCAGCCCAGCCCACGGAGGTGATCGACATGTCAGCCAGGCGTTAGTCCCGCGCACCGTGTGCGGGCGGCCGGAAGGCGGTCGTCACGTGTCCCGTACCGACGTTCACCGACCCGAGCGGGTTCAGCAGCGCGACCCGCAGATCCGTCGGTGGTTCACCGACATCCACGACCACGGCTGTGGCCCCTGCGACCTTGACGATTTCCTCGCCTCGCCCGATTGGGGCCGCACTCGCTGCTACCGGCAGCCGTCGGCCCAGGCTCCGAACCTCTGCGGCTGTCAGCTCTGCACCTTCCAGTCGCACCGCAGGCTCGGCCGCCGGCAGGAGCGCGTCGCCTGGCGTGCGATCCGTCGGCAGTTGCTCGCCGAGCACCGCGGCGGCGAGCGCGACCTCGACGTGCCCCCGATCCGCGGAAAGGCCTGGTAGCAGAGGAATACGCGGGTCGCGGGCGCGACCGTGGTGGCCGGGCACCAGGACCCACCGGGCTGCCTACTGCGGAAAGGTGTCTGAGGTGGGCGATAGCGTCAGCGCCATGAGCGTGCTCGACCGCCGTGCGCTGAACCGGGCACTCCTGGCCCGCCAGCTCCTGCTGCGTCGGCACGGCATGCCGGTCGCCGACGCGCTTGAGCACCTGGTGGGGTTGCAGGCGCAGGAGCCGCTGGAGCCGTACGTCGGGTTGTGGAGCCGGCTGGCCGGCTTCCAGCCGCGGGCGCTGGCCGAGCTGCTGCTGGACCGCCGGGCGGTCCGTACGCTGCTGATGCGCCGCACCCTGCACCTGGTGACCGCGCGCGACTGCCTCGCGCTGCGGCCGGTGCATCAAGCGATGCTGGTCTCACGCATGTGGTCGACGCTGCGCCGGGTGCTGCCCGGGGTCGACCTCGACGAGCTGGCGAGGTCGGGCCGGCCGCTGTTCGAGGAGCGGCCGCGCATGCTGGCCGAGGCGGCCCGCGCGATCGCCGACCGCTGGCCGGGAGTGGAGCCGCGCTGGCTGGGTGACGCGCTCAGCACGCTCCTGCCGCTCGTGCAGGTGCCACCCCGCGGTGTCTGGGGCGAGCGCGGGGCCGCGTACAACACCACCGTCGAGGCGTGGCTGGGCCAGCCGCTGGAGCCGGAGTCGCCGGCCACCGTCGACGCGCTGGTCCTGCGCTACCTCGCCGCCTACGGCCCGGCGGCCAGCGCTGACATCCGGGCCTGGTCGGGGCTGAGCGGGCTGCGGGAGTCCGTCCAGCGGTTGCGACCGTCGTTGCGGACGTTCCGCGACGAGCGCGGCCGCGAGCTGCTCGATGTGCCCGACGGAGCGCTGCCCGACCCGGAGACCCCGGCGCCACCGCGCTTCCTGCCGGCGTTCGACAACGCGGTGCTCGGCTACGACGACCGCAGCCGGGTCATCGACACCGAGCATCGCGGGCTCAGCGTCACGGGTGCTCGGTTCCTGCTGGTCGACGGCCGGGTCTGCGGCACCTGGGCGGTCACCGTCGACGACGGCGCGGCGACGCTGCGGATCACGCCACTGCGGGTGCTCACGACGGGCGAACGCGATGCCGTCGTCGCCGAAGGCGAGAGTCTGCTGACCATGTTCCAGCCCGAGCCCGGAGGCGACCGCCGCGTCTCGATCATGGCCGCCTGACGCGTGTGTGGGCGGCGAGGCGGCGGGAGGCCGGCTCAGCTGATCAGCCGCAGCCGGTGGGTCGGAGGGTGGTTCGCCAGCAGCGGCAGCCCCGGTCCGCCCATCCACCCGAGCGGGGTCGACGGCGGAGCGGTCTTCCCGCCCCGCCGTGACCGGTTACGGCGGGGCCCAGGTCAGCGCCCGGCAGGCGGCGCCGTCAGTTCGGCGTGCCGCACCGTGTAGTCCCCGCGAGTCACCGTGGCGAACGCAGCCGGCGCCAGGCAGGTGCCCACTCGGGCCGGGCCCCACTGGCCCGCCTCGTTCTGGTCGGCGCTGGCCGACCAGGTGAAGCCGACCCGGTCGCGGCCCCGGCCGCCGTCCTGCACGCTGAAACCGACTCGCTTGCCGAGAAAGTCGCCGGCTTTCTCGTCGGCGCGGGTGACGATGGCGGTCAGGGTCGCATGGCCGGGGCTGGTGATCATGCAGTCGACCGCCGCTTCGAACCGCACGGTGATGTTGTCCGTGGCCAGCCAGTGCGCGACCCGCACCGTGCCGGTCGCGTCCGCAGGGGAACCCTGCTCCCCTCCGGGCAGCGGGATCGGACGGCTGTACGGCGCCGACCGGGCGTCGAAGGCGAACGAGCGCACGTCACCGTCGTGTCCGTACGGCAGAACGAATTCCGCCGATCCCTTCACCCGCGCCGGTCCGCGGTCCGCTGCCCCGGCCGAAGCCGCCGCCGGTGCCGCCGTGAATACCATCGCCGCAGCGATGCCCCATCCAACTGTTCTGCGCATGGTCGTCCTCCCGATCCGGCCGCGGTGCCGCAGCCCTGTGTGACCTCAACGGTCGGCGATACCGGAACGCAATCCATCCCTTCCGAGGGGGGAGACGCTCCCTCCCGTGCGGGAACCGGACCCTGCCGGGATGGCGACCGGCGACCGTGACCGGCCTGCCGCAGCACCCCGATGCGCCGCCCACCGCGTGATCGGGTTTCCCTCGGCCGCCGCCGCGGGTACCGCACGGTGGTGGGCACACACTTCGAGCCGTACGTCCAGCTGGTCGACGTCACCGACGATGCGGCGCTGATCGCCTGGGGCGGCTTCCAACTGGGGAAGCACAAGGGCGGATGGCGGGCGGAGCGGACCGGGGAGACGTTCGGCGTCCGTTCCGAGCCGCGCGGCCGGGCGGTGGTGGAAGTAATCGACGGCGACGGGGCGATCGTCGGCAGGGCCGTCACCGACGACGCCAACCACGCCTGGGTGGAGGGCCTGCGTCCCGCGACGACGTACCGGTACCGGGTGCTCGTCGACGGCGAGCCGTGGGGCGCGGGGGAGCGCTTCGACTGGGCGCCGGGGACGCTGGGCGCCGCATGGCGGCCGCTCGACCAGCGGCTACGGACCCACGCCGCGGCCTCGGAGCCGGACCCGGTGACCTTTCTCGCCGTCGGTGACTTCGGCGTCGGCATCGCCGCCGGTGCCGACGGGGTACGGCAGCTCGCCGTCGCCCGCACGATGCAGCGGTTGGCAGACGCGATGGATGTCCGGTTCGTCGTCGGTCTCGGCGACTCGATCTACCACGGGCCGGGCGGCCCGCAGGACGCCACCGGCGCCTTCGACGAGGACTGGTGGCTCACCTTCTTCCAGCCGTACCGGTACCTGTGGGACCACCTCCCGTTCTACCCGACCGCCGGCAACCACGACAGCTCGGACACCGAGGCCAGCGACGACCGGGAGCAGTTGGAGGACAACCTCTACCTGCGCAGCCGGTTCGGGCCGCGGGAGGAGTCCGGGCGGGCGTCGATCGACCCCGGGCTGTTCTACCGGCTGCGGGTCGGCGCGCTCCTGGAACTGGTCTGCGTCGACACCACCTGGGGAGCCACGCGGGGCCTGCACTGGTTCGACGAGCCCGGGCAGCGCGGGTGGCTGGAGCGGACCCTCGCCAGCAGAGAGACGGTGTGGCAGGTGCCGTTCTCGCACCACCCTGCCTACTGCGCCGGACCCCACCACGAGTCCATGCCGGAGCAGTTGGAACGGCTGGTGCCGCTCTACCGGCGCAGCGGCGTCCGGCTGTCCCTGCACGGCCACGAGCACAACTTCCAGCACGGGCAGGTCGACGAGCTGCAGTACGTGGTGTCCGGCGCGGGCGGGAAGCTGGACGAGGGGACGCCGACCCGTCTCGCCGAGGCCGGGACACTGTCCTGGGCCGCCGTGCCGCACTGCCTGCTCGTGCAGGTGACGCCGGACCGGCTGGTCGTCATCCCGTACGGGCCGACGCCGCCGGGAGCCGCACCGGTCCCCGTCGCCCGGCGGCGGATCGACGGGACGGTGACCGACGAGCCGATCGTCATCCCCCTGCGTTGACCGCTTCCCGTCCGCGTCCGGACGGCCAGGTACTGTCTCGGCCGGCTCCTCTGAGTACGCGTACCGAGGCCCCCGGTGGTCCGGGCGGGGAGACTGTCCGAAGCGACGAGGGAGGCGACAGGTCATGGGTCGACGAACGGTGGCCGTACTGACGGTGGCGGGCGTGGCGGGAATCGTCCTTGCGGGCGGCTGCGCGTTCCGCGAGTCGATCTGCTCCTCGGGCGAGTATCCGGTGGCCGCCGTGCGGAGCACCACCGGCCGGGCCTGCGTCGAGGACGGCCAGGCACCGCCCGCCGGCTTCGTGCGGTTCCCCGAGGGCAAGGTTCCGCAGCACGTCGGCGACGAGTGGGACCGGTACTGGGCCGAGCACATGGTGGACGAGAACGGCCGCGAGGTCAGCGGCTGAACGCCGCCCCGACGACGTTCCTCCGCCACGGCGCGCGGCGACTTCCTGGTGGCGGCATAGCAGGACGTTTTCCGGGGTAGCTGAGCCCCGATCCCGGTCAGAGGGCCGACGTCAGGGTGACCAGGATGCCGGGGTGATCGGTGCTCCCGCCCATGTCGATCGACCTGCTCGACTGGACGGTGAGGTCGGTGGTGGCGGTGACCTGCTGCACGGCGCCGTCGTCCGCACGGGGGTGGTCGGGCGGCAGGCAGGACCGTACGTCGGGTGAGCCGCCCTGTCGGAGATTGAAGTCGCCGCCCAGGACGAGGGGTCGGCCGGGCTCGGTCGACCGAACGGTCGGCATGATGGTGTCGAACAGGTGGCGGCACTGGCCGAGCGCCGCCGTCGTGTCGAACGCCGCCAGGTGGGTGGTGCAGGCGTGGAGGCCGGTGACCGAGACGCAGAGCCAGGCCCGTTCCTCCGGGTCCGCGAGGTCCTGCGTCGGGTGGATGCCGGCATGCACCACGTGCCCTCCACGTGGTGTGACCACCAGCAGTCCGATGCCGTACGGCTGCCCGTTGCGGCACCGGGTCGGGCCGCCGCTCGGCCGGTCCCCGGCGGCCTGGAAGGCCGACACGACGGTGCCGCCGTCGCGGACGTCGGCCAGCGCGCGCTTCAGGGGCGCCACGTCGTCCTGGCAGATCTCGTTCAGGGTGACCACGTCCGGTTCCTCGGCGCGCAGCACCTCGACGGCCCGGGTTGCCGACCGACCCGTGTAGCAGCCGGCCCGGCCGCTGTTGCACAGGTTCAGCTGGAGCACCCGCAGCGACGTCGACCCTTCGGTGCCCGCCGTCGTCGACCCCGCCGGCACCGCGACGGCGGCGGTCAGGAGCAGGACGGCCGCCGCTCGTCGCAGACCGCGGTACGGAGACTTCACCATGCACCCGCCTCGGGATGGGCTGGCGCGAAGCGTATCGCGTCCGGGGCGCGGCAACCCACGCGTGGCTCCTGCGAGCGGCGGGCGCCGCGATACCGTCAGTTCTCACCGCACCGAGGCCGCGATGAGAAGGAGCACGGCAGATGACGGACCCGGGCGTACGGGAGGCCGCCGACCTGCTTCGGCAGGCCCGCCGGGCGGTGGTCTTCACCGGGGCCGGAATGTCGGCCGAAAGTGGTGTGCCGACCTTCCGCGACGCCCTCACCGGCCTGTGGCAGCGGTTCGACGCGCAGGCGCTCGCCACGCCGGAGGCGTTCCACGACGACCCCGCCCTCGTGTGGGGCTGGTACGAGTGGCGGCGCACCGCCGTCGCGCGGGCACTACCGAACGCGGGGCACGTGGCCGTGGCCGCGATCGAGGCCCGCGTCCCGCACACCGTCGTCGTCACGCAGAACGTCGACGACCTGCACGAGCGGGCCGGGTCGGTCGACCCGTTGCACCTGCACGGCAGCCTGTTCGCGCCGCGCTGCTCCGCCTGTGCCCGCCCCGCGCCCGTGTCGGACCCGGTGGTGGACGAGCCCGCGGACGGCCGGCGTGTGGCGCCGCCGTCCTGCGGGCACTGTTCGGCGCCGATCCGGCCCGGTGTGGTGTGGTTCGGCGAGGCGCTGCCGGGGGAGACGCTGGAGACGGCCGTCGAGGCGGCGGCCTCCTGCGACGTCCTGCTGACCGTCGGCACCTCCGGCCTGGTGTACCCGGCCGCCGAGATCCCGCAGGTGGCCGCGCGGTTCGGCGCCGCGGTGATCCAGGTCAACCCGCAGCGCACACCGTTGGACGCGGTGGCCGCCGTCAACCTGCGCGGTCGGGCGGCCGAGGTCCTGCCCGCGCTCGTCCGGGCGGCGTGGGAGACCGGCCGGGCCTGAGGTCAACGCTTGGCCGCCGAACCCTTCGCCTGCTCGACCGGATAGCGCGTGGCCGCCTCGTCCAGTTTGGTCAGCGCCGCGTCGACCAGGTCGATGCCGAGGACGTCGGCGAGGCGGGTCAGGTAGATCATGACGTCGCCGATCTCGGCCCGGACGCGGGCGCCGGCGTCCGGGTCCGCCATGACCCGACCTGCCTGCTCGGGCGTGAGCCACTGGAACTCGGCCAGCAGTTCGCCGACCTCACCGGCCAGGGCCATCGCGAGGTTCTTCGGCGTGTGGAACTGCTGCCAGTCCCGCTCCTCGGCGAACGCCCGCACGGCGGCGGTGAGGTGGTCGCTCGTCACGCAGGCAGTGTGCCAGACTCCGACGGCGGCCTCAGGGAACGACGATGGTGCGGGCGCCCTCCCCATGGGCCATCCGCGCGAACGCCGCCGGCGCACCGTCCAGGGAGGTGCGGTCGGTGACCAGCGGGCCGAGGTCGAGACTGCCGTCGAGGACCGCCCGGGCCAGCTCGGGCAGGTCACGGTCCGGGTCCGACGAGCCGTAGACCGACGAGCGCAGCGTCCGGGCCGAGTGGAAGATCTCCAGCGCGCTGAGCGGGACAACGTCGTCCCTGGCCCCCATGCCCACCACGGTCACCTGCCCACCGCGCCGGGCCGCCCGCCAGGCGGTACGGATGGTGCTGCCCCGCCCCACGCACTCGAAGGCGTGGTCCACGCCCCGGCCGTCGGTGCGCTCCCGGACCGCGCGGCTGATGGTGTCGTCGGCGACCAGGAAGTCGGTGGCGCCGACCGCGAGAGCCAGCTCCGCCTTCGCCGGTGCCACGTCCACGGCCAACACCGGGGCGGCGCCGGCCGCGCGGGCCGCACCCACCACGGACAACCCCACCCCGCCCAGGCCGATCACCGCGACCGACTCGCCCGGGGCGACCCGCGCGGTACGCCGGACCGCGCCGACGCCGGTGAGCACGGCACAACCGAGCAGCGCCGCCGCCTCGAAGGGCAGCTCGGCGGGGACTTCGATCACCGCCTCCTCGCCCACGACCACCTGCTCGGCGAGGGCGCCGAGGCCGAGCGTGACGTGCAGTGGTTCGCCCGCCGCCGTGCGGCCCCGCGCGGCGGCGGGCGAACCGAGGCGTGCGCAGAGCCACGGCTCGCCGTGCCCGCAGAACCAGCAGCTCCGGCACGGCGGCGCCCAGTTCAGCACCACGTGCGCTCCGGCAGCCACCCGGGTCACGTCCGGGCCGACCTCGACGACGACGCCAGCCGCCTCGTGGCCGAGCGCCAGCGGGTACGGCGCGGCGAGGGTGCCATCCACCATGGACAGGTCGGAGTGGCAGACCCCGGCGGCCCGGATGGCGACGCGGACCTCGCCGGGACCGGTGGCGGGCAGCTCGATCTCCTCGACGCCCAACGGGGCGCCGACACCCCGTGCGAGCAGCGCCCTCATCGCTGGATCGCCTTGGTCTGGAGGAACTCGTCCAGCCCGTACCGGCCCAGCTCCCGGCCGAAGCCGGACTGCTTGTAGCCACCGAACGGGGCGAGCGGGTTGAACGGCGCGCCGTTGACGTCCACCGCGCCGGTCCGCATCCGCCGGGCCACCCGCACCGCCCGCTCCTCGTCGGCCGACCAGACCGCGCCGGCCAGCCCGTACCGGGAGTTGTTGGCGACCGTCACGGCGTGGTCGTCGTCGTCCACCGGGATCACCGCGAGCACCGGACCGAACACCTCCTCCTGGGCCAGCGCACTGTCCGGGTCGACGTCGGCGATCACGGTGGGCGCGACGAACCACCCGCGGTCGGGCACCGGGGCGTCGGGCCCGCCGGCCACCAGCCGGCCGCCGTCGGCCAGCCCCCGGGCGACGTGCCCGAGGACCCGCTCCCGCTGGGTGGCCGAGACCAGCGGACCCATCCGGGTGTCCGGGTCGAACGGGTCGCCGAGCCGGTACGCCTGCGCGGCCTTGGCGGCCAGCGTCAGCGCCTCGTCGTAGCGGGACCGGTGCACCAGCATCCGGGTCCACGCGGTACAGGTCTGGCCCGAGTTGAGGAAGGCGTTGCCGACACCCACCTTGACCGCGGCGACCAGGTCGGCGTCGTCGAGGACCACGTTGGCGGACTTGCCGCCGAGTTCGAGTGCGACCCGGGCGATCCGGTCCGCCGCCAGGTGCGAGATGCGCCGGCCGGTCGCGGTGGAACCGGTGAAGGAGACCAGGTCCACGTCGGGGTGCGCGGCGATGGCCTCGCCGACCACCGGACCGGTGCCGGTGACGAGGTTGACCACGCCCGGCGGGAACCCGGCCTCGTCGATCGCGTCGAACAGCAGGTACGACACCAGCGGGGTCAGCTCGCTCGGCTTGAGCACCACCGTGCACCCGGCGGCGAGCGCCGGGGCGAGCTTCGCCATCACCTGCTGCAGGGGGTAGTTCCAGGGGGTGATCGCACCGACCACGCCGACGGGCTCCCGGACCACCAGCGAGTTGCCGACGGTCTCCTCGGCCGGTGGCCCGGCGGCCAGGTCCACGTAGCTGCGCAGCACGGTCAGCGGCAGGCCGGCCTGCACCCGGGTGGCGAGCTTCAACGGGGCGCCCAGCTCCAGGGCGATGGTGCGGCCGATCTCGTCGGCCCGGGCGGTGAGCGCGGCGTGCAGCCGGTCCAGGTGTGCGGCGCGCTCGGCCGGCGCGGTCGCGGCCCACCCGTCGAAGGCGGCCCGCGCGGCGGCCACCGCCCGGTCGACGTCGGCCGGGGTACCGGCGGGTACGGTCGCGACGACCTCCTCGGTCGCCGGATTGTGCACCGGCAGTGTCGCCCCGTCGGACGTGGCGACCCAGCGGCCGTCGAGGTAGAGGTCGGTCCGTGCGAGATCCATCGCGTTCCTCACGTCGGTCGCCGCAAACTAGCAGTGCAAGTACGGACCCTGGTACGCAGACGTGGCCGTCGGCAGGGGCGGGAGCGGCCCGACGTGCTGCTCGTAGGTGCGGGAGAGCCCGTCGATGAGCGCGTCGAGGCCCAGCGCGAAGGCCCCCTCGTCCACCTGGTGCTGGTGCTCGGCGAGCCGGTGTGCCTGGGTGAGGTGCGGATACTGCTCGGCGTAGAGCCCGGGGTCCTCGACGAAGCCGCGGGCGAAGGAGCCCAGCGCGGAACCGGCCACGAAGTACCGCATGAGCGCGCCGATGTGGGTGGCCCGCGCCGGTGGCCAGCCGGCCTCGACCAGTCCTCCGTAGACCGCGTCGGCCATGGCCAGCGCCGCCGGCCGACGTCCGGGGCCCCGGGCCAGGTACGGCACGATGTGCGGGTGCGCCGCCAGCGCCGCGCGGTAGGAGTGCCCCCACCGGCGCAGCGCCTCCCGCCAGTCGACGTGGCCGAAGAACGACACGTCCACCCGTGCGGTGACGCTGTCGGCGACCGCGTCGAGGATCTCGTCCTTGGTGGCGAAGTGGTTGTACAGCGACGGTCCGCGGACGCCCAGCTCGGCGGCGAGCCGCCGGGTGGAGAAACCCGCGAGGCCCTGGGCGTCGATGAGCGCGGCGGCGGCCTCGACGATCCGCTGCCGGCTGAGCAGCGCCTGCCGCGGTCGGGGCATCGCGTCCTCCTCCCGCGCTCGGGGTCGTGACTGGCCGGTGCGGAAACTCTGCCACCGGGGGTCTGGACGGTATCAAACTTACGCCGCTAGTTTATGGGCCATCGATCCGTGCCAGTCAGATTCCGCAGCTCCTTCCGACCCCCGGAGGAACACATGGACTTCGCGTTGTCCGACGAGCAGCGGGCCATCCGTGACACGGCCCGTGACTTCATCGCCCGGGAGGTGATGCCGCTGGAGCAGGAGCTGCTGCGGCGGGAACGGGCGCACCGACCCGGCCTGGAGCGCGGCGAGCTGCGCGACCTTCAGCTCAAGGCCCGGACGTTCGGCTTCTGGGGCCTCGCCACGCCCGAGGAGTACGGCGGCATGGACCTGCCGGCGATCACGCAGTCGCTGATCTGGACCGAGCTCGGCCGCTCGTACGTGCCGTTCCGCTTCGGCGGGGAGGCCGACAACATCCTGTTCAAGGCCAACGAGGAGCAGAAGCGGGAGTTCCTGCTGCCCACCATCGAGGGCGAGCGGCTGAGCTGCTTCGCGATCACCGAGCCGGGCGCCGGGTCGGACGCGGCCAACATCAGGCTCAGTGCCCGCCGCGACGGCGGCGACTGGGTGCTCAACGGGGAGAAGACCTTCATCACCGGCGGGCACGACGCCGACTTCGCCATCGTCATCGCGGTGACCGACCAGGAGTTGGGTGCCCGCCGGGGTGGCGCCACCGCGTTCCTGGTGGACCGGGCGATGGGCTGGCGGTCGGAGTTCATCCAGACGATGGGGGAGGGCGGCCCGGCCGCGCTCGTCTTCGACGACGTGCGGGTGCCCGAGCGCAACATCCTCGGCGAGATCGGGCAGGGCTTCGCCCTCGGCATGGAGTGGATCGGCAAGGGCCGCTACACCATTCCCTCGCACGCGATCGGCATCGCCGAGCGGGCCCTGCGGATGGCGATCGACCAGGCCAACACCCGCGAGACGTTCGGCCGGCCGATCGGCGAGAACCAGGCGATCCAGTGGATGATCGCCGACTCGGAGACCGAGCTGGAGGCGGCCCGCTGGCTGGTGCTGCGGGCCGCGTGGACGGTGGACCAGGGCATGGATCCCCGGCACGCCTCCTCGATGTGCAAGCTCTACGCCGCCGGGATGGTCAACCGGGTGGTGGACCGGGTGCTCCAGATCCACGGCGGCATGGGCTACACCCGGGAGTTGCCCATCGAACGCTGGTACCGGCAGGTCCGCCTCTACCGGATCTTCGAGGGCACCGACGAGATGCAGCGGCTGATCATCTCGCGCGACCTGCTGCGTGGCTACACGAAGATCGGAGGACACCTGGCATGAAGACCTTCCTCTCCATCGACGACCTGGCCGCCTCGGTGGGCGAGACCGTCGGTCCGGGCCCCTGGCTCCGGATCGACCAGGCCCGGGTCGACCTGTTCGCCGACGCCACCGACGACCACCAGTGGATCCACGTCGACCCGGAGCGGGCCGCGATGGGCCCGTTCGGCGGCACCGTCGCGCACGGCTACCTCACCCTCTCCCTGCTGCCGTCGCTGGTCGGCGGGCTGTACCGGGTCGAGGGAGTCGGCATGGGCGTCAACTACGGCCTCAACCGGGTACGGTTCCCGGCTCCCGTCCGGGTCGGCAGCGCCGTGCGGGCCAGCGCCACGATCGGCGAGGTGTCCCCGGTGGACGGCGGTGTCCAGGTGGTCACCGCGGTGACCGTGGAGAGCGACGCGGGCGGCAAGCCGGTCTGTGTGGCGGAGGCGGTCAGCCGCCTCTACCGGGGCGCCGCCCGCTGACCGTCACCGTCGGCCCGATGGCGGCGGCACCGCCCGTCGGCGATGCAGGATGGGTACGTGGACAGCGAGCCGGTCGACGTGGCACCCGAGCAGGCGTTCGGGTGGGCGGTCCTGCGCCAGCGCTGGGAGGCGCTGACCTTCCTGCACTGGGCGGTCGCGCCGGAGGTAGTCGCGCCGCTGCTGCCCGCCGGCACCCGCCCGGACACCCTCGACGGGGTCACCCACGTCGGCCTGATCGGCTTCCGGATGATCGGGTTGGGCCTCGGACGTGGGCCGGGGGTGCCGTACTTCGGCACGTTCTGGGAGACCAACGTCCGGCTCTACTCGGTCGACGGCACGGGCCGCCGCGCGGTGGTGTTCCGGTCGCTGGACGCGTCCCGGCTGGTTCCGGTGCTGGTCGCCCGGGTGACGCTGGGGCTGCCGTACATGTGGTCGGCGATGGGTCTGGACCGCGACGGTGACCGGTACACCTACCGGTGCCGGCGTCGCTGGCCGGGGCCGGTGGGTGCGACGAGCCGGATGGTGGTCCGGGTGGGCGCGCCGATCGCCGAGCCGACCCCGCTGGAGCACTTCGTCACGGCCCGCTGGGGGCTGCACACCCGGGCGTACGGGCGCACGCTGCACCTGCCGAACTGGCATCCCCGCTGGCCCCTGCACCGGGCCGAGCTGCTGCACCTGGACGACGAGCTGATCGCCGCGGCCGGCCTGCCGGCACCGGTCGGACCACCGGCCAGCGTGCTCTTCTCGCCCGGGGTGCCGGTCCGGTTCGGCCCACCGGTCACGCTGCGCCGGCCCGCCTCCGCTACCGGCGCCGCCCCTCGGCGTCGAGAAGCTCGTTGAGCGCCACGGCGGTGGTGATGAGGGACAGGTGGCTGAACGCCTGCGGGAAGTTGCCGATCTGCTCACCGGTGAGGGCGATCTCCTCGGCGTACAGGCGTAGGTGGCTGCTGAAGGTGAACATCTTCTCGAACGTGAGGCGGGCGTCCTCCAGCCGTCCGGAGCAGGCGAGCGCGGCCACGTACCAGAAGGTGCACATGTTGAAGGTGCCCTCGTCGCCGGGGAGCCCGTCGGGCGCGGCGGAGGGCTTGTACCGGTGGACCAGGCTGTCCGACACCAGGTCCTGGTCGATGGCGCGCAGGGTGGACTGCCACATCGGGTCGGTGGGGGTCACGAAGCCGACCGACGGCATGATGAGCAGCGAGGCGTCCAGGACGTCGCTGTCGTAGCTCTGCACGAAGGTACGGCGGCCCCGGTGGTAGCCCCGCTGCATGATCTGGTTGTAGATGGCGTCGCGATGCCGCAGCCACTGGGGGAGGTCGCCGGGGCGCCCGTGGCGGTTGGACAGGCGGATGGCCCGGTCCAACGCCACCCACGACATCAGCCGCCCGTAGGTGTAGTCGCGCGGGTGGCTGCGGCTCTCCCAGATGCCCGCGTCCGGCTGGTCCCAGTTCTCGCAGACCCAGTCGACCATCCGTACGGTGCTGCGCCACACCTGGTGCGACGCGCGGATGCCCTGTTCGTCCGCGAGGTGCATCGCGTCCAGGGCCTCGCCGTGGATGTCGAGCTGGAGCTGATCGGCCGCGCCGTTGCCGATCCGCACCGGGCCCGACCCGCGGTACCCCTCGAAGTGGTCGAGGACCTCCTCCTCCAGGTCCGACGATCCGTCCACCCGGTACATGATCTTCAGGGGTATGGCATTGTCGCCGGCTTCCCGGATGCGTTGGTCGAGCCAGTTCATGTACCGGCTCACCTCGTCGGTGAAGCCGAGCCCCAGCAGCGCGCGCACCGAGAAGGACGTGTCCCGGATCCACGTGTAGCGGTAGTCCCAGTTGCGGGTGCCCCCGATCTCCTCCGGCAGCGCGGCGGTCGGCGCGGCGATCATGGCGCCGGTGGGCGCGTACGTCATCAGCTTCAGCGTGATCGCGGACCGCTCCACCATCTCCCGCCAGCGGCCCGTGTACCGCGACCGGTCGAGCCAGTGCCGCCAGTAGTCGCGGGTCTGCTCGAACATCACCTCGACCTCGTCGACCGGGATGACGCGCGGTCCACGCGCGGCGGCCGACTCCAACACCGCGCCGCCGGTGTCCCCCTCCTGGAGCGTGACGAAGCCGACGAGGTCTCCGGCGGCGTCGCCGCCCTCCCGTTCCCGCAGCATCCGCCGGACCTTGCCGACCGGGTTCAGCGTCAACTCCCACGAGGGGTTGCGGAAGACGTACCCCTCGTACCGGACCTCCAGGTCGTGGCGCTGGCGGCCGTAGTCGAACCGGGGGCGGCACTCGACCTTGAAGCGCATGCTGCCCCGGATCATCCGCACCATCCGCACCAGTCGGTGCCGGTCGGTCGGCCGTTCACCGGTGACGGGCATGAAGTCGGTGATCTCCGCGACGCCGTCGGCGCTGATGAAGCGGGTGATCAGGATGGGGGTGTCGGGCAGGTAGAGCTGTTTGCTGACGTAGCGCACGCCGTCCGGGGCGATCCCGAAGTAACCGCCGCGCTCGGAGTCCAGCAGCGCGCCGAAGACGCTGGGCGAGTCGAAGCGCGGCACGCAGAACCAGTCGACGGTGCCGTTGCGGGTGATCAGCGCGGCGGTCTGGAGGTCACCGATGAGGCCGTGGTCCTCGATCGGTGCGTACCCCCGCATGCCGGCCTCCCCGCTCACCCACGACCCTCAGATCGCAACGTAGACACGAGGAGCCGTCGTCGGGGCGCGGACGCCCGCACACCACCCACCCGGGTACGGGCGCCGACTTCCGTCGCTCATCGACAGAAGTACCCGCGCGTACGACCGGAAGTATCGACGTGACCCACGAAAGGCGGCTAGGCTGCCCCTCGTCGCTCATCGACAGGAGGTGATGCGGGTGTCGCGTCGCACCGGCAAGCCGTCGTACCTGCTCAACGCCCCGGCCGGTCGCGGACCCGGCCGGTCGCGCTTGGTCGTCGTCGCCGTCGCGGTCGGTCTTGCGGTGGCCCTGCTCGGCGGGGTGAGCGGCTGGAGCCTCGCGCGACCGGACGGTACCGAGGCCGCGATCGCCGACCTCCGCGCGGCCGAGGCCCGCCGGGACGCCGAGCAGATCACCGAGCTCACCGCCACGGCCCGCCGTGTCCGCGACGAGATCGCCCCGATCCTCACCGCTATCGCCACCGGAGCGGCGGACGCCGCGAGGGTCCGCGAGTGGCAGCAGGCCGTGCGCCGCGCGACCGAGCCGTTCGCCAACCCGCCGTCGGGCACCACCGCGACCAACGTCGCCCGGGGCGGGCTGCGCAGCGCCGTGGACCAGGCGTCCCTCGCCGTCGACACCTACGCCGTCGCCGTCGGCGCCCCCGCAGCCCAGCGCGCGGCGCTGACCGACCTGGCGAAACGCCAGGCCGAGGGCGCCGCGACCGTCTGGGCGGTCGCGGCCACGCAACTCGACCAGATCAACATCGATGCGGGGTACGGCCACCAGCACGTCTTCCTCGGCACCGCCCCGGACGGGGCGGCCGAGGGCAGCGGCGGCTGACTCCAGGGGCGCCCGTCAGTCCGCGCGGTGCCGATCCCGATCCTGCGAGCGCTGGTGCCGCCGCAGCGCCCGCTCGTGGGCGCGGCCGAGCAGGCGGTCCACCTCGTCCCGGCTCCCGACGGCCGGGTTGAGCACGCACGCCCACGCGTACCCGCCGTACACCGGGTGGGGGACGACCCGGTCGAGGGCCGTGAAGTCGACCGACGCGCGGTGGCCGTCGAACTCGGCCGGCGGGTAGCCGAAGCGGCGGGTGAACTCCTCGCGCCCAAGCTCGATGCTGAGCCGGAAGACGCCGGGCCGGTCGAGCCGGGATTCCTCGTCGGAGCCCGCGTAGTCGTGCTCGACGATGGTGGCGAACGGCCGGCGGCGGTCCGGGCCGACGTAGAAGAAGCGGTCGCCCCAGGCCGCCGGAGGCGCCCCCGAGGCCTCGTCCGCTCGCAGCACCTCCACCTGCGGCAGGGCGAGGATGCGCGCGGCGATGTCGTCGGAAGACCATGCCGGGGGTACGGGTGAGGAAGCCATGGCCTTCACCGTATCGTTGAACGAGCAGTTGATACTTCGATCGCCTGCCAGCTCCGGGAGTTCCCCTGAAGGCTCAAACCGCGCGACAGGCGTACCGGCCGGTGGACCTCGCTCGCGAGCACGGCCTCTCCACCCAGGCGATCCGCAACTACGAGCACGACGGCGTCCTCCCCGCCGCCCGGCGCACACCCAGCGGTTACCGCGTCTACACCGAGGCGCACGCCGTCGCGCTGCGCGCCTATCTCGCCCTCGTCCCCGCGCACGGGTACGCGGCGAGTGCCGAGATCATGCGCGCCGCCGTCCGGGGCGAGGTGGACGGCGCCCTGCGCGCCATCGACCACAGCCACGCGCAGTTGCTGCGCGACCGGGAGGTGCTCGACGCCGTCGCCGCGACGGTCGAGGCGCTGACCACGGCACCGGTCGCGGGCCGGCCCGACCGATCGCTGCCCGTCGGTGCCCTCGCCCACCGGCTCGGCGTGACACCGGCGACCCTGCGCAAGTGGGAACGGGCCGGTGTCCTGGTGCCGTCCCGCGATCCGGTCAGCCGGCAACGCCTGTACCGGCCCGACGACGTCCGCGACGCCGACCTGGCCCACCTCCTGCGCCGGGGCGGCTACCGGCTGGACCACATCGCGACCGTCCTGCGGCAGGTACGCGCCGCCGAGGGCGCGGCACCCCTGGCCGCGTCGCTGGACGCGTGGCGGCAGCGGTTGACCGCCCGGGGCCGCGCCATGCTGGTGGCCGCCGGCCGGCTCGCCGACTACCTCGACCTGCCCCGCACCGACGCCTGACCCCTACACTGCCCACGGTGGTCAAGGGGCTGCTGCTCGACTTCTACGGCACGGTGGTCGAGGACGACGACGCTGTCGTCGCCGACATCGCCCGGCAGGTCGCCCGGGGAGCGTCGACCCCGACCCGCGCCCCGGACGTGGTCGAGGCGTGGCAGCGCGAGTTCGACCTGGTCGCCGAGGGGCCACCCTTCCGGCCCCTGCGGAACAGTGCCCTGACCAGTCTGTCGGCGGTGATGACCGAGGTCGGCTGCGGCGACGATCCGGCCAGGCTGTGCGCGGCGCAGTTCGCGTACTGGCGGTCCCCGCCCCTGCGGCCGGGCAGCCGCGCGTTCCTCGCCTCGGTCCCGGTTCCGGTCTGCGTGGTCTCCGACGCCGACCGCGACGACCTGGCCGCGGCGATGGCCCACCACGGGTTGGCCTTCGACGCCGTCGTGTGCAGCGAGGACGTCGGCGCGTACAAGCCCGACCGGGCGATGTTCGACGCGGCCCTCGACCTGCTCGGGCTGGCGCCGCACGAGGTGGTCCACGTCGGCGACTCCCTCCGGTCCGACGTGGCCGGTGCGCACGCGGCGGGCATCCGCGCCGGATGGGTCAACCGCCTCGGGCGGCCGGCCACCGACGGAGCCCTCGCGGCGTTCGTGCTCACCGACCTGTCCGGTTTGGTACCGCACCTGAGGGAACAGGAGCGAGCCGAGGGGACGGTGGCGGAGTAGCGTCCGGCTTCGGTGCGGCCCGGTGTCGAATCGAGACGACCAACCCTCGGCCAACGTTGCGCGTCCGCATAATGAACCGGCGCCGTCGCACCAGTGACTACTGCCGGTAGGCAGAGCCTTGCCACCACAACGGGATGGCACAGAAAGTCAATCGAGGTCAGCTATCGTGAATCGACGAGCCTCGCTGGAACCCAGGCTCGTCCGGACCAGGTCTGGAAGGGATCGACATGCGAGTTGCACGGTTGGCCGCAGGGCTGACAGTCGTCATCACTGCCGCGATGGGGCTGAACCTGGGGACCGGTGCCCCCGCTGCAGCCGCGGACGACGGCACCTGGATCGCTTACGGCAACACGAACCCGGTCACGTCCAGCTCGAGCACCTGGCGTTGCGGCAGCACGAAAACGCTCGCCACCAATGTGGTCGCGCAGGTCTGCGCGATCAAGTCGGCAAGCGGAACAGGCATGCAAGGGGCGGTGATCGTGCGCAACAACAGATCCGCCTCCTTCAGTTCCAGCGCATTCGTAGCCCTGAAGGAGTACACCTACTACTACGGTAGCTGGACATGCTCGTCCGCGGGAATCGCGGCAAACTCGTGGTGGGTGTGTTTCGGACGGACCATTGGCTACCAGTCGGCGCAGGCGGTAGGAGATGCCGGCCCAGTTGACCTCGGTTACTCGCCATGGCTCTGAACCGAAGCGGGTTCATTGACATGACATGAACGCCGTGGTGTCTCCCACGTTTCATACAGCTACCGTAGCGCCGGTCCTGATTCGTGATCCTCCCGATGGGGACGGCGGCCTAGAGGATCGGAACTGCCTCCACGTTCGTGACCGCCACGGGGTCCTTCCTTCGTCCGAGGAAGGTCCCCGTCGTCGGGTCAGGAGCGAATATTGCTGGCCGTTGCGCGGGGATACGCCTACCGTGAACGGGCAAGGCCATTCCGCACCACCGAGGAGTTCCCCGTGAAGCAGTCTGCGTACGCCGAAACCCCGCGGCTCCTGTCGCGCGGCGGTGTCGTGCTGCCCTCGGCCGGGCGAGTCCTCGTCCGATGTGCCGGCCGGCGCAGCGGGAAGCCGGGGTGGCGACGCGGATAGCGTCCGCGCGAAGCGCGAAGCCGCCCACCCTTTCCGGGGATCGGGCGGCTTTCTCGTTGCGGCGTTCCCCATCGACAGGGGTGCCGGCACCAGCAGTACACCACCAGGCCCGACTGGCCCAACTGGCAGAGGCGTCCCGTTCAGGGCGGGAAGGTTCGCGGTTCGAATCCGCGGTCGGGTACGTACGTGCACCACATGCCCCCGTAGCTCAGCGGACAGAGCGCTTGACTACGAATCAAGAGGCCGGACGTTCGATTCGTCCCGAGGGGGCTCCGCTGTCCCCACCCGTCCGGGTGGGGGCGGACTGACCGGGTGTCCGAGTGGTGAGGAAGCCGCCTGCAAAGCGGAGTACGCCGGTTCGATTCCGGCCCCGGTCTCGGATGTGAGGCTGTGTGTCATGGCTCTGGCCGATGATCTCGCTGAATGGACGGACGTGGACGGCGCTCAGTACGTGTTGGGCCGATCGCTGGGTCTGTTCTCGGATCGATCGTTCCAGCAGGTCAAGTGGGTGTTCTGGTCGAACGATCCACTCGGCCAGGCGCTGTGGGACATGCTGCACGCTCTGGTGGAGGCCGGCGTTCTGGAGTACCGCGACGAGCCCGATCACCAGTTTCGCTGGAGGACGGCGACACCTCTCGATGGCCTCACGGATGGAAGCGCGCCACGATCTGGTGTCTGACCCTGCCGTAGACGGTGCTGGTGTTCGGAGCCCAGAGGTTTGCGCCCGTGGTCAGGCCAGATCCAGCAGCGCCGGGAGTTTGCGCATGTCGTCGAAGACCACCGTGTCCAAGCCCTCCAGCCGGTGCGCGGGGGTCAGTCCGCCCGCAAAGCCGAAGCAGCGCATCCCCGCGGCGCGGGCCGCCTGAACCCCGTACTGGCTGTCCTCGACCACGACACACGCCGTAGGCGGCACACCCATCGTCGCCGCCGCGTGCAGGAACAGGTCGGGGGCGGGCTTGCCGTGGGCGACCTCGGTGGCGCTGAAGATGCGGCCCTCGAAGCGTGGGTACAGGCCGGTGTGCCCCAGGGTGTGGCGCATCTTCTCGTGCGTACCGCTGGAAGCCACGCACGTCAGCAGCGTGATCGCGTCGAGGGCGTCGTGGATCCCGTCGACGGCGGTCAGTCCGGCGTCCACCGCTTGACGGTGTACCAGGTCGAACCGGTCGGCCCAGGTGGCAGCCACGCCCTGTCCGAGGCGGGCCGCGATCTGTTCACCGATGGACGCGCTGGACCGGCCGATGAAGCGCTCGATGACCTCTGCCTCGGTCAGCGGCCAGCCCAGTTCCGCACCCAGTGCAACGTTGACGCGGACCGCGATGCGCTCGCTGTCGACCAGCACCCCGTCGCAGTCGAAGATGACAAGCCCGATTGGATCGATCATCCGGACAGGCTATTGGAGTGCAGACGTGGACGGACCCCGCCGGACAACGCGCCCAGATCTACTCCGACAACGGTCACAGAGCCCTGCTCGATGCCATGCCGTCGCAAGACCTGCGTGACCACGTCAACGCTGTTCCCGTGCGTGACTTGCATGCCGTCTGTGGCTGGGCATGTCATCCCCGATGCCGGTCAAGACGCCCGGTCAGCGGCAGAAGCGGACACCGCTGGCGTGCGCCGACCCCGCTAACGATCCTGTGGAACTTTCTCTCGGGATGGTGTCGGATCCGGGCCGAGTCGTTCGTAGTACGGGCGAGAGGCGGCAGACGTCTGCCCGACCCGTGATGCTCAATCGGGTCCTACGTGCACCGGAAGGTAGAGGCATGGCAAAGCTGATCTGCGTGACCAATGTGTCGATCGACGGCTATATCGAGGACGAAAGCGGAGCCTTCGACTGGTTCCCGCGCGACGACGAGGTATTCACGTTCACCACCGACCTCCTGCGGTCGGTGGGTACTTTCCTGTACGGGCGGCGCCTGTACGAGATGATGGCTGTCTGGGAAACCGACGCTGCTCTAGCCGCGCAGTCCGACCTCACGGCTGATTTCGCGAGCGCCTGGCAAGCGGCGAACAAGGTCGTCTACTCCACGACTCTCACCGCGGTGTCAACGGCCCTCACCAGCTTGGAGCGCCGTTTCGACCCCGCCGTCGTACACGAGCTGAAGGCCACGGCCGACAGTGATATCACCATTGGAGGTGCCAACCTGGCGGCGCAAGCCATGCGGGCTGAACTGGTTGACGAGTGCCAGTTGTTCGTCTGGCCCACGGCCGTCGGAGGCGGCAAGCCGGGGCTGCCGACCGGCGTGCGCACCGACTTCGCGCTCCTTGACGAGCGCCGATTCCGAAACGGCGTCGTTCACCTTCGTTACCGCACTCTCGGCCACTAACCAGGGTCACCACCCTGATCTGGGCGCTGCGGCCTGCGTGACGAGCGCCCGCCCACCCCTCCGCCGCATGTGAGACCCATGCGTTCGCGGGCTGCTTCCCAAGCATCGGAGGTCCATCACACGACCGAGTGAACCGTTCTCAGCAGAAGCCGGATGACTGGCACACCAGTGTTCGCGGTCCGTGGGCGTCACCCGTCCGTATCCGTCATGCTCAAGGCCCGCGTAACCCGTCAACCGGAGTCACCCGTGTAACGCATCGAGCGGAGTGCGACAGCGGCTACCGACCGTATCGGGCTCCACGCCTAGGCCTACGAGCAGGTGCTTATGCCGCCAGTCAACCCTTGATGGTCATCCGTTGGGGGGGCGAAGCGGTCCACGTGCCCGTTGCATGCCCCACCGACCGGCCACCGAAAGACAACATCGGTGTCCACGGGATGCACTCTGGCGCGAAACCCCAGCTCAGGCCAGGGAGGTGGGAAGGTTCAAGGCGCTTCCCAAGCTGACGGTGCGGGGTTCGATTTTCGTTGTCGCCTCCACGCTCCAAGGGTGAGCCGGGCGGATCGCTGGCGGGTTGAGATCCTGTACGAATGCAACAAGTCACCGTGCTCGGTAGTTGTGGGGCCTTCCCTGAGCCAGGGCGTGCCTGTAGCGGTTTCGCCTTGGACTGGGACGGCTATCGCCTAGTGCTTGACCTCGGCTACGCCACGCTGCCGCGGCTGCTCGCGCACTGGCCTGATGGTGCAGTGGACGGAGTCGTCATCACCCACGAGCATCCCGATCACTGCATCGACCTGCATGGGCTGTTCCGGATGCGGTTCTACGGTGGTGCTGGTCGGTCACGGCTGCCGTTGTTCTGCCCCGCGGGCGTGCTCGACCGGATCGGTGGCCTGGAGCCCGACGTCGACTTGCGCGAAGTCTTCGACGTGCGCCTGCTGCCCGGCAGTTACCGGCTGGGGCCGTTCGAGCTAACCGGGATGTTGCTACCGCACTACGTGCCGAACGCGGGCATCCGGGTTCAGGCCGACGGGTTCGCCTTGGCCTACTCCGGGGACACGGGCCCGACCCCGGTGCTGGCTGAACTCGGTCGCGACGCCGACCTGTTCATCATCGAGGCCACCGACCGTGACGGCGAGTCCGGCCGGCTCACACGGAACCTCATGACCTCCACCGAGGCCGGTCTATGGGCTCGTCGGGCCGGCGCCCGCCGGCTGATGCTCACCCACTTCTGGCCAGGTAATGACCGGGCTGCTGCAGTGGCTGCCGCGCAGGTGGAGTTCGACGGCGTTGTGCTGGCGGCCGAAGAAGGCCTCACCGTCATACTCGGGACACCGGACCGCTGATAGCTACATGGGGCGATCCGGAACATCCGCGGAGTGACCATGGTTGCTGCCGGGAGGACATCCGCGTACGTCCTGGTCACCGGTGCATGGGAAGCGCACATGTCTTTCTCGCCGGCGGCCTGCTGCTGCGGCAGGTCGTTGGCGAAGTACGCGACCGTGCCATTGCCGCTGGCTGCCGTTCCTGTCCCTGGCCCAGATCCGCAACCGGCTCACCCTTACCGCCCGAGCCGTCCTGCGCGATCACCAGCACGGACCCGACGGCCGTTGCCGGATCGGTCGGACGCCGGAATGCTCACTGAGGACCGCAGCCCGCGACGTCGTCCGCGCCGCCGAGACCGTACAGCGCGAGGCAGCAACCATGCCAGCCGAACCGGCTGAGACGAGCCTCAGCAGGCCGGATGACCTTGCAGGACGGTCGGTCCGACCGCCGTGCCCTGGGCTCATTTTCGCCGCACTCACCCCTTTGCCTTGACCTCATTCTCGATCGTTTCGACGACAAGGTCCGCGCGAGTCTGTCGGCCGAGCCATCGGGCGAGGTTCGACTTCTGGACAGCCCAACCGTGGACCACCTGGCCGTGCCTTGTCTGGACGCCTATGCCGTGATAGCCGGCGTCCACGCGCACGATCGTGTGGAGACCGATCCGGTGCGTCCTGAGCTTGTTCCGGATCACCAGCTCTGAGTCGGTCAACGTGATCGATGGGCGCAATGCGCTCAGGTATGCAAGAGCCGCGTAGCCCCCGATCGGCACCAGAATGACGATCTTCGCGGCAAGATCGAACCCGCTGACGACGATGGCCGAGGCAGCGACGCCGGCCAGAACCAGACCGAGGATGCCGAAAGCCCGCCCCACCATAGAAACCCGCCAGCTCTGCCGCATTGCGGCAGGATAGGGCCACTCGGTTGCTTGATCCAGACCGGGCTTCCTGGTGCGCCGGATCGAATCCGGTCCCGGTCTCGATCGCCGTCCACTGTCCTGACCCGCACCACGCTGCCTCAGCCTGGACGGGACCAGGCGGCGGGGATGCGTTCGAGCACCCCGCCGGCGAAGACGTCGCGCAGGCCGAGCGGCTTGAGGTGGACGTACCCGATGTGGCAGTCGCAGACCGCGTTGCCGCACGCCCGCGGTCGCAGCGCGGCCCGCCACGACCCGTCGTAGAGGTTGCCGATCGGCGCGGGGATGAAGTGGCAGCGACGGACGGTGCCGTCCCCGACGACGGAGATCGCCGTCTCCCCGGCGTGGCAGGGCTCGCCGAGGGACAGGTGCGGGCGGACGCTGTAGCCGAAGTGCGGGTCCAGTTCGGTCCAGGTCGCCTCCTCGACGGCGTCGTAACGTCGGCCCTCGGCGGCGTTCACCCACAGGTAGACGTCGTCGGGCAGGGCCGCGCGCAGGCGCCGCGCCTCGGCCAGGTGCTCGGGCAGCCCGACCACCCCGACCGAGTACCGGATGCCCAACTCCGACAGGCGGGCGCAGCGGTCCAGGAACCGCTCCCGGGTGACCTGACCCGGGTGGTACGTCGTCCAGAGTGCCGCCGCCGCCCGGTCCGCGTCGGCCAGCCAGCCGACGCGGGTGGCGAGGTTGGTCTGGATGACCACCCGGTCGACGTGCGGGAGGTGCGACAGCGACACCATGGCGTCCCGGTACCAACTGCGGGTCAGACCCTCGCCCCACGGCGTGAACAGCACCGACAGCCGTACGTCGGTGGTCGCGGTGACCCAGTCGGTGAACCGCGCCAGCGCGGCCCGATCCTCGCGCAGCAGCTCCGGTGGGTCGTGCCGCTTGGCGAAGGGGCAGTACGGGCAGTCGTAGTTGCAGCTCGCCAGCGGCCCGCGGTAGAGGATCGCCAGGTTCACCGTGGCACGTACCCGGTCATCGCGGCGTGGACCTCGGCGGAGGTCAACCAGGGGCCAACGGCGTCGGAGCGGGCCAGGCCGGCCGGCGTGAGCCGCAGTCCGCCCGCGGTGGCCCAGCCCCGGTCGACCAGGTGACCGAGCTGCGGGAAGTCCTCGGTGGGTGACGTGCCGAAGCGGGCCCGGTAGGCGGCCGGGTCCACCCCGTCGGCGCGCAGCAGCGACTTCAGCAGCCAGCGCCGGCGTTGCTCGGTGTCGTCGAGGTGGTAGCCGAACTCGGCGTACCGGAAGTCGTCGGGCGGCCGGGTCAGATAGTCGTCGAGCACCGCACGGACCTGGGAGACACCCACCGCGTAGTCGAAGGAGTAGTGCAGGGTGGTCGTGTACGAGCGGGCGCCACACCCCAGGCCCACCATGCCGTCGTCCTGGCAGCAGTAGTTCGGGCCGTCCGGGACCGGGGCGTCGGCGCGGCGGAACTGCCGCATCGACTCCGGCCGGTAGCCGGCCGCGCCGAGCGTCTGGACCGCCTGCTCGTAGAGGGCGAGTCGCTGGGCGTCCCAGTCCGCGCGGGCGTGGGCCCGCCGGCCGAGGCCGGTCAGCGGCCGGACGTAGAGCGGGTACAGGTACAGCTCCTCCGGCCGCCAGGCCAGCGCCGCGTCGAGGCTCGTCCGCCAGGTCCCGGCCGTCTGCCCGTCGATGCCGTAGATCAGGTCGATGTTGAGGATCGGGATCCGGGCGTCGCGGATCGCGGCGAGCGCGGCCTCCACCTCGGTGCGGCGCTGCGGGCGCCCGGCGGCGCGGGCCTCGACGTCGAGGAAGCTCTGCACGCCGATGCTCACCCGGGTGGCGCCGTGCGCGGCGAGGACCGCGAGCCGGTCCGGCGTCGCGGTGGCCGGCGACGTCTCCACCGACAGCGGTACGCCGGGCAGCCGCGCGCCCAGGGTGCCGGTGGCGATGTCGAACAGCTCGGTCAACTCGCCGGCGGTGAGGTAGGTGGGGGTGCCGCCGCCGAACGCCGCGCGGGCGTACCCGGCGGAGTCGCCGAGCGCGTCCGCGACCCGCTCGGCCTGCCGGCGCACCTGCCGCAGGTACGCGGTGACCTGCTCCTCCGGCGCGTTCGCGCGGGTGAACAGGTTGCAGAAGCCGCAGCGCATCTCGCAGAACGGCACGTGCAGGTAGAGGAAGAGCGCGTCGGACGGCTCGGCCCGCCAGACGTCGGCGAGCAGCGGCCGGGGCCGCAACGCCCGGTACGACGTCTTGTGCGGGTACGCGTACAGGTACTGCTGGTACGGGGAGCCGTCGAGGGCCGTGTCGATGCTGGTCACCAGTCTCCCGGGTGCAGGACGAGATGGGCGTACGGGACGGTCCAGACCACGTCGTGGCCGATCCGGTGGCCGGTGTGGCCGTCCTCGCCGTACGCGGTGCCGTGGTCGGAGCAGATGATCGTGAGTACCGGCCGGCCACGCCCGCTGACCAGTCGGAACAGCCGGTCGATGCGGGAGTCCACGTACTCCAGGGCGGCGGCGTGGCTGGCCAGGTCGTCGACCTCGGCGCCGGGCAGGTAGTGCCGGTTGGGCTGGTGCAGCGCCGCCACGTTGAGGAACGTGAACAGCGGCCGGTCGGCGGGGACCGTCGGCAGGACGGCGGCCAGCCGGTCGAGCTGCGCGTCGACGCAGCCCGGCGCGGTGACGCCGAACCCGGGCTCCCAGTGCGCCTCGGTGAACAGGCCGGGCAGCACCCCACCGAGCGGGCTGCGCCGGTTGAAGAAGCCGACCCCGCCCAGGCACACGGTGTGGTAGCCGGCGTCGGCCAGGGCGGTCGGCAGGTCCGGGGCGTCGAAGACCCAGGTGTCCGCGCCGGAGGTCTCGCTGCCGGGGAACGCCGCCGCGTACAGCCGCTCGTGCCGACCCGGCTCGACCGGCGTGGGCAGGAAGCCCGCGAAGAAGGCGTGGTGGGCGGCGTAGGTGAAGCTGGCGGGGGAGTGGCGCCGTTCCCACCGGCCGCCCGGCAGCGCCCGCGCCAGGTGCGGGGTGCGACCCGTGGCGGCCAGGTCGGCGGCCACGTCGTACCGGAGCGTGTCCAGGGTGACCAGGAGGACGTCGTGGGTGCCGATCAGGCTCCGCACGCGACCACCTCCCGGGTCGCGGCCCGCCACGCGTCCCAGCGACCGCCGGTCAGGGCGTGCACCTGCTCGGCGTACGTGTCCCGGCCGGCGACCAGTACACCGGGCAGCAGGTCACCGAACGCGTTGACCTCCGCCACCGCGTGGCGCCGCCACCCGACGAGGAACATCAGGTCCACGCCGACCTGCAACGACCCCGGAAAGCACGCCGCGACCCGCTCGCACGTCTCCATCGCCGCCGACCACGCCGCCGGGCCGGCCGCCGACCGCAGCGCGGCCAGGTCACCGCGCGCGTTGCCCAGGTGCAGGTTCGTCAGTGGCCCCCGGGCGGCGCGGACCACCGCGTGGGTGGGCCGCCCGGCGACCACCACCACCCGCACGTCGACCACCCGGTCGCCGAGGCCGGCCTTGGGCAGCCAGCGCTCCACGTGCAGACCCTCCGGCGCGAGCCGGTCGACGAGCGCGGCCACGTCGGCCTCGTCGGCGTACCGACGCAGCCGCAGCGAGTTGAACAGCCCGTCGGGCGTCCGCTCGACGGTGGTGACCGCCTGCACCCGTCCGGGGCCGACCGCCAGGGCGATGACCCCGGCGGCGGACGAGCCGTGCGCGGGCTTGACGAACACCCGGCTCCACCCGGCCGCCGCCATCGCCTCCCGCAGCCGCGCGTACCCGTCGACCGCGCCGAGCGCGGCCGGCACCGGCACGCCGGCCGCCGACAGCGCCGCGTGGCAGCGCCGCTTGTCGCAGAGCACCGCGACGTCCGCCGGGGGATTGAGCAACGTGGCGCCGCCGCCGGCCACCCGGGCCATGCCGTCCACCAGGCCGGCGTACGCGTCGGCGAGGCCGACCAGTTCGCCGTGCCGGGCCGGGACGGCGGACCGGCGCAGCAGCCGGTCCACCTCCGGGTCCTCCCCGGGCGAGTCCACCCGGACCAGAGCGTCGGCCGGTGGCGGCGCCGCGCCGGTGAGCACGTCGGCCCAGGGCAGCACGTCGGGCGGGGGCAGGCCGGCGGCCCGGACCGCCGCGGCGAACAGGTCGACCCGGCGGTTGCCGGGATTGCCGACCACGGTCAGGCGCATGTCACTCCGACACCGCCGTGTAGCGGTGGCTCTCGTCGTCGTACTCGTCGGGCTCCTCCGGCTCGGACACGTCCACCCGCACGCCGGGCAGGGCGGCGGTCACCGAGGCGGCCACCTCGTCGGACAGGTAGTGGTGGTGCAGGTCCAGCTCGGACAGGTGGCCGAGCGGCTGACCGGCGAGCAGCGCGGCCACGCCCTGGTCACCGAGCGTGCCCAGCGACAGGTCGAGACGCTCCAGCCGGCGTACCACCGGCGCGGACGCCAGCGCCTCCGCGACGTCGTCGGCGATCTGCGCGTTGCGCAGCCCGAGCCGGCGCAGACGGGGGAACGGCACCCCGGACAGCAGCGGCGCCAGGTCCGCCACCGTCGTGTCGCCGCCGTAGTCCGGAGTACCCAGCCACAGCTCCAGGTCGGTCAGCGCGGGCAGCTCGGACCCGAGCACCGCCGCGACGAACTCCCTGGACAGGCCACCGCTCTCCACCGCCAGCTCGCGCAGCGCGTCGTGCCGGACGGGGGAGAAGGAGAAGTCCTCGCCGCCGCGCACCCGCAGCACCTCCAGGGCCGGGTACGCCGTCAGCAGCGGGCTGACGTCACCGACCCGCATCCAGGAGACCTCACACTCCTCGCTGGTCATGTCGCCGAGGAACAGGGCGCGCAGCCGGGGCAGGCGCGGGGCGGCCGCGCAGAGCTGCGCGATCGGGGCGGGGTTGAACGCCGCGTAGCCCCAGGAGCCGATCACCAGGGACTCGATCGATGGCCCCATGCGGGTCAGGAACGCGTCGAACGCCGCCGCGAACCCCGCGGAGAGGCGATAGTCGGACGAGTCGTCGAAGTCCCAGTAGGACATGCGCCACGACACCGGTCCGTCGACCTCCGGCACCGGCGTGTTGGCCCAGACGGTGACGACCGGGCGGCCGGCGAAGGCACGCGCGTGGCATCCGAACGTCATCGCCGCCTCACTCCCCGACCTGGGTGTAGCGGTAGGTGGTGCCGTCGTACACCTCCGGGGACTGCGGGTCCGACAGGTCGACCTCGACGCCCGGCAGAGCCGCGACGAGCCGGTCCCGCGTCTCGTCGGACAGGTAGTGGTGGTGCAGGTCCAGCCGGCGCAGGTGGGTCAGGGGCTGACCGGCCAGCAACGCCGCCGCCCCGTCGTCGGTGAGCACACCCATCGACAGGTCCAGGACCTCCAACCGGCCGACGACCGGGGCGGTGGCGACCGCGGACGCGACGGCGTCGGCGATCTCCGCGTTGCAGGGCGCCAGGTGCCGCAGGGCCGGCAGGTGGTCGCCGGCCAGCACGGGTGCCAGGTCCTCCACGGTGGCGTCACCGCCGTAATCCGAGCGGCCGAGCCACAGGTCCAGCCGCCGCAACGCCGGCAGGTCGCTCGCCCCGACGGCCCGTACGACCGGGCCCGGGAGCCCGCCGGACTCGATGCGCAGCTCGCGCAGGCCGGTGTGCCGCAGCGGCTCCAGCGACAGGCCCTGGGCGCCGCGGATCCACAGCGTCTCCAGACCCGGGCACGCCGACAGCAGCGGGGTGACGTCCCCGTGCGCCAACCAAGAGATCTCGCACTGCTCGCTGGTCAGGTCGGCCAGGAAGACCGCCCGCAGCCCCGGCCACCGCCGCACGGCGTCCACCAGTACCTCGACCGGCAGCGCCCGCTCGTACGCCGCGCCCCACTCGCCGACCACGACGGCCCGGACGGCCGCCGGTGGGATCTCGTCCACCATGGCCCGCACCAGGTCGACGAACTCCGCGGGGTCGGCGTCGAACTCCTCGACCTCCAGCCGCCACGCCACGGCCGACGGATCCTCCGGCGGGGTCATGCCCGGTGTGAACGGCACCACCGGCAACCCGGCGAACGACGACACGTGCGACTGGATCACGCGAACCTCCGGTCCGACTGCGGCAACGGCGGCGAGACGGTAACAGGTCCGTCCGACATGATGATCACCGCGGACCGCCCCGCACCGGGCCCGGGCACGCCGGTGCCCCGCGGGCGGGGCTGAGGGTCGTCGAGGAGGCTTCCGGAGGTCGCTGCGGGGGCTCAGGCCGCCGCGCTGGCCGCCCGGACCGGCCGGAGAGTCGTGGGCCGCCGCCGGCTCGCAGCCGGTGCGGTGGCGCGGGCGGCCTGCAACGCCCGCTGGGCGCTGTTCCACGCGGCGCACGGCCAGGGCTGGTCGGCGCAGAGAAGGATCCGGCACCCGCCGTTCCCGTCCGGTTCGTGAGTGTCCGCCACGGCGAGGGCCAGGTTCCACAGCAGTGGATCGGTCACCTCGGCGGGACGGTCGGACTCCAGGCTGGACGGGTGTGTGAGGACCTCGGACACGGTGTTCCCTTCTCGCATACGGCCGGTCCCTGTTCCCCGCTCCCGACGATCATGAAACATCACGGTTCGGCAACGGGGCGGTGGACCCTCCGACGGACGGCGTCAGTCCGGCAGGAGTGGCATCTCGACGCCGGGGTCGCGGCCGAGCAGCACCGCCCGGGTCAGCGCCGCCGACCCGAACCGGTCCCGGACCGCGTCCACGGCCGCGTCCAGGTCCGCTCCCGGATCCCGCTCGAAGGGCAGCGGCGGCTGGACCGGCGCGTCGTCCAGGTTGCCCACCGACACCCCGATGAGCGTGATGCCGCGCCGGTCGATCTCCGGCAGCGCCGCGCGCAGGAGCGTCCGCGCGGCACCCAGCAGCGGCGTCGTGTCCGCCGTCGCCTTGGTCACGGTGTGCGACCGGGTCGCCCGGGTGTAGTCGGCGAACCGCAGCCGCAGCACCACGGTCCGGCCCGAGCGGGAGGCCGCCCGCATCCGGCGGGTCACCCGGTCGACCAGCCCTGCCAGGATCGCGTCCAGCTCGGCGGGGGAGTGCGGCGTACGCCCCAAGGCGTGCTGGGCGCCCATCGACGAGCGGCGGCGGCCCACCTGTACCGCGCGCGGATCGCGGTTGTGCGCCAGCGCGTGCAGGTGCCGGCCCGCCCCGCCGCCGAGCAGTGACACCAGGGTCGCCTCGCCGAGGCGTGCGACCTGGCCGACCGTACGCACGCCCCGCTCGCGCAGCCTGGCGGCGCTCACCGGACCGACACCCCACAGCCGCTCGACCGGCAGCGGGTGCAGGAACGCCCGCTCATCGGCCGGCTCGACGACGAGCAGGCCGTCCGGTTTGGCCACGCCGCTGGCCACCTTCGCGAGGAACTTCGTGCGGGCCACGCCGACGGTGATCGGCAGGCCGACCCGCTCGCGGACCTCCCGCCGGAGCCGCGCCGCCACGTCGGCCGGTGGGCCGACCAGCCGACGCAGACCGCCGACGTCGAGGAACGCCTCGTCGACGGAGAGCCCCTCGACCAGCGGCGTGGTGTGCCGGAAGATGTCGAACACCGCTCGGCTGGCCGCCGTGTACGCCGACATCCGCGGCGGCACCACCACCGCGTCCGGACACAGCCGGCGGGCCAGGTGCCCGCTCATCGCGCTGCGCACGCCCCGCGCCTTCGCCTCGTAGCTGCACGCCAGCACCACGCCGCCGCCCACGATCACCGGCCGGCCGCGCAGGCGCGGATCGTCCCGCTGCTCGACCGACGCGTAGAACGCGTCCAGGTCGGCATGCAGGATGGAAGCGGCCGTCGACACGAACACATGTTCGCACGCCGGTGGCTCGCAGCCCACCGACCTGCCCGAACGCCGCTCGGGCGGGGGTCAGCCGACTGCGGTGGGGGAGGGTGGGGCGCTGTCGCCCCGGGGGGCCTCCGGGGTCATCAGGCGGATGATCTCGCTGCGGTCGGTGGCCGACGGCAGGCCCCACTCGGGGCGGTAGCCGTACACCTCGTGCAGGGGCCTGGAGGAGGTGCGGCCGTCGAGGACCTCGACGGCGTCCGTGTCGATCAGGCCGGGGTGTTCCACGCCGCACGCCTCGGCGACCTTGACCAGGTCCCGCCGCAGCGTCTTCACGTAGTTGGCGGCGCGCACCGACTTCAGCGTCGGGTCCAGGCCCCGGGCCAGCCAGGGGTTCTGGGTGGCGACGCCGGTCGGGCAGGTGTCGGTGTGGCACTTCTGGGCCTGGATGCAGCCGATCGCGAGCATCGCCTCCCGGCCGACGTTGACCATGTCGCAGCCCAGCGCGAACGCCACCACCGCGTTGTCCGGCAGGCCCAGCTTGCCGGCACCGACGAAGACCACCTGCTCGTGGAGGTCCTGCTCGGCGAAGATCTTGTAGACCCGGGCGAAGCCCTGCTGGAACGGCAGCGACACCGAGTCGGTGAAGATCAGCGGCGCCGCGCCGGTGCCACCCTCGCCGCCGTCGATGGTCACGAAGTCCACGCCCCGGCCGGTGTCCCGCATCAGCATGGTCAGCTCCTCCCAGAAGCCGAGGTCGCCGACGGCGGACTTGATGCCGACCGGCAGGCCGGTCTCGGCGGCGAGCAGTTCCACCCAGTCGAGCAGGCTGTCGCAGTCGGAGAACTCCGCGTGCCGCGACGGGCTGACGCAGTCCCTGCCCTCCGGGATGCCCCGGGTGGCGGCGATCTCGGCCGACACCTTGGCCCCCGGCAGCAGACCACCCAGGCTGGGCTTCGCGCCCTGGCTCAGCTTGACCTCCAGGGCGCGTACCGGAGCACCGGCGACCAGGTCCCGGAGCCGGGCCAGGTCGAAACGCCCGCGGGAGTCCCGGCAGCCGAAGTACGCCGTGCCCAACTGGAACACGAGGTCACCGCCCTGGCGGTGGTACGGCGACAGCCCGCCCTCGCCGGTGTTCTGCAGACAGCCGGCCAGCGCCGCCCCCTTGTTCAGCGCGGTGATCGCATTGCCCGACAGCGAGCCGAAGCTCATCCCGGAGATGTTGACGACGGACTCTGGCCGGAACGCCTTGGCCCGGCCGCGCGCGCCGCCGAGGATCTTCGCCGCCGGCAGGCGTACGTCGTGACCCGCCGTCGGGGACGACGGCGGCACCGCCCGGCCGAAGGTCCGGTGCTTGATGATCGGATAGCCCGGGGTGTACTCGATGTCGTTGTCCGTGCCGAAGCCGAAGTAGTTGTTCTGCTGCTTCGCCGACGCGTAGATCCAGCGCCGCTGGTCACGGGTGAACGGCCGCTCCTCGTTGTTGCCCGCCACGATGTACTGCCGCAGCTCCGGCCCGATCGCCTCGAGCAGGTACCGGGCCCGCCCGATCACCGGGAAGTTGCGCAGCAGGGCGTGGTCGCGCTGGAGGACGTCGCGGGCGGCGAGGCCCGCGAGGGCGGCGGCGGCGACGGGTACGGCTCGACCGATCCACTTCATGCCAGGGTTGTTTCTCCGCCCGCGGGGCCGGTCAAACGGGCGGCGGGACTCACATCGGCGCGGTGGTGATGTTGACCATCCACGGCGTGCCGAAGCGGTCCTCGCACTGCCCGAACTCGTCGCCCCACATCTGCTTCTCCAGCGGCACGCCGACCGCCCCGCCCGTGGACAGCTGCTCCCACCAGCCGCGAAGCTCGCCGGCGTCGTCGCCGCTCAGGGAGATGGTGTTGGCGTTGCCGCGCCGGATCTCCATGCCGGGTGGCAGGTCCGAGGCCATCAGCACGTGGCCCGCGGTGGTCCGCAGCAGGCCGTGCATGATCTGGTCGGCGTACGCCGGATCCTCGGTGCCGAACTCCCGGAACGTGGTCAGCGAGAGGTCCCCACCGAACACCCGGTGGTAGAACTCCATCGCCTCCCGCGCGTTGCCGGCGAAGTTCAGGTATGGGTTGAGCTGCGACGCCATGACATCCCCCTCGAGGTCGACGGCCGCCGTCATCCTCGCACCGTGCGGACGTCACCGCGGGAATACACGCCATGCGGTACGGACGGTGCCGCCGCACACCGACCAGGTGTGCGGCGGCCGTACCCGTTCGGTCAGCGGCGGAAGGACCGGCGGATCACGCCGCCGACGAGCACGCACCACGTGTCGGTGGTGAGGGAGCCGTCCTGCGGGAGCCCGTGCAGGACCTGCAACTCCTTGACGGCCTTCTTGGTGGCGTAGTCGTACTCGCCGGTGACCGCGACGTCGGTGTAGCCGCGGAAGTTGAGCAGGTACTGGATGGCGCTCACCGGCAGGCCGGCGGCCTCCTTGTACAGCACCGGGGCCAGGGTCTCCCAGGTGGGCCCGGTCAGGGTGGCGTCGACGTCGACCGGGATGCCGTTGCGCGCCTGCCAGTCCTGCACGGCGGCGACGGTCGCGGCGTCGAACACGCCGGTGGTCGGCACGGCGTAGCCCCGGTAAAGCAGGAGGTACTGCGCGGCGCGGACGGTCGGGGCGCTGACGAACCGCCACACGTCCGGCCAGCGGCGGGCCGGCACGTCGGCCAGGTCGGTGCCGAGCGCGGCGAACACGCGGCGGCGGAGGTCGGGGAACTGGCGGTAGAAGGCGGCACCGGGGCACTGGGTGGTGCGGAAGTCCCAGTGGCCGAAGATGTCGTGGGCGTGCAGCCCGTACCGCTGGCAGATCGTCACGCAGAGCTTCACCAGCGAGTCCAGGAGCGCGTCCGGGGGCGTCTCGGTGACGTACGTGCCCTCGTTCTCGATGCCGATGGACCGGGTGTTCTCGCCCGGGCAGTGCGCGGACACCATCTGCCGGTCGCCGGCGGCCAGCCGTTCCAGGCTGCCGCGCCGTCCCTCCAGGACGTAGCCGCCCCGGCTGATGGTGAAGTGCTGGCCGGTGTCGGACCAGCCGTTGCCGTCGATGTGCAGGTTCTGGCAGTCGCGGGCCAGCTTGACCGCCTGCGCCTCGGAGTAGTCGGTGACGTTCGGGAACGCCATGTGGTGCACGATGATCTTGTTGGTGGGGATCGTGCTGACCGACAGCGGGTCCTTGGGCGGACGGGCGCCCCACTCGTCGCAGCTCAGGATCCAGTCCAGGTCGGTGCCGTCATCGGCCCGGGCGGCGGACGGAAGGGCGAGTTCGGTGCCGACGACCGCGACGGTGGCGGCGCCGAGGCCGGCCCGTAGCAGGGTCCGGCGGTCCAGTTCGGAACGGTCGACGGGCATGGCGTATCTCCTCGGCGTCCGGCGATGGGGGTGGAGCCACCGTGAAAATCAGCTCCAGTGGCCGTGCGTGCTGTGGAGGATATTGCCAAGCGGGCGGGTGGCGCTAGAGGTCTCCGCCGATCGCCACGTACGCGCCGGAAGGATCGGGAGAGCAACCGGCGCAGGCGGGGCGCGGCCACCTCGCCGAGCCTCCAGGGGCCCGGCCGGCATGCCGGCGAGGCCCCGCACGTCGATGTAACGCAGACGATCGCCGCGACGCCCTACCGTCGTGCGGCCGTCGAACTGAGCCGAGAGCCAGTCCTTATAGGATCACCGTAGTTGTCCGCTAGCGGCGGGGAGAGGCCGGCGCTCTACACTGCCCGTACCCGAGAACGCACCCGTCCCCGCGGGATGCACGTCGAGGGAGACGACCCGCATTTGTGAGCGGCCACCCTCCAGGTCCGAGGATGCTGATGCCTGAGTTTTCCCCTTCTGACACGCGCGCCGCCCATCGGGCACGCGATCCGCACGGTGAATCGCCTGCTCGTGACGGACGCCCGGCCAGCGGCGTGAAATCTCACCTGATGTGGCTGGCTGTGCTCCCCGCGAGCGTGGTGACGCTGCTCGGGGCCGTCGCGGTCGTCTACGTGCTCGCCGCGTCCGGGGAAACGGTCACCGCTACCGTGGGCTGGTCCCTGGTCGCGGCGTGGGTCATGTCCGTGGCGGTCGTCGCCGTAGCCGCTCACCGCGCCAATGCGATCGACCGTCTGGTCGTCGCGAGGATCGCCGCCCTGCGCTCCTCGGTCGTTCAGCGCGGAGCCGAGGTCCAGCACCTCACCGAGCGGTTGCGCAGCGGCGACCGTCTCGAGGCCCCTGCGGAGCTCGTGCCCGGCACGGGACGTGACGGATTCGCGCTCCTGCAACGCGAACTGGACGAGGTCCTGCACGTCGCGCAGGTCGCCGTCGTAGAGGCATCGGCCGTGGCGTCCGCGGCGCCCGTTCCCCACACCGGTCACCAGGTGGAGGTCTTCGTCAACCTGGCTCGGCGACTGCAGTCCCTGGTGCATCGGGAGATCCAGTTGCTCGACGACCTCGAGAACCAGGTAGAGGATCCGGACCTCCTCAAGGGCCTCTTCCAGGTGGACCACCTCGCCACCCGCATCCGCCGCCACGCGGAGAACCTCGCGGTGCTCGGCGGAGCTGTCTCGCGGCGGCAGTGGAGCAGGCCGGTGGCTCTGACCGAGGTTCTGCGGTCGGCCATCGCCGAGGTCCAGCACTACTCGCGGGTGAAGCTGGTGCCCCCGATCGAGGGCACTCTGGGCGGCCACGCCGTAGCCGACGTCATCCATCTGGTCGCCGAGCTCGTCGAGAACGCCACCAACTTCTCCGCTCCGCACACACAGGTGCTGTTACGTGCCCAGACCGTCACCTCTGGTATCGCCGTGGAGGTGGAGGACCGAGGCCTGGGTATGCCGGTCGCCGATCAGGAGCGGGTGAACCGCCTCCTGGTCGACCCCACTGTGATTGATGTCAACAAATTGCTGCGCGACGGTCGCATCGGGCTGTTCGTCGTCGGCGCGATCGCCCGTCGACACGGCATCGCGGTGCGGTTGCAGACCAATATCTACGGCGGGATCCAGGCGGTGCTCATCCTGCCCCCGGGGCTGCTCGGCGCACCGCCACAGAGGCGTGAATCCTGGCATGAGACGCAGCCGCAGCCCATCGTCCAACCGCCTCGCCGCGAGCCGTCACCGGCGGTGGCTGCGTCGTCGAGCGCCCCGCCGACGTACTCGGCGGCCGCTGTCCCGTCCCGGCCCACCGACCGGGTCGCGACGGCCCACCAGCAGACCTTCTCGGAGCAGACGGCGTGGCCGGCGGCATGGAACGCTACCGCGCACCCCTCCGTCCCTGAGACCAACGGACACGGTCCGACGGGATCGGCGCAAGCCGCCCCGGCCAGCGATCCGGCCGCGGCGCCGGTCGCCGGGGGCGGCAACGACCGTCCGCCACTACCGCACCGGCAGCGACAGACACACCTGGCCCCTCAACTGCAGGGCACTCCCCGGGCCTCTGTCACAGAGCAGGGCGTGGGTGAACCCGATCCCACTTTGATGGCGACGTTCACGCGGGCCTTTACCCAAGGCAACGCCGGAGCTGAGAATGACGGCTCCGAAGCCCGCTTTGGCGGCACCAGCTGATCACGCGTCACCGTTCAGGAGGGTTACCAATTATGCTGAGCAATCCGCCCGTCGGGCAATCGCAGGATCTCGTATGGCTGTTGTCCGGGCTGGCCGAGCGGGTTCCCCACACCCGTAGCGCGCTTCTGCTGTCCTCGGACGGCCTGCCGAAGGCCGCTCACGGACTGGACGCGGACGGCGCGGACCACCTGGCGGCAATCGCCTCCGGGCTGTTCTCCCTCGCCCGCAGCGCCGGAGGTAGTTTCGGTGGCAGCAACGGTGTCCGTCAGGTGGTGGCCGAGCTCGATGACACCCTGCTGTTCGTCACGGCGGCGGGCGCCAATGCCGTCCTCGCGGTGCTCGCGGGCCGTGACGCGGACGTTGGCGTGCTCGGGTACGAGATGTCGCAGATGGTCAAGAGTGTGCGCCCGTTCCTGGCCACGCCGACACGCGGAGCCATCGTCGGTTCTGGCGACATGATCCGGTGACATGGTGGCTTCCGAGGACGAACCCTTTCTCGACGATGACGCGGGGCGGCTGGTGCGCCCCTACACGGTCAGCAACGGACGGACCCGACCCAGTACCCACATGGAGTTGCTGTCCTGGGTGATGGCCACCGGTCGGCTGCCTCGCGGGCACCTTGAGCCGGACCATGCCCGAGCCCTTCGCCTCTGCGGCGGTCCCATCACGGTTGCCGAGGTCGCCGCACACATGAAACTGCCGGCTGCCATCACGAAGGTCGTGCTCTCCGATCTGGTGGATTGTGGAGCGGTGAGCACGCGAGCCCCCAGCCCCATGGCCGACCCTACTGAACGATCCGTTTTGGAGGCGGTTCTCGATGGCCTACAGAGACGACTTTGAACTGTCTCCGGTGTTCCCTACCGCTCTCAAGATCCTCGTCGCGGGCGGATTCGGCGTCGGTAAGACCACCTTCGTCGGGGCCGTGAGCGAGATCCGGCCGTTGCGTACGGAGGAGATCCTGACCGCCGCCGGGGTCGAGACCGACAGCCTGACCGGCGTGGAGGACAAGTCCACCACCACGGTGGCGCTCGATTTCGGCCGCATCACCGTCGACGCCCGCCACGTCCTGTACGTGTTCGGCACGCCGGGGCAGGAACGCTTCTGGTTCATGTGGGACGAGTTGTCGACCGGGGCCATCGGGGCTGTCGTCCTCGCCGACACCCGCCGCCTACAGGACTGCTTCGCGGCCGTCGACTACTTCGAGGCCCGTGGCGTCAATTTCCTCGTCGCGGTGAACGAATTCGACGGCTCGTTCCATTACGAGCCTGAAGAAGTACGGGCTGCTCTCGAACTCAAACCGCATGTGCCGATCGTCATGTGCGACGCCCGCCAGAGCCGCTCCGCGACGGCCGTGCTGATCGCGCTGCTCCAGCACCTGCTCGGCACTTCCCGATCCTATGCGGCGTAACAGCGCGGCGCGTCAGACCTGCCAGATATGGAGCCAGCAATGAACTACGAATACCCGGCCTACCAGTCGCTGACGCCGGCTGACCGAGAAGCGCCGCACCGCATGCGGCGGCTGCGCGATCTCGGTCTGGGCGAGAGCCCGGACCCCGAGTTCGACGAGTTCGCCCAGAAACTCGCACAGATCACCGGCGCCCCGTACGCGATGGTCAACTTCATCAGCGAGGACCGCCAGTACTTCGCCGGGCTCTACACCCCTCCGGCCGCGCGAACCAGCACCCCTGAGGTCGCGGCCGCCGGGCAACCGGGCCGGGTGATGCCTCGGGACCACGGCTACTGCCCGCATGTCGTGGTCCGACGCAAGGCGCTGGTACTCGACGACGTGTGCGACTACCCGCGGTTCGCCGGCAACCCCGTGGTCGACGAGATCGGCATCCGCTCCTACCTGGGTGCGCCGTTGATCGACCACACGGACATGGCACTGGGCACGATCTGTGTGGTGGACACCGAGCCGCGCCCGTGGGGGCGGAGGGGACTGGAGACGATCAAGTCCCTGGCCGCCGAGCTGACGACCCGGATCAGCCAGCGCACCGGGCGGTAGGTCGAGGTCAGGCAGTGGCCGCCGCTTCTCGCGACGAGGCGGCGAGCCGCTCCGACCACTGTCCCTTCGACATGCCCAGTGCCACCTCGCCGAGACGGAGCAGTTGGACGTCGGAGGTGCCGGCCGGCGCGAAGATGTGGTAGGCGTCGCGGACATAGCGCTCTACCGGGCGGTCGGGATAGAGCCCGCAGGCGGCGTGCACCTCCATTGCGTTACGCGCAGAGTCGAGGGCGTACTCCACGTTGACGAACTTGGCGTTCATCAGCTCCGCATCACACGGCAGACCCTGATCCAGCAGGTGCACCGCGTGATAGGCAGCCAGCCGGGCGGTCATCAGTCGGGACTGCATCTGCCCGACCTTCAGTTTGATCGGGAGAAGGTCGTGCAGCGGCTTGCCGTAGCGGTGCTGCTCGGCGACGTAGCCCGAGGTCTCCTCGAGGAGAGCCTGGTGGATGCCCAGGGAGACGGCAGTCAGGTTGGGCCGGCCGTACAGGATGCTGGAGGAGTAGGCGACGGCCAGGCCGTCCCCTTCGACGCCGAGCCGGTTCGTCGCGGGGATGCGACAGTCGTCGAACACGAGTTCGCCGAAACTGAACCCGTGCAGGCCCAGCGCGGCACGATGCGGGCCGAGCGAGAAGCCCGAACGGTCCGACTCGACCAGGAAGGCCGACAGGCCCTGAGAACCCGGGCCGGTGCGGACCACCACGCCGTGCAGGTCGCCGACGTGACTGTTGCCGACGAACACCTTCCGGCCGTTCAGGATGTAGTCGTCGCCGTCACGTACGGCGGTGGCCTCCATGCCGAGAACATGACCGCCGGACTGTGGCTCGGTGACCGCGATGGTGGGCAGGCACGTTCCGTCGGCGATGGCCGGTAGCCACTGCCTCTTCTGACTCTCGTTGCCGAAATGCACGATCTTGGCCACGCCCAGCTGGCTGGCCTGCACCATGGCGCCCATGGCGCCGCTGACCCGGGAGAGTTCCTCGATGATGATCGTCTTTGCGAGGTGTCCCAGGCCCATCCCCCCGTAGTCGGGACTGATCGTGACACCGATCCAGCCCTGACGGGCGATCAGCCGCGACAGTTCGTGCTGTACCGAGCGAGACGCCTCCATCTCCGGAATCCGAGGGCGGACCTCGGCCTCCGCGAACGCTCGCACTTCTTCCCGTAGTCGCTCGTGACGTTTCGTGGTGAAGTAGCTCTCCATGCGGATCTCCTCGTGAGTCGTTTACCGGCCTGGGGTGTTTCGGGGGTGTCCGGCCAGGCCACGAAGGTTCTGGTCGCCGTCGCGCGCGTCCGGGCTTCACCGCTGGTGCGGCAGCGGTTCGACGGACGATTCGGGCTCCGTCGGGCTGCAGGCTGCGGGGACGATCGGATCCGGTGGCCGAACCGGCTGCGGCAGCGTCGCGAGTGCCGGTGCCGACCGGCACTCGTGGCCACTCACGGCCCCGACCGAGGAGTGTGCGAACGTGGGCCCGGCATGGCAGCGATGCGACGACCAGCAGATGCGTGCTGTCTCAATTCACTGCGCCTCCCGCCGGTCTCATCGATCGTATCCGCACAAAGATCCACAACTCCATCCTCCTATCAGGGGATGCTGAGTTCAAGGTCAGTCCTCAGTGGGCGTCGGCGGCCACACTCCCTGCGACGTAAGCGGGTCGGAGGTGTTCGTGCCGACCCGGTCGTCGTTCGGCGGCGAGCACCGGCACACGGCGGCGGCCGGCTCGACCGCGGCGCCGTCCGCCCGCGCGACCGGGGTAGAATTTCGCACTTGCACGTGCGTACGTAGCAAGGCTGGGGGGTGGGCATGGCGCGCGGGGCGACCTGCATGCTTCCGCATCACGTCTTCGACACGCGTCACGTTGCGGCGGCCGACCGGTATCCGATGTGGTTGGAGGTGGTAGAGAGCACCGCTCCGGCCCTCATCGCGAGCCCGCACGTGGCCTGCTTCGACGCACACGCGCGTTCCATCGAACTCGACGCCCTGCGAATCACTGACTTCACGTATCCGTCGCTGACGATGAACCGGACACCCAGGCTGATCCGGCAGGCCGATCCGGAGCTGTATCAGCTGGCGTTGACGCGGACGGGCCAGGGTCTGCTCACCCAGGATCGACGCGGAACGCTCGTCCGACCCGCCGAGTTCACACTGCTGGACAACTCGCGCCCCTTCGAGGCGCGCCACGAGGCGGCCTCGCCGGGAGAGCTGCTGAACACCATCACCGTCAACATCCCGCACACCGCGCTGCCGCTGCCGCACGACAAGGTGACTCGGCTGCTGGCCGGCAACGTCTCCGCGTCAACCGGTATGGGCGCCCTGCTGGCGCAGTTCCTCCGGCAGATCGCTCTGCACCCGGAGCAGTACACCGCGGCAGACGGTGGCCGGCTGAGCACCATCGCCCTGGACCTGATCTCTGCCACGCTCGCTCAGCAGGTCGACGCCGAGGACAAGCTCCCCACAGAGACGCGTCAGCATGCGCTTCGGCTCCAGATCGACGCCTTCATCGACCGTCACCTGGGCGATCCCGGCCTGGACCCGCAGGCCGTTGCCAGTGCGCACCACATCTCGCTGCGCACGCTGCATCGGATGTTCGCCGGGGAGGAGGCCTCTGTCGCCCAGGTGATCCGTCGGCGGCGACTGGAGCGATGCCGGCGGGACCTGGTGAATCCACTGCTGAGATCTCAACCGATCTACGCCATCGCCGCGAGGTGGGGATTCCCCGACAAAGCGCACTTCAGCCGCCTGTTCCGTGCAACCTACGGCCAGTCCGCGCGGTCGGTCCGCGAGAGAAGCGCGACGTAGGCCGTGGGACCGCTCGTAGGAGCTCGCCGACTGGACGCATGGTCGGCCGAGACATGATGGCCGACGAAGACCACCCCAGCCGCCGGCGTCACCCGTAGGTCGGCCTCTGGCTGATCCACCGGAGATCGGGGGTGTCCCGCAGAGCGCGCCAACGCCATAGGCTGTTCCGGTGCGAAGCGACCTCACCACGCTGAGTTGGGGTATCGACCAGATCCCGGACCTCAGCGGCAAGACGGTACTGATCACCGGCGCGAACACTGGTATCGGCCATGCCACGGCCACCGCTCTCGCTCATCGAGGCGCCTCCGTCGTGCTGGCGTGCCGGGACCAGGTCAGAGCCGAAGCAGCAGTCGCCGCCATCACCGCTGCGGCACCGGCCGGAACGGTGAGCGTCCTGACCGTCGACCTGGCGTCACTCGCGTCCGTCAGCGCCGCCGCCGACGCCGTCGCACGCCACCATGACCGCCTAGACGTTTTGATCAACAACGCCGGCGTGATGACCCTGGTCGGTCCGCCGCGCCGGACCGCAGACGACTTCGAACAGCACATCGGCATCAACCACCTTGGACACTTCGCGCTGACCGGCCACCTGATGCCGCTGCTGCTGGCGGCGCCGTCTGCCCGGGTGGTGTGGGTGAGCAGCCTGTCCCAGCGCAAGGGTTCGATCGACTTCGATGACCTGCACTGGCGGACGCGCCGCTACCGCGCCTTCCAGGCGTACAGCGACAGCAAGCTGGCGAACCTGCTGACGATGTACCACATGCAGGGGCAGTTGGACGCCGCGCACGCCCCGATGATGTCCGTCGCCGCGCACCCCGGGGGAGCACGCACCGACATCACCCGCGATGGACCCCGGTGGATGAGGCTGCTCGCCCGCCCGGAGACGCAGTGGTGCACCAACTGGCTCACCCACGACATTCCCTCGGCGGCCCTGCCCGCGGTGCGAGCCGCCACCGACCCGGAGGTCCGCGGCGGTGACGTGTACGGGCCGGCCGGCTGGCAGGGTCTGACCGGGCGCCCCGTGCGCGTGGACCTGGGCCCGCGTGCTCGCGACGAGGAGTTGCAGCGAACGCTGTGGAGCCGCTCGCAGGAACTGACCGGCGTGACCTACCGGATGGTCTAGGTGGACGTCACCTCCGCACCGATTGACCTCGAGGAGCGCTGTCATGACGGCTGGCACCGACATCCCCATCCACTCCGTACCCCGTCACCGCCTCTACACCCGCCTCGGTGCGCTTGGCAAGGACCCTCTCGGCGAGCTCGACGGCATCCGCGACGCCTACGGCGACCAGATGGTCCAGCTCCACCTTGGCCTGTTCAAGCCTTACCTCGTCACCAACCCCGAGCAGGTGCAGCACGTCTGGCGTAACTCCCGGGAGACGTACCTGCGTGAGGGAATGATGTGGGAGGCCATGCAGCGGCTGCAGGGCAGCGACGGGATCGGTGCCGAGGGGCCCGGTTGGGAACGCAGCCGCAGCCTCATCGAGCCGCTGTTCACCGCGAAGGCCGTCGGCGCGTTGGTACCCGGCATGGTCGAGGCCGTCAACGGTGCTGTCGACGACCTCGCCGAGCGCACCGCGGGCGGGCAGACGGTTGAACTGGCGCGGGAGATGATGCGCCTCACCCACCGCGTCCTCGGGCGGGTGCTCCTCGGCGAGCAGATTCCCAGCCACGAAGCTGACACCGTGGGCCACGAGATCGCCACCGCGTTCGGGTCCATGCGGGCGCGCCTGGCCATGCCGTTCGTCTCACACCGCATCCCGCTTCCCGGAGACCGCCGCTTCGGTCGGGCCGTCCGTACCGTGGATTCGATCCTCCTGCCGCACATCGCGCAGGCCCGCAGGACCGAGCCGCAGCCCGGCGTCGTGTCGATGCTCGCCCACGCCACCGGCCCGGACGGGCGGCCGTTGGACATCCAACAGGTCCGCAACGACGTCGTCGGCCTGTTCACTGGCGGGACCGAAACCACCGCCCTCGCTCTCACCTGGACCTTCGTCCAGCTCGACGCGCACCCCGACATCGCCGCGCGGATCGGCGCCGAAGTCGACGGCGTCCTCGGCGACGGACCAGTCGCCCCGGAGCACGTCGGCAGCCTCCGCTACACCCGGATGGTGCTGGAGGAGTCCCTACGGCTGTTCCCGCCCGCGTGGATGATCCCGCGCACCCTGCGGTCCCCGGACACCCTCGGCGGTGTTGCCCTGCCGGCCGGCGCGACCGTGGTGCTCAGCCCGTACCTGACCCACCGGCTGCCGGACCTGTGGCCGGACCCGACCCGTTTCGACCCGGAGCGCTTCGCGCCCGGCGCCCGCCGTGGCCGCCACCCCTACGCGTACTTCCCCTTCGCCGGCGGCGTGCACCGCTGCCTGGGACAAGCCTTCTTCTTCATCGAGGCGGCGCTGGCGGCCGCCGCGATCATGAGCCGGTTCACCGTTCGGGTGGCCACCGCTCGACCGATCCGACCGACGGTATCGGTGTCGCTGCGTCCGAAGGGCGATGTCCTGGTCCATCTCGCCCCACGCCCCTGATCGTTCCCACGGATGCCGGCCCGGCCGGCACCCGGAAAGCGGACCGCGGCGGCGCCCTCGACGGTTCGCCTGCCGCCCACGCCCCATCAAGTCGCAGGTGGGACAGCCGTCGATGTGACGACCTTGAGGGACGCAACGGGCACTGCTACCGTTTCTGCGCGCTTACGGGCAGCCACTCTCAGCAGCGTGAGGCCGACCAAGCGAGCGATCCCGCAAACTCTCTCCACGGGGACGGTGTGATGAGCTCCCGCACGATCACCTTGCGCAGGCAGGTCGCCTTCCTGGTCACCGCCCTGGTGTTGCTGTGGGCGTTCGCCGCGTGGATGACCCTGCGGGACGGGGCGAACATGCTCGGCGTCAACGAACTCAACGCCAAGGTCTACGAGCCCAGCGAACCGCTGATCGCCACCCTGCAACAGGAGCGGCGGGCCAGTGTCGTCTACCTCGGCAGCGCCGTACGTGACCGGGCTGCCCTCGAGGAGACGCGCGAGGCGACCGACGCCGCGGTGGCCACCTTCATCGCGCAGTCGCAACGGTGGCAGGCGCGACTGGCGGGCAGCGAAGAGACCGACAGGCTCATCCGGGACACCGTGGCGCAGCTGGAGCAGTTGGGCGACACCCGCAAGCCCATCGACGGCGTGACCGTGGACCGCGCCACCGCGATGGCGGGCTACACCAGCGTGATCGACAGCATCTTCCGGGTGTGGCGCTCCCTCGGCAAGCTCGACGACGAGCAGATCGGCAACACCACCGCGAACCTGATCGACCTCAAGCGCGCGTGGGAGGTGATGTCCCGGCAGGACGCCCTGGTGACGGGCGCGCTCAGCGCCGGGCAGCTCAGTGCCGCCGAGCACGCCGAGTTCACCAGACTGGTGGGCATCTACCGGTTCGTCATCCAGGACACCGCTCCGAGGCTGCCCGCCGACGACCAGGTCGCCCTGCGGCAACTCACCACCGGAGACACCTTCGGGCGTCTGCAACGCTTCGAGGACCAGGTCATCGCCGCCGGGCCGACCAGCGCCGCCCGTCTGACCCTCGGGGACTGGCAGAGTACCTCGCAGTCGGCTCGTGACGCCGTCAACGATCTGATCCTCGCTCGGGGCGACGCCCTGGTCGCCGCCGCCATCCCCGTGGTCGCGGGCGTCGTGCTGCGCCTGCTGTTCGCCACCGGTCTCGGCGCACTGATGGTCTGGGCGTCGGTGCTGGCCTCCGGGCAACTCGTCCGGCGGATGGACCGCCTCCGCCGTGACGCACGTGACCTGGCCACGAGCAGGCTACCCACGGTGGTCGAGCGGCTCAGCCGAGGCGAACGCGTCGACGTACACGCCGAGACCCCCGACCTCGACTACGGCAGCGACGAGCTCGGTCAGGTCGGCGGCGCGTTCAACGAAGTGCAGCACACCGCCATCCGGTCCGCTGTGGAGCAGGCCGAGTTGCGCCGCGACGTCAGTGCGACGTTCCTCAACATCTCCCGCCGGACCCAGGGCCTCGTGCACCGGCAGCTCACCCTGCTGACCGAGATGCAGCGCAAGGAGGACGACGCCGCCACGCTGGAGCGTCTGTTCGACCTGGACCACCTGGCCACCCGGATGCGCCGCAACGCCGAGAACCTCATCGTTCTCACCGGTGCCATCTCGCCGCGAATCTGGAAACACGACATCCCGATCCTCGACGTCGTACGTGGAGCCGTCGCCGAGGTCGAGGACTACACCCGCGTCTCCGTCCTTCCCATGGCCGACGGGGGGCTGGTCGGACGCGCCGTCGCCGACGCCACCCACCTGCTCGCTGAACTCATCGAGAACGCGCTGTCGTTCTCCCCGCCGACCACACCCGTCACCGTCACCGGCCAACTCGTGGCGACCGGCTACGCCATCGAGGTCGAGGACCGCGGTCTCGGCATGGACCCCGACGATCTCGCCGCGGCGAACGCCCGGCTGGGCTCGGCGGGCGGCTTCCGCCTGTCCGACAGCCCCCAACTCGGGCTGTTCGTGGTGGCGCGCCTCGCCGCGCGGCTCGGCGTGCGCGTGAACCTCAGGGAATCGGCGTACGGCGGCACCACCGCGGTGGTCCTCATTCCCAGCGACCTCATCACCGATCCGCACGCGGCTACCGGCGACGCAGCCCTGAGCGGTTCGCAGGTGGACACGCAGCCCCTTGCCGTCGTGGGCGCACAGCAGACCCGCACCGGGCAGGGCCCGGCTCAGCCGTCCACCGCCGTCGTTCCTACCCAGCGGCGCCCGGCGCCGGTCACCCCTGAGCGGACCCCGGGCAGGCCTCCCGCAGCGGCCGGCGGCGTCACCGACGCCGGCCTGCCGCGGCGGGTCCGCCGCGCGGCTCAGGCCGTCGCCGCCGAGGCACCACACCCGGCGCCGGCCGCCGAGCGCGACCCTGAGGTGGTACGCCGGAAGATGACCGCCTACCAGGACGGCACCCGCAGAGGCCGGGCCGCCGGCGCGGACGACGATCACCATGGTGACGGCACGCTGACCGCTTCCGGCAACTGATCCCAACCCCTCGAAAGAGACACGCACATGACGAACGCGGTGAGAACCGATCTGGCCTGGCTGCTCAACGACCTGGTCGCCCGGGTCCGAGAAGTCGACATGGCGATCGTGCTGTCCAACGACGGGCTGCTCCTGGCCTTCTCCACCAGCATGGGCCGCGATGACGCCGAGCACCTCGCCGCGCTCGCCTCCGGCGTCCAAAGTCTCGCCCGAGGTGCCAGCAGCCGCTTCGGTGGGGGACCGGTCCAGCAGACCATCATCGAGATGGAGTCGACGTACCTGTTCGTGACCGCTGCCGGCTCCGGCGCCTCGATGAGCGTCCTCGCCACCGAGAACGCCGACCTCGGTCTCATCGCCTTCGAGATGGCGAAGCTCGTGAAACAGGCCGGACGTCACCTCGCCGCACCCGCGCGCTCCGACGGCACCGGCGCAGGGGCGTAAGCGAGCATGGCCGCAGGGCACAACGCCGATCCCGCACCGGTCGAGGACGACCCCGGACCCGTCGTTCGTCCCTACGCCGTCACCCGTGGCCGCGCACGGCCGGTCACGGGCCGCTTCGATCTCGTCTCTCTCATCAGGACCATCCAGCGACCTGACGATCAGCGACACGGCCTCGCGCCCGAGCACCTCAGCATCCTCACACTGTGCCGCGGGGCCATGTCCGTCGCCGAGGTCTCCGCCTACCTCGACCTGCCTCTCGGAACCGTTCGAGTGCTCCTGGGAGACCTCCTCGTCCGCGAGCTCGTCGAGGTATGGGAACCTGCACCCCGACTGATCACCCACGACCACCGCACCCTGGAGGATGTCCTCAATGGGCTCCGAGCGCTCTGACGACCGTGACCGGCGCACGCCCACGGCCGTCAAGATCCTCATCGCTGGCGGCTTCGGCGTCGGCAAGACGACCTTCGTGGGGTCGGTGAGCGAGACCCGCGCACTGACCACCGAGGAAGACCTTACCGAACGCGGCATCGGCATCGATGACACCTCTGGCGTCGGTGAGAAGACCACGACAACCGTCGTCATGGACTTCGGCCGCATCACCATCAGCGACGATCTCGCCCTGTACCTGTTCGGCACTCCCGGCCAGAACCGCTTCGCCTTCCTCTGGGACGAACTCGCACTCGGTGCGCTCGGAGCCGTCGTTCTCGCCGACACCCGCCGCCTCGCCGACTGCTTTCCCTCGCTGGACTACTTCGAGAGCCGCGGCACCCCCTTCCTGGTGGCGGTCAACTGCTTCGACGACGCCCGCCGATACACGGTCGAACAGGTACGGCAAGCCCTGGACCTCGACGAAGGCACACCCGTGCTGCTGTGTGATGCCCGCGACCGCGAATCCAGCAAGCGCGTCCTCATCACCCTCATCGAACACGTACAGACGGCCATGTTCGCTCCCGCCGGAACGGCCGGTTCAGCCTGACCCAGGTCCGGTCCTGCCCCGTCACTCCTCGATCGCGCCGCCGACCCGGCGCAGGTGGGCGCGGAACGTGTACGCGGGATCGGCGGCGCGACGCTCCAGGTAGTCGGCGAAGGCGGTCTGGGCGCGCAGCGTCTCCCCGGACCGGATCCGGTGTGCCTGCACCCGTTCGGTCCGCCGGATCCCCTCCGCGGTGGTCAGTACCTCACCGGCGCGGGCGGCGGGCAGGAACAGCACGCCGTCGTCGTCGGCGACGACGAGGTCGTCGGCGGTCACCAGGTGCGCCCCGAACCGGGCGCTGGTCAGGGTGGCCGGCTCCCGCTCGTCCAGGCGCGTCGGGCCGAGCGGCAGGCTGCCGTAGCTGAACACCGGCAGACCGATCTCGATCAGCTCCGGGGTGTCCCGGTGCAGACCCCACACGACCAGCCCCGCGACCCCGGCCGTGCCCGCCTCCAGCGCGGTCAGGTCACCCACGCAGGCCTCGTCGGTCCGCCCGCCGTTGTCGACCACCAGGACGTCACCCGGCGCCGCGTGGGCGTACGCCTCCAGGAACACGTCCACGCTGCCGTGGTGTCGTACCGGCAGCACCCGGCCGGCGAGCCGGTGGCCGGCCACGACGGCCCGGACGCCGGCCGGCGCCGCCCGCAGCGGCACCCCGAGGCGTACGCAGGCGTCGGCGACGGTCGGCGTGGACAGGTCGGCGAAGCGTTCGATCACGAGGTTCCTCCCGACAGGTGCGGCGTGGCCGGCTCGCCACCTCGTTCCACCGAACACGGCGGGACCTCCGGCGGCCAGATCCAGTTCCCGATCGGCGGCCACCTCCGAAGGAGGCCGGCAGGACTACTTCCCGGCACAGCGGGTAGCCGCCGCCGGGCGGCGGGCGCCGTCGAGGGGATGTGGAGGTGCCATGGAAGCCACGATCGTCGGCGTGGTGATCGTCGTCGCGCTCCTGGCGCTGGTGGTCGCCCTCGGTGTCCGGATCGTCCAGCAGTACCAGCGCGGCGTCGTCTTCCGTTTCGGCCGCGTCGTGTCGCCCGTCCGGGAGCCCGGCCTGCGCCTGATCATTCCGGTCGTCGACCGCATGGTGCGGGTCAGCATGCAGACCACGGTGATCGCCGTGCCGGCGCAGGGCGCCATCACCCGCGACAACGTCACCCTGACCGTCGACGCGGTCGTCTACTACCGGGTGGTCGACCCGGTCAAGGCCCTCGTCAACGTGCGGGAGTACCCGGCGGCCGTCCTCCAGATCTCGCAGACCGCGCTGCGGTCGGTGATCGGCAAGGTCGACCTGGACACCCTCCTCGGCGACCGGGACAAGGTCAACGAGGACCTCAAGAACGTCATCGACGCCCCGACGGAGGGCCCGTGGGGCCTGAGCATCGAACGGGTCGAGGTCAAGGACGTGGCGCTGCCGGAGGGCATGAAGCGCTCGATGTCGCGCCAGGCCGAGGCGGAGCGGGAGCGCCGGGCGCGGGTCATCGCGGCCGACGGCGAGTTCCAGGCGTCCCGGCGGCTCGCCGACGCCTCCCGGGCGATGGCGGCCACTCCGGGCGCGTACCAGCTGCGGCTGCTGCAGACCGTGGTGGACGTGGCGGCGGAGAAGAACAGCACCCTGGTGATGCCCTTCCCGGTCGAGCTGCTGCGCTTCTTCGACCGGTTCTCGCAGTCCGTCACCGAGGCCGCCGCGGCGCCGGGCCCGGACGGCCAGGTGCAGACGGCCGGCGAGACGGCGCAGCCGCCGGCGTCGGTCAGCGGTGACGGGCACCAGCGCGACGGCCTCCAGCGGTAGGGGCCGACTGCCGCCCGCCCCCATCGGACCACCGCCCCCGGACGGCGTCGCCTCCGCACACGTCCTCAGGAACTTCGCGCGCCCGTGCGTCCGCGCCCGCCCATGCCCACCGACCGTGGTGATGAGTTCTCGCGCCCGCACCCGTCACACCTAGGACGGGACACGACGAGACGCGAGGATGGCGTGATGAGTGCGGACACACGGCTGGAGGACACGGGCGTGAGCGGTCTGGGGGAGGTGGACGAGCGGGCGTTCTCGGGGCTGGCGGAGCGGCACCGGCGGGAGCTGCACGTGCACTGCTACCGGATGCTCGGGTCGTTCGAGGACGCCGAGGACACCGTGCAGGAGACGTTCCTCCGGGCCTGGCGGCGGCGGGAGACCTTCGAGGGACGGTCGACGTTCCGGGCCTGGCTGTACCGGATCGCCACCAACGCCTGCCTGGACCTGCTCGCCAAGTGCCGCCCGGAGCCCGCGACCGGCGGCGAGGTGCGGTGGCTGCAGCCCTACCCGGACCGGCTGCTCGACGAGTTGCCCGCGGGCCATGCCGACGAGCCGGAGACCGTCGCCGTCGCGCGGGAGACGATCGAGCTGGCGTACCTGGTCGCGGTCCAGCACCTCGCGCCGCGCCCGCGGGCCGTGCTGATCCTGCGGGACGTGCTCGGCTGGCCGGCGAAGGACGTCGCGGAGCTCCTCGGGGACTCCGTCAACTCGGTGAACAGCGCGCTGCAGCGGGCCCGCGCCGGCATGCGGGAGCACCTGCCCGCCGAGCGGCAGGACTGGACCGGCGGCGAGGAGGACGCCGGCACCCGCGAGCTGGTGCGCCGCTTCACCGCCGCCAGCGTGGCCACGGACATTCCGGCGCTCACCTCGATGCTGCGGGAGGACGTCCGCTGCTCGATGCCGCCCACGCCGGGCCTGTATGTCGGCCGCGACACGGTCGTCGACAACTGGGTCGAGGACGGCTTCGAGGGCCTGAAGGGTCTGCGCGGGGTGCCCACCTCCGTGAACCGGCAGCCCGCCGTCGCCTTCTACCTCTGGCGGGAACAGGAGGGCGCGTACCTGCCGTTGACGATCGACGTCCTGCGCGTCACCGGCGGAGCGATCACCGAGATCGTCACCTTCCACGGCGACCGGTTCCCGCGGCTCGGGCTGCCGGAGCGCCTGCCGGCGAACGGCACGGAGTAGTCCGGTGGTCCAGGCACCCCGTACGCCCGGCGGGGTCCGCGCGGGCGGCCGCGCCGGCCGGTCTCAGACCGCCGCCGCCGACTCCGCCGCCGGTTCCCCCGCCTGTCCGGGTACGACCACCGCGGGCACCTTCGGCAGGGTGAACACGAACCGCGCCCCACCCGTGTACGTCTCGTCCAGGCTGAGCGTGCCGCCGTGGTACTCGACGATCTTCTTGCAGACCGCCAGCCCGATGCCGGTCCCCGGGTACGTGCCGCGCGGGTGCAGCCGCTGGAAGATGACGAAGATCTTGTCCGCGTACCGGGGGTCGATGCCGATGCCGTTGTCCGCCACCGCGAACGACCAGAACCCGTCGGCGTCGTCCACCGTCACGCTGACCGCCGGGGCCCGGTCGGGGTGGCGGAACTTGACCGCGTTGCCGAGCAGGTTCTGCCACAGCATCGTGAGCAGCGTCGGGTCGCCGTGCACGACCGGCAGCGGGTCGCACGTGATGCCCGCCCCCGCCTCCTCGACCGCGCGGGACAGGTTCGCCTCGGCCTGCGCGAACGCCGCAGCCAGCTCGACCTCGCGCAGCTCGGCGTAGACCCGCCCGATCCGGGAGAAGGTCAGCAGGTCGTTGATCAGCTCCTGCATCCGGCTCGCGCCGTCGACGGCGAACCCGATGTACTGCCGGGCCCGGTCGTCGAGCTGGTCGTCGTACCGGCGCTGGAGCATCTGGCAGAACGACGCCACCTTGCGCAGCGGCTCCTGGAGGTCGTGCGAGGCCACGTACGCGAACTGCTCCAGGTCCTCGTTGGAGCGGCGCAGCTCCGCCGCCTGCTGCTCCAGGGCGTCCCGGTCGTGCTGGCTGCGCTCCAGCGCGTCGACCACCACCTGCCGCATCGACTCCACGTCGGCGGTGAGTCGGGCGATGTCCGCCGGCCCCTCCGGACGCAGCCGGTGCCGGAAGTCGCCGCCGGCCACCTGGCGCACCGAGGCGCCCAGCCGCTCCAGGGGCCGCAGCACGGCGGTGCGGACCAGCACCGCGGCGACGATGCTCGTCGCCAGCAGCGCGGCGAGGATCGCCACGAAGGTGAGGTCGCGGAGCCCGCGCGCCCGGTCCAGGTCGTCCCGGCCGGCCGCGCGGAGGCCGTCCAGCCGTGCGGCCAGCCCGTCCAGCTCCGCACGAGCCTCCTCGGAGGCCGCCGTCGCCCGGACCACCTCCGGAGTCAGCTGCTGCGGTGTGGAGCCGCCCCGTCGCGCGGCGACGAGCCGCTCGGCGAAGTCGGACCGCCAGGCCGCGACGCGGGTCTCGACCCGGTCCAGGTCGCCCAGCGCGTCCGGCTCGTCCGCCAGCAGCCTCCGCAGGTGGGCCACCGTCTCCCGCTCGGCGTCGACGCCCTCCCGGTACGGGTCGAGGAGGCCCTCGTCGCCGGTGACGGCGTACCCCCGTACCGCCGCCACCTGGTGGAGCAGGTGCACCTCCAGCCGCCCGACGCCGGTCCGGGCCGGAGCGATCCGGTCGGCGAGCCGGTCCGACACGGCGGCGGTGTGGCGCAGCGCGACCGCGCCGAAGCCCCCGCCGGCCAGCACCAGAGCCGTCATCGTCAGCAACATGACACTGAGCCAGCGGCGGGTCGTCAGGCGCCCGCCGCTCGCGTCCGGTGAAGTGGTGCCACTACTCACGGCCTGCACCTTAGACCAGCCGGCCGGTGCCGGCGCAGGGTACGACGGAGGGCTTGCCCCGGGGTGCTACCAGTGGCCGTGTGCCCGTGATCGACCATGCCGCCACGACGCCCGCCCCGTTGGCGACGACCGGGGGGCCGGAAGCACCCGTTGCGCCGATGGCCGGCCGTGGCGGCGCGACCAGAATGACCACCGGGGTGGTCCGTCCACCCCGGACGGAGGGGGTGACCACGTGACCGGTTGGCGGCTCTCGGGCTATCGCACGGTCCGCCAGCTCGGCGCCGGCGCGTCCGGCCGGGTGGACCTCGCCGTCCACGAGGTCACCGGCACGCCGGTGGCCATCAAGTACCTGACCGCCGACATCGGCGACGACCCCTCCTTCCGCGAGGCGTTCCGGACCGAGGCGCGGCTGCTCGCCGACATCGACGACCCCCACGTGTCCCGGCTCTACGAGTACGTCGAGTCGCCCGCCGGCGCGGCGATCGTGATGGAACTGGTCAACGGCGTCTCACTGCGGCAGATGCTGCGCGCGCACGGTGCCACCACACCGGAGTCGGCGCTGTGCGTACTCAAGGGTTCGCTGGCCGGGCTGGGCGCGGCCCACGAGCGTGGCGTCGTGCACCGCGACTACAAGCCGGAGAACGTGCTGGTCACCTCCGGGGGCGCCAGCAAACTCGCGGACTTCGGCATCGCCATGCCGGTGGGCGAGAGCTCCGGCGTCAGCGTCACCGGCACGCCCCGCTACATGGCCCCCGAGCAGTGGACCGGAGCCCCGGCCAGCCCGGCCTGCGACATTTACGCCGCCACCGCGACCTTCTACGAGTGTGTGACCGGCCGCCCACCCTACGACGGCCGGGACCTGTTCACGCTGCGCCGCCAGCACGCCGAGGCGCCGATCCCCACCGAAGCGGCGCCCGAGCCGCTGCACGACCTGTTGCGGCTCGGCATGGCCAAACGGCCCGACGAGCGACCGCAACCCGCCCAGGTGTTCCTGGCGGTGCTGGAGCAGGTCGCGGCCGACGCGTACGGACCGGAGTGGGAGGAGCGGGGGCTGGGCGGCCTGGCCCGACGGGCGGCCCTGCTCGCCGCGCTGTTCCCGTTCCCCGACGGCACCGGCGGCGCCACCAGCGTTGCCAGCACCACGCTGGGGGAGGGCTCCGGCCGGTGGAGCCGCCTGCGTACCGGCCGGGCGCGGACGGCGGTGCTCGCCGGTGCCGTGGTGGTCGCGCTGGTGCTCGGCGGCGCCGGCCTGAGCTACGCCTCCCGCGACGAGCCACTGACCACCGCCGGGGGCGGTCCCGAGCCCGCCGCCGCCACCACCGTCGGCCCGCCGTCGGCCACCGCGACCGACCCGGCGACACCGACCGCCACCCCGACGGTCACGGCGTCGGCGTCGGCGTCGGCCGTGCCGACCGCTCCCGCCACACCGACCGGTGATCCCGCGCCGACCACGTCCGCCCCGCCGGACGTACCGACCACGACGGCCCCACCGACGACCGCGCCGCCCCGCGTGACACCCACCACCAGTCCGCCGCCTCCGCCGGACCGGGTCGCGCCGATAGTCGGAAAGGTCGCCGCGAGTCCCGGCACGCTCGACCCGGCCGGCTGCCCGTACGGCCCGACGGCCAGCACGGTCACCGCGTCCGTCACCGACGACCGCACCACGGCCGGCAAGCTGCGGGTCAGCTTCCGGTACACGCTGGAGGGCCGTACGGCGACGGTGGCGATGACGTCCGCCGGGCGCTCGGTCTTCACCGGCGTCCTCGGCGACCTTCCCCGACCGGGCAACACCGCCCGGATCGAGGTCCGGGTGGTCGCCGTCGACGCGGCGGGCAACACCTCGGCGGCGAGCGCGCCGGCGTACGTGAGCCTCTACTCCTTCTGCACCCCGGGCTGACCGGGGCGACCACGTCGACCACGAGGACGGAGAGCGGGCCGCCATGAGCCAGCCGAACGACCCCACCGAGGCGCTGCCCACCGACCGCGTCCCCACCGATCGCGTCCCCGCCGACGGCGCCACGATGCGGCTGGGTCCGCACCGTCCGGCCCCGCCACCGGACGAGGTCACGGTCCACCTGCCAGCCGGTGAGTCGACCGTCCACCTACCGGCGGGCGGTCCGACCGTCCACCCGCCGGTGGAGGAGGCCACCGTCCACCTGGCGGGCGAGCAGGCGACCACCCGCTTCGCGGCCGACGCGGCGACCGTCCACGTCGGCGACGAGACCGTGGACCTGCGTCGCGGTGTCCCGCCGGTCGACACCGGCACCGACGAGCCGACGGCGCGCCTGCGGACGGAGGCACCGACGACACGCCACCGGACCGACGGCGCGACCTACCGCACCGGCACGCACCCGACCCGGTACCCCACCTCGGCGGAGTCGACCGCCGCCCATCCGGGCCGGACCACCGGGGCCGCGCCGATCGCGCCGGGGCGTACCGGATCGGCTGCGGTCGGGAACGTGGGCGGTGAGGTGCGGTTCGGGCCCGGCGTGCCGACCACCCCGCCGGCGGCGCCCGCGTGGCCGACCCCGGCGCCGCCCGCCCGCCGCCGACCGCTGTGGCGGACCGCGACGTCGGTGCTGTCCGGCCTGCTCACGGTCGCCCTGGTGGTCGTCGTCGGGCTCTACCTCTGGCAGCGGCTGCGCCCCCTGGACGTCGGCGGGGTGACCGTGGCGGCGCCGGCACCGGCGGGGTGCGACGCGACCGTGGACGTGGTGGCGACGGTGACCACCAACGGGCGGGCGGGAGAGATCCGCTACCAGTGGCTGCGCTCCGGCAGCACGCCCGGCACCCTGCTCACCGAGCGGGTCGGCCGCGGCCAGCGGACGGCGACGCTGACGCTGCGCTGGGCGTTCACCGGTGTCGGCTCCACAACGGAGACCGCCACGGTCAACATCGTCTCCCCGTCGCCGCTCCAGGCGCAGGCCCCGGTCGTGTACGACTGCCGGCGCTGACCCGCCCCCACCACGCTCGGTTGTTTCCCGCGTGGCCCGTCCGGGTAGGTGCCGACCCGACGGAAGCGGACACGCGTGGTGGAGGCATAGAGATGTCGGACAGATTCGGTGACGCGGTGGGCGACGCCCTCCGCGCGGTGATGCTCTTCCTGCCGAAGGCCGTCGCCTTCGTGCTGATCCTGGTGGTCGGCTGGCTCATCGCCAAGGCCGTGCTCAAGGTCGTGGACAAGGTGCTGGAGCGGATCGGCTTCGACCGGGCCGTGGAGCGCGGCGGGATCCGTCGGGCGCTGGCCCGTTCCCGCTACGACGCCAGCGACATCGTCGCCAAGCTCGCGTACTACGCGGTCCTGCTGGTCACCCTCCAGCTCGCCTTCGGCATCTGGGGCCCGAACCCCATCTCCGACCTGATCGCCGGCGTCATCGCCTGGCTGCCGCGCGCCTTCGTCGCGATCGTCATCGTCGTGGTCGCCGCCGCGATCGCCAACGCGGTGCGCGACATCGTCAGCGGTGCGCTGGGTGGCCTCTCCTACGGCCGGATCCTCGCCACCATCGCGTACGTCTTCATCCTCGGCCTGGGCGTGATCGCCGCGCTGAACCAGATCGGCGTCGCCACCGCCGTCACCACCCCGGTGCTGATCGCCGTGCTGGCCACGATCGGCGGCATCCTCGTCGTCGGGGTCGGCGGCGGCCTGGTCCGTCCGATGCAGAGCCGCTGGGAGTCCTGGCTGGCCCGCGCCGAGCAGGAGTCGCAGCTCATCGCCACCCACGCCCGCGCCTACCAGGCCGGTCGCCGGGACACCGCCGCCCACCTCGCCGGCTCGACCACCGACGCCGACACCACGCAGGTCGTCCCGGCCACCGGCGACGCCGACGTCACCCAGCCGGTGCCGGGCGGCACCGACGCCACTCCAGCGGTGCGGGCGTACGACGCCGACACCACCCAGGTCACCTCACGCGCCGGGACCATCCCGGCGCAGCCGACCGCCGAGGACGCCGAGGCGACGATGGTCATCCCGTCGCCGGACGGGGAGAAGTACCGCCGCTGACCGGTCGGTCACCGCGTACCGGGGTGGGACCCGCAGGGGTCCCACCCCGTCGTGTGTCCGGAGCGAAACCCGTGGCCCGGACGTCGACCGCCGTCTACGATCGCGGGCATGACCTGGCGATGTTGATCCACAACTAGGGGCCGTTCCCGTGGGCCGCCCCGGCCGCCGTCCGTCCGGCGTCCGCTCCGATCCCACGGGAAGGCCTCATGACCCTCATCTCCGTACGCCCGCCCGACCGCCCGGTCCACCGGCTGGCGGCGACCCTCTACGGGTACGCGTTCCTCAGCGAACTCGTCCTGCTCTACCCGGTGTACGCCCTGCTGTTCAGCGACACCGGCCTCACGGTGTGGCAGATCTCCACGCTGTTCGTGATCTGGTCGACCAGCAGCATCCTGCTGGAGGTGCCCTCCGGCGCGCTCGCCGACGCGCTGTCGCGGCGGCTGCTGCTCTGCCTGGCGCCACTGGTCACCGGTGCCGGGTTCGCCCTCTGGGTGCTCGCCCCGTCGTACCCGGCGTTCGCCCTCGGCTTCCTCCTCTGGGGCGCCGGTGGGGCGTTGGCCTCCGGCGCCCTGGAGGCGCTGGTGTTCGACGAACTCGACCGCCTGGGTGCCGCCGGTCGGTACGCGCGCACCATCGGCCGGGCGAAGACCGCCGGCACCGTCGGTGTGCTGCTCTCGATCCTGCTGGCCAGCCCCGTGCTGGCCGTCGGCGACTACCTCGCGGTGGGGGCGGCCAGCGTCCTCACCTGTCTGGCCGCCGCCGCCGTCGCGACCCGCTTTCCCGAACACCGCCACCCCGGCACGACGCCTGCCCGGGGCGCCGGCGACGGCGACACCGACGACGGTGACGACCTCGGGTGGTGGGCGAGCCTGCGCGCCGGGCTCGCCGAGGCCCACACGGACCGGGCCGTCCGGGCGGCGGTGCTGCTGGTCGCCGCCGTCAGCGGGATCTGGGGCGCCCTGGACGAGTACACGCCGTTGCTCGCCCGCGACACCGGCGTCACCGAGGCGACCGTGCCGCTGCTGCTCCTGCTCACCTGGGTCGGGGTCAGCGTCGGCGGGCTGCTCGCACCGGCGGGGGAGCGGTGGGGTCGTCCCGGGTACGCCCTGCTGCTGGCGCTCTCCGCCGCGGTCCTGGCCGCCGGTGCGCTGCTCGACCACCCAGCCGGCTTCGCCCTGATCGGGGTGGCGTTCTGCGGCCTCCAACTCGCCACCGTGCTCGCCGACGCCCGTCTGCAGGCCCGGATCACCGGCGCCAGCCGGGCCACGGTCACCTCGCTGGCCGGCATGGCCACCGACGTCACCGTCATCGCCGTGTACGCCGCGTACGGTCTGCTCGCCACCGGGGCCGGCAACGGGATCGCCTTCGCGGTGGCGGCCGCGCCGTACCTCCTGGTCGCGCTGCTCCTGCTGACCGGTGCCGGTACGGTCGCGCGGAGGACGACCCGGCAGACGGCCGGGCACGTGGGGTGACGGACGGCCCGGCGGCGGTCGACGCGACCGCCGCCGGGCCGTTGCTCAGGCTTCCCCCTCCAGGAGCTGCTTGAGCGCGGTGAGCCGGTCCCGCCAGTACGCCTTCAGCTCGGCCGCCTGCTCCGGCCCGGTGAGCTTCTCGTGCTGTACGGCGACCCGGGACTTCGTGTCGCCGAGCGGGGCGAACCCCACGACCAGCCGGGTGGGCCCGCCGGCCCAGTCGGCCCGGAACGTCCTCGGCGCCGTGGCGGTACGCACCCGCACCTCGACGTCGGGGAGCCAGCGTCGGCGCAGCGTCTCGTCGGCGAAGGCGTCGAACAGCCGCCCGACGGGCACCGCCACGGTACGGCTGCCGGTGGCCTCGAACCCGCCGCCGCGGCGCTGACCGGGCGCGCGCAGGCCGCGGGCCTGCTCGTACCCGACGGTGATCGTCTGCGCCCACCAACCGGGCACCTCGTGCGTCGTCACCAGCCAGGCGGCGATCGCGGTGTGGGTGTGCTCCGTGCCGCCCCAGCCGTCGAGGAGGGCGAACCACTCGTCCCAGCCGCGGCCGGTGCGCTCCCGCAGCAGCGGGTCCGGTGTGCGGGCCAGCTGCCCGGCGGTGCCGCCCGAGCCCGCCGGCGGCTCGGTCGGCCGCGTCCCGGCCGGCGGCAGCTCCGCGGTGGTCGGCTGGTCGGCGGTCGGCTCGGCCGGCACCGGTCCGGACCGGTCGGACGTGCCGCCGGTGGTGCGGACCGACAGGTGCCGGCGGGCGGTGGTGTAGCTCTCGCCGGTCTTGGTCATCCGGGCCCGTACCCGGGCCTTGAACGCGCGGTGACTGGTCATCACATGCTCCCTGTCCACGGCACGGTCGCAGGACTCACGCTCCCGTCGACCCCGCCGGAGTGGGGCATGTGGCACCGCGTCCCGAGGGCTCAGGCCCCCTTTGCCTCCGCGAGGCCGGCGGCGTGAGCACCGGGAGGGAGGTGAGGCGCAGGACGGCGCCGGAGCCATCGTAACCCCGTGGTTCCCCGGCGTGCACGCCCTCGCCGGTCAGGTCGGTTCGGCGTCCAGGTAGACCCAGCGCCCGTCCTCGCGCACGAAACGGCTGCGCTCGGTCATCGTGGCGGCCCGGCCCCGCTCGCGGTACCGGGCGCGGAACTCCACGGTGCCGGTGGCGTCGAACAGGCCGCCGCGTGCGGTGTCGACGACCTCCAGGCCGGTCCACCGGTCACCCGGGTCCAGGCGCAACCGTGCCGGGCGGGTCGAGGAGTGCCAGCTGCGCAGCAGGTACGCGGCGTCGCCGACGGCGAAGGCGCTGTAGCGGGAGCGCATCAACGCCTCGGCGGTCGGCGCGTCCGCCTCGCCCCGGTGTAGCCGGCCGCAGCACTCGTCGTACGGCAGGCCGCTTCCACACGGACAGGCTCCCGGTCGCGTCTCCACCGGCTCATCCTGTCGCACCGGACGATCGCGACGCCGAACGGCCCCCGGTAGGGCGGTCGGGACGTGGAAGCGTCAGCGGGAGGTGCGCGGTGTCCGTCGGCTGCCGAACGACTCCATGGTCGTCGCGCGGCGAGCCGGCGCCTTCTTCTCCACCGCCTTCGTCGCGGGTGCCTTCTTGGCCGGTGGGTTGGTGGCCGGCGCCTTGCGGGCGCGGGTCGGCGCCGCCGTGGCGGACGTGGCCTTCTTCCGGGCGACCCGGGCCGTCGTCTCCGTGGGCTTCTCGCCCGGGCTCTTGGCCGCGGTCGCCCCGGCGGCCCGCTTCGTCGCCGTCGCCACCTTCTTGGCCGCCGCCGTCCGCTTCATCGGGGCCTTGCGCGCCCCGGTGGCCTTCCTGGCCCGCCCTGCGTCCGCCATCGTCGCTCCTTCGCGAATCGGCCCTGGGGGCAGTGGCTTCCCCGGGCCCCGGCGGTCAAACGCCGTGGCCGGCGAGGTCGACCGGGAGCGGGACGGGGCGCTTGCAGGCGCGGTCGTCGCCGGACGACCGGCCGCGGGCGTGCCGGGCCGCCCACGGCAGCAGGTGCCGCCGGGCCCACCCCACCTCGGCGCGGAGAACCTCGTGCCCGCGCCGGCGCGGCGGCGTGTCCAGCGGCCGGGTCCACGCGTCGTCGGTGCCCGGAAGACCGACGGTGTACGCGAGGGCGGCGGCGATCCGCTCGTGTCCGGCGCTGTTGGCGTGCAGCCGGTCGTCGCTCCACAGGCGAGGGTCGGAGGCGACGGGGTGCGCCGCGAAGTCCAGCAGGGTGGCGCCGGTCTGCGCGGTGACCGCGCGCAGCGCCGCGTTGAGCGTCACGATCCGGCCGCGCAGCGGGCGGGCCAGCGGCATCACCGGCACCGGGTCGGGCAGCGTGAACGTCAGGACGGTGGCACCCTGCGCGACCAGGGCCTCCTGCATCGCCCCGACGTCCTCGGCGATGCGTGCCGCGTCGAAGGAGGGGCGCAGCACGTCGTTCATCCCGGCGACCACGGTCGCCAGGTCCGGTGCCAGGTCCAGCGCCGGTTGCAGCTGCTCGGCGCGGATGCGGGCGGTGGTACGACCCCGGATGGCGAGGTTCGCGTACTCCAGCCCGCCGTCCTGCGACCGCGCCACCGCGTACGCGAACCGGTCCGCCCAGCCCCGATACCCGCCGGCGCCGTCCGGGTCGTCGAGCCCTTCGCTGGTGCTGTCACCGATCGCCACGTATCGCTGCCACATGCCCGCGAGGGTAGTGGCGCGGGGATCACGCCTCCTCGTGGGCCCGCTGCCGGGGGACCCCGGTCACGTCCTCGTCCTTGAGGAACAGGTACCAGTAGGAGGTCGCCACGAAGACCACCGCGCCGACCAGGTTGCCGAGGAACGCGAACAGCCAGTTGTTCAGCACGTCGGGCCAGCCGATGCCGGGCACGCCCGCCCAGATCGCGGCGGGCAGGAAGAACATGTTCGCCACCACGTGGTCGAAGCCCATCGCCACGAACGCCATGATCGGGAAGAAGATGCCGAGGACCTTCCCGGAGACGTTGTCGGCCGCGAGCGCCAGCCACACCCCGAGGCAGACCAGCCAGTTGCACCCCACCCCGCGCAGGAAGATCTGCCACTCGCTCTCGTGCAGCGCCTTGCTCTCGGCGATCCCGGCCAGCCGCTCGTACGCCATCCCGGCCGGCGCGCCGGCGTCGCTGCCGGTGTCCCCGATCACTCCCGTGGAGACGGCCAGGAAGTACGCCACGAACATCGCGCCCAGCAGGTTGCCCAGCAGCGTGAGGGTGAGGTTGCGGGCGACGTCGCCGATCGACAGGCGGCCGTTCATCGCCCCGATCGGCACCAGCAGCATGTTGCCGGTGACCAGGTGCGAACCGGCGATGACGACCAGCACCAGCCCCAGGGTGAACGCCGCGCCGGTGAACAGCGTCGGCAGGGTGCCCCACGTCGCCGGGTCCAGGCCGGCCGACACGACGATGGCGACCAGCGCCCCGAAGGCGATGTACGCGCCGGCCAGGAACGAGCCGACCAGTGTCTTGTCCCAGCGCAGCTGGGCCTTCTTCACGCCGGTCGCCACGGCGGCCTGGGCGATCTCGGCGGGCTCCTTGGCGGCCATGCGTCCCTCCTCGCCTCGGGTCCGGTGCGACCCTCGACGGCCCTCGTACCCCGAGGTGCCCCCTTGACGCCCCAGGCACAGAGACAATCAGCAATACCCACCCTGCCCCCGCCTCGGCCCCGCCCGCTCCGCCCCCGCCCTAGCCCCGCCCGCGATCTTGCAGTTTCTGTCGCGACATAACGACGTCAAGCAGGCATATCGGCGACACAAGGTGCAAGATCGCGGCGGGGCGAGGTGCGCGGGCGGGGTGTGGGTGCGGCGGGGGGGAGGGGACGGGGGCGCGGAGGAGGGGTCAGAGCCAGCCGGAGCGGCGGAACAGGCGGTGCAGGGTGAGGGCGGCCAGGGCCATCAGGCCGAGGGCGCCCCAGTAGCCGTACCGCCAACCCAGCTCGGGCATGTGGGTGAAGTTCATGCCGTACACACCGGCGATGGCGGTCTGGGTGGCGGCGATGGCCGCCCACGCGGCGATCTTGCGCATGTCGTTGTTCTGGTCGACGGCGAGCTGCGCCAGCCGCGACTGGAGGATGGAGGTGAGCAGATCGTCGTAGGCGGCGACCCGGTCCACGGCGCGAGCCAGCCGGGCGTCGACGTCGCCGAACCGGCGGCGCAGGCCGGGCGGTGGGCCGTCCTCCCGGCCGTCGAGCACCGTGCGCAGCGGCGCCTGCAACGGCAGCACCGCCCGCTTGAACTCCACGACCTCCCGTTTGAGCTGGTACAGGAGTTGGATGTCGGCCGAGCGGTCCCGCGCGAACACCGACTCCTCGGCCCGTTCCAGGTCCCGCTCGACGTGGCCGGCGACCTCCAGGTAGAGGTCGACCATGCGGGAGCAGACCGCGTACGCGACCGCCCACGGCCCCTCGGCCAGCACCGACGGGTGGCCCTGGATCTCGTCCCGGACCGCCGCGAGGGCCCCGGCGGCACCGTGCCGGACGGTGATGACGAACCGGTCGCCGAGCAGCACCAGCACGTCACCGGTGTCGACGACCTCGGAGGTGTCGGTCAGTTCGGCGTGCTCGACGTACCCGGCCGTGCGCAGCACCAGCAGGGTCACGTTGCCGTCGCGCCGCATCGTCGGGCGGTGCCCGTCGGTGAGAGCGTGCTCCACGGTGAGTTCGTCGAGGCCGAAGGTCCGGCCGACCGCGGCCATCACGGCAGCGCCGGGATCGTGCAGGCCGAGCCAGACGAAGGCGTTGCGACCCCGCCGGCTCCGGGCGTAGGCGTCGGCGTAGTGCGGTCGGCCCGGCTCGCGCCGACCGTCCACGTAGACCGCGCAGTCGACCACCGCGTCGGGATTGGGCCGTCGAGGCTCCCGGGCCGCCTGCTCCGGAACCGTCATGCCCAGCAACCGGGTCACCATCGCCGGCAGCCGCAACCGTTCCCGCACCCGCTGATCCACCCGTGCACCTCCACCGCGCCGACCATCCCGCGTCCGACACCGTACGCAGGTGGCGCGCGTGGCGCGTCAGGGGACCCGCGTGGCGAACACCACGACGTTGTCGACGTAGTTGCCGCTGAACCGGTCGAACCGACCGCCGCAGGTGATGAGGCGCAGGCCCGCCACGGCGCCGGTGCCGTAGACCTCGTCGGTCGGGAAACGGTCCTTCGGGTAGGAGCCGACGGCGTCGACGGCGAACCGGGCGACGCGGCCGTCGACCCGGGTGACGCGCACCGTGTCGCCGGGGCGCAGACGGCCCAGGTCGAAGAAGACAGCCGGTCCGGCGGCCGAGTCGACGTGCCCGACGAGGACCGCGTTGCCGGTCTCACCGGGGGTGACGCCGTGCCGGTACCACCCGGCGACGGTGGGGCGGTCCAGCGGCGGCACCTCCAGCGCGCCCTGCGCGTCGGCGCCCACCGCGACCAGCGGCGCGTCCACGCCGATCGCGGGGATGGACACGCCCACCGGATCGGCGCGGGGCAGTGGCGGCACCGCCGGGACGGGCCGCGGGGCGGCCGGTATCCCGTCGGCGGGTGGTTGGGGCGGAGAGGGTGGACCGGCCGCCAGCCCGGTGGTGACCAACCCGAGTCCGGTGGCGCCGAGCACCGAGACGAGCACCCATCCGATCCTGCTGCGGAGCACCGGCCCACCTCTCGTACGCGGTCGCCCGGGTGCCCGCCCCGGTCTGCACCGGTGCGGGCACCCGTCTCAGGGATGGAGACGTGCGGTTCGTGGCGTCAGGCGGTGGCCGCCGTGGCGGCGTGCCGTCGGCGGCGGGCCAGGATGAGGGCGCCCGCGGTGGCGGAGCCGAGCAGTGCGGCCCCGGCGGCGACCGACCCGGTCGGGTCGGTGGTGGTGCCACTGCCGGCCTGGGCCCCGCCGATCGGCGTGACGGTGAACGTAGCGCTGCCCGCCGGGCTGCCGTCGCCGCACGTGGCGGTCACTGTGTACGTGCCGAGGGTGAATCCGGCGGTGAAGAGTTCGGCGCTCAGCCCACCGCCCGCCGCGGCGGTGGTCGAGCGGACGTTCTGGTCCCGGTTCGGTCCGGTCACGCGGAAGATCGCGTCGCCGGACTGCGGGTCGCACGTGGTGGCGGTCAGCACGACCGTGCCGCCGACCGGTGTGGTGGCCGGTGACACCGTGGTGTCGGCCAGCGCGGCACCGGGGAGCAGCAGCGTGCCGAGGCCCACGCCGAGCACCGCTGTAGCGAGAACTGTCTGTGCCTTCATACGCGTCTTCCCTCACATTTCGTCCGCTGACTGCGTGGGACGTCGTTCGGGTGGCCAACTCCGTGACTAGCACCGGTGTGACCAACCCTAGGAGGGTTGGCCCCTCGATCCGGTGAAAATGAGAATTCTTCTTTGCCGTCACGTGTCCACCCACCGGCACCGGATGCGCCGCAGGTGCCGGCCGCGTGGGACGCGAGGTCCGCGCGCAACGCGCCGTCTGGCGGCCTTCGTCGGTCACGGGAGGGGCGACAGCGTGCGGGTGGGACCGCTGGGTCGCCGCCGCGAGGCTGAGGGCCGGGTCAGTCGTCGGCCGCGTACGCCTGCGTCAGGCGGGAGAAGTCGTCGTCGCCGTGCCCGGCCCGGACGACCCGCAGCGCCCTCGCGTGTGCGGCGCGCAGCAGGGCGGCGTCGAGCCCGAGTGTCTCGGTCGTCTCGATGACGTGGGACATGCCGGCGACGGCGGACCGCACCGTGGACACGTCGGCGACATGGTCGTCGGCGGTGATCCGGCGGGCGACGTCGTCGACGAGGTCGGGCACGAGGCCGACGACCCCCCGCGCGTACGGGGCCAGGTCCGCGGGAGCGACCCCCATGGCTTGGGCGAGGGCGAAGGCATGGGCTACCCCGCTCATCGCCGTCCAGAAGACGTCGAGCAGGGCCACGTCGTGGGCGGCGGCCCGTCCCGGATCCGGACCGAGCCAGGTGGCGGTGCCGCCGAGGGTGGCGAGGGTGCGGCGCTGAGCCTGCCAGACGGGCTCCGGTCCGCTGTAGAGCACCAGCGCGTCCCGACCGCCGATGGTGGGCGCGGGCGTCATGATCGCCCCGTCGAGGTAGTCGATCCCGTGGTCCGTGGTCCACCGCGCCATCGCGCGAGCCCGCTGCGGGGTGTCGGCCGTCAGGTTGACGAGGGCGCGGCCGCGCAGGGCTTCGACGGCCGGTTCCACCGTCTGTCGGGCCGCGGCGTAGTCGATGACACAGACGATCGCCAGCGGGCTGGCCCGTACCGTCTCGGCCACGGTGGCCCCGCGGCGTGCGCCCTCGGCCACGAGCGGGTCGGCCCGGGCCGGTGTGCGGTTCCAGACGGTGACGGGATGGCCCGCGGCCAGGAGGGCACGCGCGAGCGCCCGGCCCATCGGCCCGAGGCCGAGGACCGACACGGGTGTACGGCGGTCGTCGGACATGAAACTGCTCCTTCAGGACGCTGGTCGAGAGCGGTTCGGACGGCCGTTGCGCCACCGCCGGAACAGCTTCATCCTGAGCCGGTACGTTTCGAACGGGCAAGTACCGACATTTTCCTCAGGTACTGACCTTTTGGTGAGTGCAAAGGCGGTCGAGATGAAGAAGCGGACCTACTCCTGCGGGCTCGACGCCGCCGTCGACGTGGTGGGTGGCAAGTGGAAGGCCCTCATCCTGTGGGAGCTGCACGACGGCCCACGGCGGTTCGCCGAGCTGCGGCGGGCGATCGACGGGGTCAGCGAGAAGATGCTCATCCAGCAGCTACGCGAGATGGAAACGTACGGTCTGGTCCACCGGGAGGTCTACCGGCAGGTACCGCCCAAGGTGGAGTACTCGCTCACCGCCTTCGGTCAGTCGCTCAACGAGGCGCTGATCCCGCTCGGGGAGTGGGGCGAGCGGCACATGTCGACCATCGAGGCGATACCGCGCGACTGACCGGGTCCCACCGAGCCCTCCACAGTGGTTAGGGTCGTGCGGTGACCGAGATCCACACCGAGCGGCTGGTGCTGCGGCACTGGCGGGAGCCCGACCTCGCCCCCTGGGCCGACCTGAACGCCGACCCCGAGGTGCTGAGGTTCCTCGGCCCGCCGCTCGCCCCGGAGCGGTCCACCACCGCCGCGCGTCGCTGGCAGGAGGTCCTCGACCGGCGCGGCTACGGCTTCTGGGCGGTCGAGGTCCGCGACACCGGCGAGTTCGTCGGCGTCACCGGCCTCGATCGGATGGACGAGGGAATGCCGTTCAGCGGCGTCGAGGTCGGCTGGCGACTCGCCCGCTCCGCGTGGGGCCACGGGTATGCCGCCGAGGCGGCTCGCGCCGCCCTGGCGTACGGGTTCGACTCCGTCGGCCTTCCGGAGATCCTCGCCGTCGTCGCCGTGCCGAATCTGCGCTCGCGCGCATTGGCGCACCGGCTCGGCATGACCACCGACCCGGCGGAGGACTTCGACCACCCGAGGGTCGCCGACGAGCGGCTGCGCCGGCACGTGATCTACCGCCTCCGCGCCGACGACCGGCCGGCGACCTGACGCGCGGCGGTGTCAGGCGGTGCGTACCGCCTGGAGGGTGTACGTCTGAGGCAGCCGCCACGGTCGCTCCCGCAACCTGTGCTCCCCGTGCTCGTCCGCGATGGTCCGGCCGGGCAGGGCGTCCCACGGCGCGCTGTCGTGCTCGACCAGCATGGTCAGCGTGAAGCCCACGTCGAGCAGGGCGGTGACCACCTCGCCCAGCCCGTGGTTCCACTCGTACGTGCGGTTGTGGGTGAAGGTCGCGTCGGTCTCGACGTAGGTGCCCGGCTCGTCCCACTCGGTCGGCTCGGGTCGCTCGAAGTAGGGGTGCTCGACCGCGAGCACACCGTCTGCGTTGGCGTCGTCCAACGCCCACAGCATCGGGTGCCCCTCGCGCAGGAACAGCCGGCCGCCCGGCCGCAGCAGGGCGGCCACCACCTGTGCCCAGCGACGGATGTCCGGCAGCCAGCACAGCGCCCCGACACCCGTGTAGACCAGGTCGAACTCCGCTCGGCCCAGCGCGGCCGGCGCGTCGTACACGTCGGACTGTACGAAGTCGACGGCCGAGTCCGTACGTTCGGCCAGGCGACGGGCCTGGGCCAGGGAGGCGGGGGAGAAGTCCAGACCGGTCATCCGCGCACCGAGGCGGTGCAGGGAGATCGTGTCCGTGCCGATGTGGCACTGCAGGTGCACCCCGCGCAGGCCGGCGACGTCCCCGAGCCGGGGCAGGTCGAACCGGACCACCTCGCTGAGGTACGCCGGGTCGGCGACGAACCGCTCCACCGCGTACCCGGGCGACGCCGCGTGGGCGGCGGCCCGGTCGTCCCAGTTCGCCCGGTTGACATCCAGGTGCTTCTCCACGGCGCGACGCTCGCACACCGGCCGGCTTCTGCCAAGCGATAAATGGGCAGCCGCCGGCCGGCCCCGCTGGTAGGTTGACCTGCCGTGACGGGGGAGACACGGAGAACGGGGGAACGGCTCGGCGGACGGTTCGGCCGGCTCTGGGCGGCGAGCACCCTCTCGGCGCTCGGCAGCGGCATGGCCACCGTCGCCGCGCCACTGTTCGTGGCCACCCGCACCGACGACCCGCTGGTCGTGTCGGCCGCCGCCGCGGTGGCCTGGCTGCCGTGGCTGCTGTTCGCCCTCCCGGGTGGTGTCCTCGTCGACCGGGTCGACCGCCGACGCCTGATGATCGTCATCGACGTCGTCCGGGTGGTCGCGTTGACCGTCCTCGCCGTGGAGATCATGACCGGGCGAGCCGGCATCGTCCTGCTCTACGCGGTGCTGTTCCTCGCCAACGCCGGTGAGGTGGTCTTCCGCGCGGCGAGCCAGGCCGTGCTCCCCGCCGTGGTGCCCCGCGAGCTGCTGGAACGGGCGAACGGCTGGCTCGGCGGCGGGCACACCCTGACGCACGGCATGCTCGCCGGGCCGCTCGGCGGGTTCCTGTTCGTGCTCGCGGGAAGCGCCCCGTTCGCGGTCAACGCCGGGACGTACGCCCTCAGCGCGGTCCTCGTCGCCCTCGTCGCCGGCACCTACCGCGCGACCCCGCCCGACGCGGCCGGGCCGCGCCCCCGTCGGTCGGTGCGGGCCGACATCGCCGAGGGGTTCCGCTGGCTGGCCGGGCAGCGACTGCTGCGCACCATGACCGTCCTGATCGGGCTGCTCAACGTCACCCTGACCGCCGCCATGGCGATACTGGTGCTGCTCGCCCAGGAGCGGCTCGGGCTCGGCTCCGTCGGGTACGGCCTGCTGTTCACCTGCATGGCCGTCGGCGGCCTGCTCGGCTCCCTGCTCGGCGACCGCATGATCGCCGCCGTCACCGCCACCTGGACCATCCGGATCGGCCTGCTGACCGAGGGCGTCCTGCACCTGGCGCTGGCCGCGTCCACCAGCGCGGTCGTCATCGGGGCGGCGCTGTTCATCTTCGGCGTGCACGCCGCCCTGTGGGTGATCGTGTTCAACTCGCTGCGCCAGCGGCTCACCCCGCCGGCCCTGCTCGGCAGGGTGGGCAGCACCACCCTGTTCCTCGCCGCCGGCGGGAACTGCGTCGGAGCGCTGCTCGGCGGGGTCGTCGCGAACGCCTACGGGCTCACCGCGCCGTACTGGGTGGGGTTCGTCGTGGCGGTCGTTGTCGCCGCCGCCACCTGGCCCGTGTTCGACCGGGCCACCGTCGCCCGCGCCTACGCCGACCCGGCGCCGGAGCGCGCCGAGGAGCCGGCCGTCACCTGAGCCGGCCGGTGTGACAGCGTGGTGGCGTGAACAGCTCCGCTCCGGTCGACGTGGACCTCGCCCTGGTCGGTGGCGGCGGCGCCGCGTCCCTGGTCCTGGCGGCCCTCGACCGGCACGGCGTCCCGGGGCTGCGGATCGCCGTGGTCGACCCGGTCCACCGGCGCGGCCAGGACCGCACGTGGGCGTTCTGGGACCACCCGGGCAACGACCTCGACCCGGTGCTGGCGGCGAGCTGGCAGCGGGTCGAGGTGGCGACGCCCGAGCGGCGCCGCGTCCTCGACCTCACCCCGCTGCGGTACGCGATGCTGCGCTCCGGCCCGGTCTACGACCGGGCTGCCGAGGCCGAACGCCGCCTCGGCGTGATCCGCGTCGGCGCCCCGGCCGACGTGCTCGACGACGACGGCGACCGGGTGACCGTGCGGACCTCCGACGGCGGGCCGGTGGTGCGGGCCTCCTGGGTGCTGGACTCCCGCCCCCGGCCACCCCGGCGGGCCGGCCGGACCAACTGGCTGCAGCACTTCCGGGGCTGGTGGCTGGAGGCGGACGGCCCGCTGTTCGACCCGAGCCGGGCGATCCTCATGGACTTCCGCACGCCGCAGCCGGCCCGGGGCGTGTCGTTCGGCTACGTGCTGCCGGTGAGCGACCGGTACGCCCTGGTCGAGTACACCGAGTTCACCCCGTCCCTGCTCACCGACGCCGGGTACGACGCGGCGCTCGCCGGCTATCGCGACCTGCTGGGGCTGGACCCGTCCCGGCTGCGGGTGCGGGAGGTGGAGAACGGCGTCATCCCGATGACCGACGCGCCCTTCGACCCTCGGCCCTCGCCCCGGGTGATTCGCCTCGGCACGGCGGGCGGTGCCACCCGGCCCTCCACCGGCTTCACCTTCTCCGCGATGCACCGCCAGGCCGATCAGGTGGCCCGCGCGCTGGCCGCCGGTCGGCCCCCGGTGCCCGCGCCCGCGTACCCCCGGCGGCACCGCTGGATGGACGCGGTCGCGCTGCGGGCGCTGGACCGCGGCGGCGTCGGCGGCCCGGCGTTCTTCGACCGGCTCTTCGACCGCAATCCCGCGTCCCGGGTGCTGCGCTTCCTCGACGGCACGACCACCCCGGCCGAGGAGGTGGCGCTGATGAGCACGACCCGGCTGGTGCCGATGCTCGCGGCCACCGTGGGCGACGCCACCGGACGGCTGCGGGACCGGGTCGACCCGACCCGGCGCGGGGCGACGTGGACCGTCCCACCGGCGGTGGTCGGCGACCGGACCCCGCCGACGGCCGACGGAGGTGCCGGCTCCGGGGTGCGCGCGGACATTCGGTAGGTTGCCGACATGGTGGACGCGGCGGCCGGACGGGTCGTGCAGATCTGGACCGACGGCGCGTGCAGCGGCAACCCCGGGCCCGGCGGATGGGGCGTGGTGCTGCGCTACGGCGGCCACGAGCGCGAGCTGTGCGGGGGAGAGGCGACGCCCACCACCAACAACCGGATGGAGCTGATGGCCGCCATCCGCGCGCTGGAGAGCCTGACCCGCCCGGTGACCGTGGAGCTGCACACCGACAGCACCTACGTGCGCAACGGCATCACCGGTTGGCTCACCTCGTGGAAGCGCAACGGCTGGCGGACGGCGGCGAAGCAGCCGGTCAAGAACGCCGACCTGTGGCAGCGGCTCGAGGCGGCGTGCGCCCGTCACGAGGTGACCTGGCTGTGGGTCAAGGGGCACAACGGCCACCCGGAGAACGAGCGCGCCGACGCGCTCGCGAACCGCGGGATGACCGAGGCCCGCGCCGCGGCGGCGCTGCCCGCCGGCCGCTGAGCCGGTCGCGCCCGCCGCCACGGCGGGTATCGATGGGGAAACGGCCGGACGGATGACAACCGCATTGCCGCCCTGCGCGGGGGCCGTCCGACGGCGTCGGAGGCCCACCTGCCCGGCTCGTCAGCGGTTGGGGTCGACCGTGCCGGACACCTCGTCCACGTCGTACCCGGCGCGGCTGACCTCACGGGCGGACCGCCGGTCCTCGGCGGGCTCGTCGGCGAAGTCGTCGCCGGTGTCGTCGGTGGTGTGCATCGACTCGCCCGGTGGTCGCAGCGACGCCTCCATGGCGGTCGCGCCGTCCGGTTCGTCGGTGTCGGCCAGGTCGAAACGCTTCTCATCGGTCATGACGCACTCCTGCCCCGCTCGGGTGATCGCAAACGAGGTCAGCGGGTCGCGTCCGGGTGCCCCGGCATGGTGGAACCACCACCGCTGCCGCCCGACGACCCGCCGGCGACCCCGGATCCGTCGTCCTCGGTGACCACGTCGGGTCGACCGGGGGCGCCCTCCGGCGCGGGTACCTCGGTGTCCGCCTCGACCTGGACCAGTCGGGCCTGGCCGGCCTCGTCCTCGGCGTGCTCCGGATCGACCGGTAGCTCACCGTCGCGTGCTCGGTATCCCACGCCCGTGCCTCCCGTCGGCGACAGTGCCCCTTGCTCCGCGCCGCCTACCCGACGTCCCGCTGACGAAACGTGACCAGTGCGCCGCCGGCCGCCCACCCGGTCAGGTCGATCGAGATCCACACGACATCAGTGAAGTCGCGGTGTGCCGCGGCTCGGAAACACCGGCATCATGGAAGGTGAGTGGATCACGGGCCCGGTCGGCGCCGCGGGCCACCGCCACGGCCGCCGCCGCCACGGCCGCCGCCACTGCCGCCGCCACTGCCACGGGCGGCGGAGGTGCGCCGGGCCGGCGTCAGCGGCAGGGCCGTCCAGTGCGCCGGGCGGGTGAGCGTGCGCGGCAGCACGGTGTGCCGGTCGCCCCGGGCCGCGTCGAGCTGCGACTGGTGCAGGAACAGCGCGGCCGACAGGTTCGCCCCGCGCAGGTCCGCGCCCCGCAGGTCGGTGCCGGTGAGGTCGGCCCGGCCCAGGTCGACACCGCGCAGGTCCGCCCCGATCAGCAGCGCGCCCCGCAGGTTCGCCCCGCGCAGGTCCACCCGTCGCAGATCGGCACCGAGGAGCGCGGCGCCGCGTCGGTCCACCCCCGGTCGGCCGCCGCGTTCCCGCGCGAGGTCGCCGGCCCGCGCCAGCAGCGGGTTCACCCGCCCCCGGTAGGCGTCGACGTCGAGGGTGAGCAGCGCCTCCGGGCTGCCGCCGGCCAGCCGCTCGGTCTCGGCGAGCGCGGCGGTCAACGCGGCGCGCAGCTCGGGCGGCGGGCGCAGGGACAGCGCCTCGGTGAGGTACCAGAGCAGTTCGTGCAGGGGCCGGACCACGGCGAACGTGTCGAACATCTGGCGAGCGGTCTCCGGCGCGCCGCGCCAGTCCCGTCCGCCGAAGGTCACCTGGGCGACCCGCTGTCCGGCGCCGAAGCAGTCGAAGACGGTGCAGCCGGCAAAGCCCCGCTCACGCAGCTGTGGGTGGATGCCGCAGCGGGAGTCCGGTCGCAGGTTCGGGCAGGGCTGCCCGGCGGGCTTGTCGAGGGCGAAGTCCGCCGAGGCGGAGAAGGCCGGCGCGACGCAGCAGAGCCCGAAGCACCGGGAGCAGTCGGCTCGCAGCTCACCGGGCGAGGGCGCGGCGCTTTCCGACACGTTGACCGTTTCTCCTGACCTCCGGACCCGTCGTCGCGGGTCGTCGACCGTCCCATTCTCCGGCCCGTGTCCGGCGGGTGTGGTCGTCGGGGGCGGCATTCGTGCGGTTCACCACGGCGCGTGGCCGTACCGCGGTTGACGGTCCGGGCCTGCTCGTCGCGCGGCGCCCGGGTGAGCGGGCGCCGCGCGACGCGGATCAGAAGGCGAACAGCGTGCCGGTTTCGCGGAGCAGGTGGCAGCGGTTGCCGAAGGTTTCGACGTACGACACCGGGCGGTCCCGCCACCAGCCCAGGGCCCGGACGGTGACCGGGGCGTACTCCAGGGTGCACGGCCCCTGGTCGACCTCCAGCGCCGTGAGGTCCCCGTCGACGGCAGCCACGTTCCGGCACGCCGTGGCGGCGTCCGGGTGCCGGCCGCCGGCCGGCTCACAGCGCAGCGTGGCGATGCGGGTGGCGCCGTCGACGTGCGGTTCGACGGTGAGCACCAGAACGGTGGTGGCGGCGGTGGAGGCGGCGTGTGCGGCCGGGGGAGCGACCGCGCCGGTCAGCACGCCGGTGGCGAGGAGGGAAGCCGTCGAGAGCGCGGCGATCCGCTGGGCGAAGGGCATGGTGTGTCCTTCCGTCGGGGCCCCGGGTGGGGGCCGATCGTCGGCGCGGCCGTTCGTGCGGCCGGGCCGACGACCACCCTAGGTGGACACTGTGAACCCATTTCGTGACCGACTGTTACGTCGACTCGACCTGCCGCCACGAGTCGTCGGGCAGCGCCGCGGCCTGGGGGCCCATCAGCAGCATGCCGCCGTCGACCGGCCAGGAGGCGCCGGTGACGTAGGCCGCGGCGGGGGAGGCGAGCAGGGCGACCACCGCGGCGACCTCCCGCGCGTCGCCGGGACGACCGACCGGTACGCCCGGCCGTGCCTGCGTGAACGGGTCGACGTCCTCCTGCCCCGTCATCGGGGTGGAGATCTCCCCGGGGGCGACCGCGTTGACGGTGATCCCGTCGGCGGCCAGCTCCTGCGCCATCACCTTCGTCAGCAGTCCCAGGCCGCCCTTGGCGGCGCAGTACGCGGCCGAGCCCACCCGTGGGGCGTGCTCGTGCACGCTGGTGATGTTGACGATCCGCCCGCCCCGACCGGCCGTCCGCATCCGGCGGGCGATCCGCTGCGCGCAGAGGAACGGCCCGTCCAGGTCGACGGCGAGTACCTCCCGCCACTGCTCCCAGGAGGTGTCGACGAACGGCGCCGAGGCGCCGGTGCCGGCGTTGTTGACCAGCACCCCGACGCCGCCGAGGCGGTCGGCGAGCTCGTCGACCACGGCGGCGGCCTCCGGCAGCCGGGTCAGGTCCAGTTCGGCGACCTCGCACCGCCGGCCGGTCCTGCGGACCTCGGCGGCGGTCCGTTGCGCACCGTCCGGGTCGCCGTACCAGGTGATGCCGATGTCGAAGCCGGCTTCGGCGAGGGCCACGGCACAGGCCTTGCCGATGCCGGAGTCCGCGCCGGTGACGATCGCGATACGCAGGTAGTCCTCGAAATGCGCTGGCATGGCCAGCCACTACCCGTCATATGCGATTGCAACCATGTGACGACAGAAATCGACGCAGAGGATTGTGCTAGTTGATTGCCCTCTGACATCCTCCAGCGTGGACGCAGCCAGCGACGGTCGCCAATCCGGGACACCGCGCTGTGGTGACGCGTTCCCGGGAGGACCCTCGTGAAGCGCAGAAGTCGCCATCTACTCGCAGGACTAGCGGTCGCCGCCCTCGTGGCGACCACGGGTGCCGCCGGCATCCACTTCACCGGCACCGAGGTGCCGGCCGCCGCCGCCGTCGGTGACGGCGAGCTGCCCAATGCCACCGCAGCGCACCTCGAACGGTTGCGCCAGGCGGTACCGGGCAGCGACGGCATGGCGCCGGACGGTCCCGGCAGTGCCGCCCAGCAGGAGTTCCTGGAGCGGGCCTACCCCGCCGACACGATCAGCGTCGCCCAGGTCGACCGGTCGAAGGCGGCGTACGCGTCCGCCGAGAAGCGGTTCCGGGGCGCCAACCGCTGGACCAACATCGGTCCGAGCGAGGCGCTCTACCCGTTCACCGAGTACCGCAACGCCTTCAACTACGTGCCCAACGAGTACGTCGCGGGCGGCCGGGTCACCTCGCTGGACATCAGCCCCGACTGCTCCAAGCTGCTGTGCCGGGCGTACGCCACGCCGGCCGGCGGTGGCGTCTGGGGCACCCTGAACATCCTGGCTCCCGAGCCCCGGTGGTTCTACCTCGGCGGCCCGCTCGGCATCAACGCCGCCGGCTCGGTGAAGATCGACCGCAACGACAAGACCGGCCTGACCATCTACGTCGGCACCGGTGAGGCCAACACCTGCGCCTCCGGCTGCGTCGCCGGTGTGGGCCTCTACAAGTCCACCAACGGTGGCCTGACCTGGTCCGCCCCGCTGGGCAAGGACGTCCTGTCGGGCAAGGGCCTCGGCGAGATCACCATCAAGCCGGGCGACCCGAAGACGATCTACGTCGCCACCACCACCGCCCTGCGCGGCATGTCCAGCTCCTGCTGCACCGGCGTCACCCGGCCCGTCCCGGACGCGGCGAAGTGGGGTCTGTACAAGACCACCGACGGTGGAAAGAACTGGACGTTCATCCACAACGGTTCGGCCAACGCCGCGGACTGCACCGGCAGCGCCGCCGAGTACGCCAACACCAACACCGCCGCCTGCTCCCCGCGGGGCGTGCGCTACGTGAAGCTCGACCCGAAGGACTCGAACATCGTCTACGCCTCCTCGTACGCCCGGGGCGTCTGGCGCTCGGCGGACGCCGGCGCCACCTGGACGCAGATCAAGCCGTCGCTCAACCCGGCCGTGTTCCAGACCCGGGCCGCGATCGACGTGACCGCGCTGCCGAACGGCAAGACCCGGATGTACGTCTACGAGGGCAACATCGGCAACCCGTACTCGCGGCTGTTCCGCAGCGACGACGTGGCTGCCGGCACCCCGGCGTTCGCCGACCTGACCAGCTCCAACCCGGCCGACACCGGCTTCGCGACCTACAACCAGTGCACCGGCCAGTGCTGGTACGACGTGTTCGTCCACACCCCGCCCGGGCACCCGGACGTCGTCTACACCGGTGGCTCGTACGTGTACGGCGAGACCGTGGCCCACAAGCGGGCGGTCGTCCTCTCCACCGACGCGGGCGTCAGCGGCACCGACATGACCTACGACGGCACCGACGAGCTGCACCCGAACGGTCTGCACCCCGACCAGCACGCCCTGGTCACCAACCCGCGCAACCCGTTCCAGTTCTTCGAGGCCAACGACGGCGGCATCATGCGCTCCAGCGGCGAGTTCGTGAACCGCTCCGCCTGGTGCGACAACCCGGACCGCAACTTCACCGGGCCGACCGCCGCGGCGCAGAAGGAGCGCTGCCAGCAGATGCTCTCGAAGATCCCCTCCAAGCTGGAGGGCGTCAACAAGGGCATGACGACGCTGCAGTTCATCAGCCTGTCGGTCAGCCCGCACGACGTGAACCTGCTCCAGGGCGGCACGCAGGACAACGGCACCTGGGAGAACAAGGGCCAGCGCAAGCGCTGGGTCAACACGATGATCGGTGACGGCGGTGCCTCCGGGTTCGACGTGGCCAAGCCGGAGTTCCGGTTCCACACGTTCTTCGACGCCACCCCCGAGGTCAACTTCAACAACGGTGACATCGGCAGCTGGATCTCGGTCTACGACGGCATCTTCGGTCAGCCGGGCACCCTGTTCTACGCCCCGGTGATCAGCGACCCGAAGGTCAGCGGCACGATGTTCGCCGGCACCGCGCGGACGGTCTACCGCACGAAGACCTTCGGCCTGGGCGACCGCAGCCTGGAGGAGGCCAACAAGATCTGCAACAGCTGGACCGGCACCTTCGAGGCGCAGTGCGGTGACTGGGCGGAGCTGGGCACCAAGCGGCTCACCGACGCGGTGTGGGGTGACCGGGCCGGCGGCGCGGTCTCGGTGGTCCAGCGGGTCGAGAGCGACTCGTCCACCGCGTACGCGGCCACCAGCACCGGCCGGGTCTTCGTCACCCGCAACGTCGACGCCCCGTCGGCCGCGGACGTGACCTGGACGCGGATCGACAACGCCGCCACCCCGAACCGCTTCGTCACCAGCATCCACGTCGACCCGGCCGACCCGAGCCGGGCGTGGGTGTCGTACAGCGGCTTCAACTCGAACACCCCGGCCACCCTGGGCCACGCGTTCGAGGTGAAGGTGGACGGCGCGGCGGCGACGTGGACCGACCGGTCGTACGACTTCGGCGACCAGCCGATCACGGACCTGGTCCGCGACGACGTCACCGGTGACCTGTACGCGTCCACCGACTTCGGTGTGCTGCGGTTGGCCAAGGGCTCGACGAACTGGGCCAAGGCGGCCGGCGGCATGCCGAACGTCGAGGTCGCCGGGCTGACCATCGTGCCGGGCAAGCGGGTCCTGTACGCCGCCTCGCACGGTCTCGGCGCCTGGCAGCTGAAGCTGAGCTAGGCGGAACACGATCGGCACCAACCAGGTGAGGGGCCGCGCGAGCGGCCCCTCACCGCTGCCCGGGGCGGCCGGCCGGATCTGGCGTACGCTCGGCGCGGCCTTCGTCCTCCTCGTCTTCGTCCCACCGCTGCTGCTGCTGGTGTCCGGCTCGTTCACCGAGCCCGGCCTGCCGCCGTCGCCGACGCCGCAACTCGTGCCCGACCCGGTGTCGACCACCGGCTACACGGAGGCCGTGGAGCTGGGTGGGCTGCTGCGCGCCTCGCTCAACTCGGTGCTGGTGGCGGTCGTCGCGGTGCCGCTGAGCGTGCTGGTGGCCTCGCTCGCCGGCTTCGCGCTGGCCCGGGTCGCCCCGCGCACCACCGTGGCCGTGGTCGCCGCGACCCTGGTCGCCCTGATGGTGCCGGCCACCGCGCTGCTGGTGCCCCGTTTCGCGATCTTCCGCGCGCTCGGGCTGACCGATACGCTGGTGCCCTTGATCGCCCCGGCGTTGCTGGGCACCTCGCCGCTCTACGTCCTGGTCTACTACCTGGCCTTCCGGGCGTTACCGGCGGATCTCTACGACGCCTGCCTGGTGGAGGACCTGTCGCCGATGCGTACGTGGTGGCGGGTCGCGCTCCCGCTGGTCCGTCCGGTCACCGCCGCCCTCACGGCGCTCACCTTCGTGCTGACCTGGTCGAACTTCCTCGACCCGCTGATCTACGTCTACGACCGCGACCTGTTCACCCTTCCGCTGGCGCTGCGCTCGCTGTCGGTGCTGGACCCGACGAACTTCCCGGTCTTCCTGGCCGGCGCGGTCGTCGCGACGGTGCCGGCGCTGCTCGTGTTCGTGCTCGCCCAGCGGCGCTTCCTGCACCACGACGACGATCCGAGGGGACGACCGTGAAACCCAAGGCGCTGCTCGCCCTGCTGCTGTCTGCCCTGCTGGTCCTGACTGGCTGCGGCTCCGGTGACGCCTCCTCCGACCGGGGCGGTCCGGTCAAGCTGCTGGTCTTCGGCGCGCCGGAGGAACTGGCCGCGTACCGCACGCTGCTCGACGCGTACGCCAAGGCGCGCCCCGGGTCCGACGTGCAGCTCATCGAGGCGAGCGACCGCAAGGACCTGCTGGCCCGGCTGGCCACCTCGGTCGCCGGTGGCGCCCCGCCGGACCTGTTCCTGATGAACTACCGGTTCTACGGCCAGTTCGCGGCGAAGGGCGTCGTCGAGCCGCTGGACGAGCGGATCGCCGCCTCGGACGTGGTCGAGCCGGCCGCGTACTACCCGGTGGCGATGGAGGCCTTCCGGTGGGGCGACAAGCAGCTCTGCCTGCCGCAGAACGTGTCCAGCCTCGCCGTCTACTACAACCGCAGCCTCTTCCAGCAGCACGGCGTGCCGGAGCCGAAGGCCGGCTGGACCTGGAACGACCTGGTCGGAACGGCCACCGCGATGACCCGCGACTCCCGCGGTCTGGTCGTCCGGGGCACCGAGAGCGAGGGCGCCGCCCAGCGCCCGGCCGTGCACGGTCTCGGCGTCGAGCCGTCGATCATCCGGCTCGCCCCGTTCGTCTGGTCCAGCGGCGCCGACATCGTGGACGACCCCGACAAGCCGACCCGGCTGACCCTGGACACCCCGGCGGCCCGCGAGGCGCTGAAGAACCTGGTGGACCTGCGGCAGGCGTACGGGGTGGTGCCGACCGACGAGGAGGTGGAGGCGGAGGACGACGAGTCCCGGTTCGCCAACGGTCGTCTCGCCATGCTGATGACCTCGCGGCGGGCCACCACCAACTTCCGCACCATCACCTCCTTCGAGTGGGACGTCGCGCCGCTGCCGGTGTACCAGAAGTCGGTGGGCGTGCTGCACTCCGACGCGTACTGCATGACGCGCGGTTCGAAGAACAAGGACGCCGCGTGGCGCTTCCTGGAGTACGCCATCGGCGAGGAGGGGCAGAAGATCATCGCGGCGACGGGTCGTACGGTGCCGTCGCACATCGCCGTCTCGCAGTCGTCGGCGTTCCTCGGTCCGTCGCAGCCGCCGCGCAGCGCGAAGGTGTTCCTCGACGCGATCCCCACCGTGCGGGCGCTGCCGACCGTCTCCACCTGGCCGGAGATCGAGGACGTCGCCTACGGCATCCTGGAGAACGCGATGCACCGCGGCGACAAGCTCGACGACGTCATCCGGGACCTCGACCAGCAGACCCGGCCACTGTTCGCCCGCGGCGAGCACGGGTGAGCGGAGCCGGCCTGATCCTCGACGGTGTCTCCGCCGCGTACCGCGGCACCACGGTGCTGCACGAGGTGGACCTGACCGTCGGCCGGGGGGAGCTGCTGGTCGTGCTCGGCCCCTCCGGCGCGGGCAAGTCGACGGTGCTGCGGGTGGTGGCCGGTCTGGAGCCGGTCACCGCCGGTCGCGTCCACATCGCCGGCCGGGACGTGACCGACCGGAGACCCGGCCTGCGCAACGTGTCGATGGTCTTCCAGTCGTACGCCCTGTTCCCGCACCTGACCGTGGCGGAGAACATCGCCTTCGGCCTGGAGGTGCGCGACGTTCGGCGCGCGGTCGCCCGGGAGCGGGCGCGGACGGCCGCCGAGTCCGTCGGGTGTGCCGCCCTGCTCGACCGCCGGCCGGGGCAACTCTCCGGCGGCGAGCGGCAGCGGGTGGCGCTGGCCCGGGCGCTGGTCCGCGAGCCGGACGTCTTCCTCCTCGACGAGCCGCTGTCCAACCTGGACCTCGCGCTCCGGGTGGAGATGCGCGCCGAACTGCGCGCCCTGCACGACCGGCTGGACGCCACGATGGTGCACGTCACCCACGACCAGACCGAGGCGCTGGTGCTCGCCGACCGGATCGCGGTGCTCCGCGACGGGCGCGTCGAGCAGGTCGGCACCCCGGACGAGATCTGGCGTACCCCGGCGACCCGCTTCGTCGCCCGCTTCGTCGGGTCCCCGGCGATGAACCTGCTGCCCGCCGACGGCCCGGTGCGCCCCACCGGCGACGGGCCGCCCGGCGCGCTCGCCACCGACTCCGGCCGGTGGGAGATCGGGTTCCGGCCGGAGGCCGTCACCCTGGACGCCGCCGAGGGAGCGGCGGCCACCGTCGACCGGGTGGAGGTGGTCGGCGAGGACGCCTACGCGTACCTCACCCTCGCCGGTGGGCACCCGGTGGTCGCCCGGGTGCCGGCCGCCCGGCGCCCGGACCGGGCGACGGCGGTACGGGTGACCGTGCGCTGGGCGGACACGCACGTCTTCCACGCCGACTCCGGCCTCCGGTACGACCCGTGAGGGCACGGCCGGACACGCGTTCGCGCCGGCAGTTGGCGCTGATGCTGGCGCCGTACCTGCTGGGTCTGGTCGGGTTGGTGCTGCTGCCCGCGCTGGTCACGCTCGCGCTGGCGTTCACCGAGTACGACCTGCTGCGCCCGCCGACCTGGGTGGGACTGGACAACCTCATCGCGCTCGCCGACGACCCGATCTTCCGGGTCGCCCTGCTCAACTCGCTGGTCTTCGCGCTGATCGCCGTACCGTTGCGGGTGCTCCTCGCGCTCGGTCTGGCCCTGCTGCTGCACCGCCGCGCCGTCGGGGTCGGCAGCGCGCGCAGCGCGGCGCTGCTGCCCACGGCGGTCCCGGAGATCGCGTACGGCCTGCTGTGGCTCTGGCTGTTCAACCCCCTGTACGGGCCGATCAACCAGGTGCTGCGCACCGGCGGCGAGAACGGCCTCACCGCGCTGGGGCGCACTCCGCCGCAGTGGCTCACCGACCCGACCGACGCGCGCGCCGCCATCATCGCGATGAGCCTGTTCACCATGGGGGAGACCTTCGTGGTGCTGCTCGCGGCCCGGCGGTCGCTGCCCCGCGACGTGTACGAGATGGCCGCCCTGGAGGACGCCACCGGCTGGGACGTGTTCCGGCGGGTCACCCTGCCCCTGATGGCGCCGGTGCTGGCCCTGCTCGCCGTCCGCGACGTCGTGGCGAGCCTGCACTTCACGTTCGTGCCGGCGTTCGTGGTGACCGACGGTGGGCCGCCGCCGTACTCCACCACCTACCTGTCGCTGTTCGTCTACCAGACCGGGTTCGAGTACCTGCGCTACGGCTACGCGGCGGCGGCGACACTCGTGATGATCCTGTTGACCGCGGCGGCCGTGGTCGTGCAGTGGCGGCTGTTCCGCCGCTACCGTTCGTTCTACCGCCTCTGAGGGAACCGGCCGTGCCGTCGGCCCGTCGGAGGATGACGGAGGTGTCGTTCCATGCGTCGCATACCAGTCCTGCTGACCGCCCTCGGCCTGCTCTGCTGGCTGACCGCCTGCACCACCGGGGGTGACGACCAGCGGGCGCAGCCCGGCGGCTCGCCACCGCCCGCCGGAACCGGGTCGGCCGTGCCGTCGCCGACCGCCGTTCCCGGGTCCGCCGTGCCGTCGCCGCCGGCCGCTACGGGTCCGGCGTCCGTCCCGGCCTCGCCGCCGGCCGGCTCGGCGGTCCCGTCCCCGCCCGGAGGGGGCGAGGTGCCGGGGCCGCTGCCGTTCGGGGAGCGCACCCTCACCGGCATCGTGGAGCGGGCCGGGGACTGCACGATGCTGCTGGTCGGGGAGCGGCGGTGGGCGCTGACCGGTGACGCGGCGACCAGCCTGCGCCCCGGCAGCCGGGTCACCGTGCGGGGTGCCGTGGCGCCGATGCCGCCCGCCTGCGCCGACCGGGACCTGGCCCAGACCGTCGCCGTTGCCCGCGTCGAACCGGCCTGACGGGCATCGGGGCTGGTGTAACGCGTACCTGGCCGGGTAGGCCGGGCGGATGGAGCTGGTCGAGGAGTCGCCGTACCGGTTCCGGATCGATCGGCACGACCCGATGCGCGTACCGGGGGTGGTCTTCGCGTCGGAGTCGCTGCTGCCCGACGCCGGGGCCGACAAGTCGCTGGAACAGGTCGCGAACGTCGCGACCCTGCCCGGCATCGTCGACGCGTCGTACGCCATGCCGGACGTGCACTGGGGTTACGGCTTCCCGATCGGCGGCGTGGCCGCCACCGACGTGGCGCACGGCGGTGTGGTGTCCCCGGGCGGGGTGGGCTTCGACATCTCCTGCGGCGTGCGGTTGCTCGCCGCCGACCTCGACCGCGCCGACCTCGGGACCCGGCTGGACGCTCTGATGGACGCGCTCGGCGCGGCGATCCCGCGGGGCATGGGTCGCGGCGCGGTGTGGCACCTCAAGGGATCCACCGAGCTGGACCGGGTGCTGCGCGGCGGCTCGCGCTACGCCGTCGAGCGCGGCTTCGGGGTGGAGCGGGACCTGCACCGCTGCGAGGACTACGGCGCGGTCGACGACGCCAACCCGGCCGAGGTCAGCGCGCGGGCGATCGAACGCGGGGCGGGTCAGGTCGGCAGCCTCGGCTCCGGCAACCACTTCCTGGAGGTTCAGGCCGTCGCGGAGGTGTACGACGAGCCCGTGGCCGCCGCGTTCGGGCTGCGCGCCGGCCAGGTCTGCGTGATGGTCCACTCCGGTTCCCGGGGGCTGGGTCACCAGATCTGCACCGACCACGTGCGGACGATGGAGAAGGTGATGCGCCGGTACGGCATCGAGGTGCCGGACCGCCAGCTCGCCTGCGCGCCGGTCGACTCCCACGAGGGCCGCGCGTACCTCGGCGCGATGGCCGCCGCCGCCAACTACGCCCGCGCCAATCGGCAACTGCTCGCGCACGCCGCCCGGACCGCCTTCACGCGGGAGACCGGCAGCCACCTCGACCTGGTCTACGACATCTCGCACAACCTGGCGAAGATCGAGACCCACGGCACGGATGGGGACCGGCGCGACCTGTGCGTGCACCGCAAGGGTGCCACCCGGGCGCTGCCGCCCGGCCACCCGGAGCTGCCCGAGGACCTGCGCGGCGCCGGGCAGCCGGTCCTGATCCCCGGCTCGATGGGCACCTCCTCGTACGTCCTCACCGGCGTTCCCGACTCACCCGCCTTCGCGTCCACCTGCCACGGGGCGGGCCGGGTGCAGAGCCGCAAGCAGGCGGTGAAGGCCGAGCGCGGCCAGGACCCGCGCGGCCAGCTGGAGGCGCAGGACATCGCGGTACGGGGTGCGTCCCGGCGTGGCCTGGCCGAGGAGATGCCGGCGGCGTACAAGGACGTGTCGGCGGTGGTCGAGGCGGCCGAGGGCGCCGGCCTGTGCCGGAAGGTCGCCCGGCTGGTGCCGCTCGGCGTCGTCAAGGGCTGAGCCTTCCTTACATCACGGCTCACACGTCGAAGGTCACCGCGCACGACCAGCCCGGTCCGTCGGGGCCGAAGCGCAGCTCGTGCAGCGCGACCGCCTTCGGCACCGCCCCGACCAGCTCCACGTCGTCGGTGGTCGCCGTCCGCCAGCGCACCACCGGCCCGCCCTCGTCGGCCACCTCGGTGCGTACGGGCAGTTCGCCCGCCGTGTCCATCCGAAAGATCACCTCGTCGAGGACGCCGACCAGCAGGTCCTCGTCGTCCTCGCCGGCCGGCGGGCGGTACTCCCGGTCGGCCAGCGTGCGTGCGCCGGAGGTGTCGGCGAAGGTGTCGACCAGGGCGGTGACCGCCTCGGCCACGCACTCCTCCCGGCTGGGCGCCCACGCCTCGATCCGGACGTCGGCGGTGTGGGGGACGCAGCGGTGGCCGCGCTCGGTTCGTCCTGCCATGTCCCGATCATCCGGCACGAGGTCGTCCGGCGGGGCGGTGTGCCCCCGAGACGGTCGGAGAGCGTCCCGGGGGAGCGGCTCGGGGTGATCCCGGAGCGTCCCCGGAAACCGGCCCGTCGGCCTGGCAGACGGGATGGATAGGAAGAGAGGCTACAGGTACCGACCCACCGGAGGTGCCACCGTGGCGACCCGACGCCGCCCCCTCGTCCGCCTGCTCCTCGGCGTACTCGCCGTCGCCCTCGTGCTCTGCTGCGGCGGGGTCGCCGCCGGGGCCTGGGCGTTCACGCGCTCGGGCACCGACACCGTCGGCCAGGTGGACTTCGTCCGCCCGCTGGCCGTACCCCCGTTGGCGCCGTCCCGGATCGACAAGCAGGGCCGGCGGGTGTTCGACCTGCTGGCCCGGGACGGACGCCGCGACTTCCGCGGCGACGGCCGGACGACCCGGACCGCCGGGTTCGACGGTGACTACCTCGGGCCGACGCTGCGGGCCAAGCGCGGCGAGCAGGTGGCGGTGAACGTGGTGAACCGCGTGGGCGAGGAGACCAGCGTGCACTGGCACGGCATGCACCTGCCGGCCCGGATGGACGGCGGCCCGCACCAGATGGTCCGACCCGGCGCGACGTGGTCGCCGACCTGGACGGTGAATCAGCCGGCGGCGACGCTCTGGTACCACCCGCACGTGCACGGGAAGACCGAGGAGCACGTCTACCGCGGCCTGGCCGGCATGTTCCTCCTCGACGACGAGCGGGAGGCGGCCCTGCCGCTGCCCCGCGACTACGGCGTCGACGACGTGCCGGTGATCGTGCAGGACCGGTCGTTCTCCCGCAGCGGCCAGTTCACCAAGACCCGCAACTCGATCTCCAGCATCGGGGTGCTGGGCGACACGCTGCTGGTCAACGGCACCGTCGGGCCGTACCTGGACGTGCGTACGGAGCGGATCCGGCTGCGGTTGCTCAACGCCTCAACGGCCCGCATCTACGACTTCGGGCTCTCCGATGGCCGGCCCTTCGACATGATCGCCAGCGACGGCGGGCTGCTGCCGCGTACCGCCCGGCTGGACACGGTGCGGCTCTCGCCCGGCGAGCGCGCCGAGATCGTGGTGACCGTCCGGCCGGGAGAGCGGGTCACCCTGCGCAGCATCGACCCCGACCTGGAGGCGGGCGCGCTGGCCGACCGCTTCGCCGGCGGGCGGGACCGCTTCGACGTGCTGCAACTGCGCGCCGCCGGCACCCTCGCACCGGCACCGGAGGTGCCCGCGGACCTGGTGCCCTCCGATCGGCTCGCCCCGGCCACCGCCGCGGTGACCCGCCGGCTGGAGTTCCAGGGTCGCGGCGTCAACGGCCGCTCGATGCGGATGGACCGGATCGACTTCGCCGCCACCCGGGACACCACCGAGGTGTGGGAGGTGGAGAACACCGACGGCACCCCGCACAACTTCCACGTCCACGACGTGCAGTTCCAGGTGCTGTCGGTCGACGGCGCGGCCCCGCCGCCGGAACTGGCCGGCTGGAAGGACACCGTGTACCTGGCGCCGCAGCGGCCGGTGCGGATCGCCCTGCGGTTCACCGACCACAGTGACCCGAACGTGCCGTACATGTACCACTGCCATCTGCTGTGGCACGAGGACAACGGGATGATGGGCCAGTTCGTGGTGGTGGAGCCGGGCCAGGCGCCGGGCCGTCCGCCCACCGGGCACGCGGGCCACGACTGACGGCGCGGGGCAGCGGGAACGGACGGCCGGGGCGTACGGTCGGCGGGTGTTGATCACCAAGTTCACCCACTCCTGCGTCCGCCTGGAGCACGACGGCGGCGTGCTCGTCATCGACCCCGGCACCTGGAGCGAGCCACGGGCCCTGACCGGCGCGGACGCCGTGCTGGTCACCCACGAGCACACCGACCACGTGGACGTGCTGCGGCTGGCCGGCCTGGGCGTCCCGGTGTTCGTGCCGGAGGGCGCGACGCTGCCCGGCCCGGTGCCGCTGCCGGTGACCGAGGTGCGGGCCGGGCAGACGTTCACCGCCGCCGGGATGACGGTGACGGCCGTCGGGGGCCGGCACGCCACCATCCACGGGGGCCTGCCCGACTGCGCGAACCTCGGCTACCTCGTGGCGGACGCCGTCTACCACCCGGGCGACTCGCTGTACCGGCCCGCCCACCCGGTGGACACCCTGCTGGTGCCCGCGCAGGCGTCCTGGCTCAAGCTCACCGAGGCGATCGACTTCGCCACGGCCGTCGGCGCGCGCCGGACGTTCCCCATCCACGACGCGCAGCTCAACGAGCGGGGCATGGCCAGCGTCAACGGCTGGTTCGGTGAGACCGTGCCCGGCTACCGGTTCCTCGCCGTGGACGAGACGGCCTGACGCTCAGACCTCGAACCGTGGGCGGGAGGCGGTCAGCACCGCCGTCCGGGACGCGGCACCCCAGCCGCGCCTCAGTTCCGTGGCCAGGTCGTCGAGCAGGGCCGGCACGTCCCGGTCGGCACCGGCGTGCAGCGCCTCCACGACGACCAGGATCCGTGCGGTGTCGTCGCGGACCGCCGACCAGCCGCTCTGCCGGTTCGTCCAACGGCGCGCGTGCGCCCGCCCACGCTCGTCGGCGAAGATCACCTCGTCCGGGTCGGGATGCTCCTGCTCGCCGCCGAAGGTGAGGTACCGCTCGTCGCCCCGGGCCTGCCGCACCTCCAGGCCGTCATCGATCCGCGCGGCGTCGAGGACCGCGACCGGGATCGCGTACGCCACGGACAGGGCGTTGCCGAGGTCTACCAGGGGATGCACCTCCGGCAGGTCACCGGTGGTGCGCAGCCGGCGCAGCAGGGACTCGGCGGCGCAGCGGTAGCGGGTCGGTGCGAGGCCCATCCGGGTGAAGGCGCGCCGCCACGCCTGGATCTGCGGAAGACCCGCCTCGGTGCCGACGGCCAGCCGTTTTCGGGCGAGCCCGTGCAGGTCGGCCAAGGGCAGGTCGGCGCGGGGCGCGCCCGCGACGCCCTCGGCGTACAGGACGCCGGCCACGAGGGTCGGGTGCGCGGCGCGGACGCCGGCGGAGTGCTCGAGGTGCACGGTCGGCGTCCTTCCGGTGGTCACGCCTCGGCCCGGGCGAGCAGCAGGCCGAGGGCGACGAAGGAGCCGGCGAAGCCCCGGCGCAGCCAGTCGGTGACCCGCGGCCGGTCCAGCACGTGCCGGCGTACGGCCGCCGCGCAGAGCCCGTACACCGCGAAGACCACCAGACTGACCAGCATGAACACCGCGCCGAGCCCGATCATGGCGGGAACCGCTCCGGGTTCGCCCGAGCCGACGAACTGCGGCAGGAACGCGAAGAAGAAGATGGTCAGCTTCGGGTTGAGCAGGTTCATCAGCACCGCCGAGCCGATCACCCGGGCCGCCGACGCCGACGGCGGGCCGTCGGTCACCGTGAGGGACCCCCGGTCGCGCAGCGTCGCCACCGCCAGCCAGAGCAGGTACGCGACGCCGAGGTACTTCAGCAGGCCGAAGGCCAGCGCGCTGGAATGCAGCAGGGCGGCCAGCCCGGTCACCGCCGCGGCCAGGTGCGGAACGATGCCGACGGTGCAGCCGAACGCGGCGACCAGGGCGGCCCGCGGTCCGCCGGTCAGCCCGGCGGAGAGGGTGAAGAGCACCCCGGCACCCGGGGTGAGGACCACGACGAGCGTGGTCACCAGGAAGGCGACGGTCACGAAAGTTCTCCTTCACGGGGGATGTGTCACCTCCCACCCTCCTGGCAGGATGGTCCGATGAGCAGGGCCAAACCGGCGTCTCCCGACCGGTCCATAGCCACCGGATCCGACTTCCTGCACCTGGACATCGCGTACGCCCCGGTCGGTGGGCGGGCCGACTGGCTCGCCGGCCAGCTGCGGGCCGCCGTCGCCGACGGCCGGATCCCCGTCGGCAGCCGGCTCCCCGCCACCCGGGTGCTCGCCGCCGACCTCGGCGTCTCCCGGGGCGTGGTCGTCGAGGCGTACCAGCGGATGACGGAGGAGGGCCACATCGCCGGGCGCGGGCGTGCCGGCACCGTCGTGGTCGCCGCGCCACCCGCGCCGCCGGCCACCCCGGCCGCCCCGCCCCCGCCGGCCACGACGTTCCCGCCGGCACCGGGCACCGACGTCTTCGACGCGGTACGCACGGCGCCCGCGCGGATCGACCTGACACCCGGCGTACCCGACCTGGCCGCCTTCCCCCGCGCGGACTGGCTGCGCGCCGAACGGACCGTGCTGCGGCACCTGGCCGCGTCCGACTTCGGCTACGGCGACCCGTGCGGGGCGCCCGCGCTGCGCCGGGCCGTGGCCGCGTGGCTCGCGCGCAGCCGGGGCATCGCCGTGGACCCCGCCGAGGTGATCGTCACGACCGGCGTCTCGCAGGCCCTCGGGCTGCTCGCCCAGGCGCTGCGACCCGCCGGGATCACCCGGGTCGCGGTGGAGGACCCGGGCTCGCTCGGCGTACGCCAGCACCTCAACAACTGGCACGTCGACACCCCGCCGGTCGCCGTGGACGCGGCCGGTCTACGGGTCGACGAACTGATCGCCAGCGGGCTGCCCGCGGTGATGCTCACTCCCGCGCACCAGTTCCCGACCGGCGTGGTGCTCGACGGTGAGCGCCGCCGCCAGCTCGTCGCCTGGGCCCGCACCGGCGGCCTGGTGATCGAGGACGACTACGACGCCGAGCACCGCTACGACCGGCCGCCGGTGCCCGCGCTGCGCGCCCAGGCGCCCGAGCAGGTCTGCTACGCCGGCAGCGTGTCGAAGCTGCTCGCCCCGGCGCTGCGCGTCGGCTGGCTGCTCGTACCGGCCCGGCATCGGGACGCGGTCGTGGCGGCCAAGCGCAACGCCGACCTCGGCAACGCGGTCCTGCCGCAACTCGTCCTCGCCGAGCTGATGACCTCCGGTGCCCTGGAGCGGCAGCTGCGGCTGCTGCGCCGCCGGCACGTCCTCCGGCGCGACGCGATGGTCGCGGCGGTGGCGCGGCACCTGCCGGGCGCGAGGGTGCACGGTGCGGCGGCCGGCCTGCACCTGATGGTCACCCTCGACGCCGACGTGGCCGACACCGACCTGGCGACGGCCGCCCTGGCGCGCGGGGTGAAGGTGCAGCCGCTGTCCTGGCACTGCCAGCGGCCGTACGCGCCGGGCCTGGTCCTCGGGTACGCGGCCACCGCCGCGTCGGTCATCGCCGAGGGCGTCGCGACCATCGCCGACGCGCTCCGCGACGTGCGCACGTCTGCCGGTGGCCACCACCGGCAACCGGGCGGGGCATGACAACGGAGGCCCGCCGCTGCCCGTGACCACCGCCCGGGCGAGAATCACCGCCGTGCCGTGTTGCAATCTGGTGCGGTGGACGACGTTGCAGAACTGGTGGACCGGATCTGGCGGACGGATGCCGCCGGCATGCTCGGTGCGCTCAGCCGGCGACTCGGCGACCTCGACCGGGCCGAGGAGGCGCTGTCGGACGCGCTGGCCGAGGCGCTCAAGCGCTGGCCCGACGAGGGTGTGCCGGAGAGCCCGACGGGTTGGTTGGTCACCACGGGCTGGCGCAAGGCGCTGGACCGGTTGCGCCGCGACGCCGTCGGCCGAGAGAAGGTGGCACGGGTGGCTGCGGAACCGCCGCCGGAACCGGCTGCGGACGATCGGCTGGCCCTGGTTTTCGCGTGCTGCCACCCCGACCTCGCCGTGCCGGCCCGGGTCGCGCTGACGCTGTACGCCGCCAGCGGCCTCAGCACGGCCGAGATCGCCGCCGCGTTCCTGGTACCGGTGCCGACGATGGCGCAGCGGCTTTCCCGAGCCAAGCGCCAGTTACGGGAGCGCGGCATCCGGTTCGAGGTGCCACAGCCTCATGAGTACGCCGACCGGCTCCCGGCCGTGCTCACGGTGATCTACCTGGTGTTCAACGAGGGGTATCTGTCCAGTGGCCGTTCCGCCCAGCGGCGCGAGCTGGCCCGCGAGGGGGTCGACCTGGCGTGCCAACTCGCCGCGCTGCTGCCCCGTGAGCCGGATGTCGCCGGCCTGGCCGCGTTGCTGGAGCTGCACCACGCCCGCGCCGCCGCGCGGTTCGACTCGTGGGGCCGCATCGTGCTGCTCGAGAAGCAGGACCGGCGGCTGTGGGACGAGGCGGCGATCGAACGGGCAGCACTGCGGCTCCGGGCGGCGGTGCGCCAAGGCCGGCCCGGGCCGTACCAACTGCAGGCCGGCATCGCCGCGCTACACGCCCTGGCCCCCTCGTACGAGGCTACCGGTTGGGCCGAGGTGCGGGCGCTGTACGACCGGCTGTACGCGTTGGACCCGTCGCCGGTGGTGCTGCTGAACCGGGCAGTGGCCACGCGGTTCGCGCTGGGTTGGGCTCCGGCGCTGGATGAGGTCGACGCGCTCGGGGACCGGCTTGCTGGTTACCACCTGTGGCACGCCGCCCGGGCCGACCTTCTGGCCGCGCTCGACCGTTCGGCCGAGGCGCTGACGGCGGCGGAGCGGGCGCTGGAGCTGGCCACGAACCCGGCGGAACGGGAGCTGATGTCGCGTCGGGTGGGTGAGTTGAGGCGCCGGTCGTGAGACCGGCGCCCCAAGCGTCACCGCTATTCGCGGCTCATCACCGGACGAACCTCCAGCGCGCTCATCCCGGCGGCGAGTGGCCAGGTGGCCGCGATCCGCGCGGCCTCGTCGATGTCGTCGCACTCCAGCATGACGATCCCGCCGATGACCTCCTTCAACTCCAGGTACGGCCCGTCGGTGATCACCGGCTGGCCGTTCACGTCGGCGCGCACTGCCCTTGCCGTGTCCCGGGGTTGCAGCTCGGCGCCGCCGTCGGCGATCTTGCCGGTCGGCTGCCACCGCTCGAACCACTCGTAGACCTGCTTCATCACGTCCTGCTCGTCGGCCGGGGACAGCGCGGTCCACTCGCGGTCGTCGCCGAAGATCAGCATCGCGTACTTCATCGTTGCTCCTCGTGGTGGGAAGGGATGCCTCGTGCGTGTGACGAACGGCCGGCACCGGTCCTCGACAGGTTCTGCGGAATGTCCTGCCGAATTTTTGGCGGCCGAAGCCCCCGGGTGATCGAGTCGACCTTCCGGCGCATGATCGACTCGGCACGGACCCTAGGAGACGTCGGACGTCCGTCCCACCAGGCGGCTGTCGGCCGCCGCCTGGCCCTCGGCGTCGTTCGCCTCCTCGCACACCGTCGCCGCGTCCACCCAGCGCTGGCGGGCCTCGGCGTCGTCCCCGAGTGCCGCCGCGGCGTCCCCCAGATAGAGCAGCGTGCGGCCCAGCCCGGCGGTGGGCCGGTCGCCGCGCAGCCGCTGGCTCTCGGCCAGCATCAGGTACGCCTGACGTGCCTGACCCGGCGCCGAGGCCAGCAGTGTCGCGCCCGCGTTGAGCAGGGCGACGGCGTGGTTGGTCGGATCGGCCACCGACTCGTACTCGCGCAGCGCCGCCCGCCACGCCTGCGCCGCGTCGAGGTGCTCACCCATCGCGCTGTGCACCAGGACCAGGTTGGCCAGTGCCGCCGCGTACCCGCGCGCGTCGCCGGAGGCCCGGAACGTGTTCGCCGCCCGTACCAGGTGGTGGTGGGCGGTCTCCAGTTCGCCCCGACGCAGGCGGGCGGCCCCGAGCCCCAGGTCGGTCAGCGCGAGTCCGGCGCGGTCCGCGCCGGACCGGTGTCGCCGGGACAGCTCCAGATGCTCCACCGCGTCGTCGAGCTGGCCCAGGTCCAGCAGCACCAGCCCGAGGTTCATCCGGGCCTGCGCGGTGCCCCGCCGCCCCCGCTCCGCCACCGCGAGGCTCAACGCGGTCGCCGCCCCCTGCGGGTCGCCCCGGCGGCGGCGGAGCACGCCCAGCTCGTTGTGGGCCCAACCGGCGATCTCCGGGCGGTCGTCGGCGGTGGGGGTGGCGAGCACCGTCCGGCACACGTTCTCCCACTCGTCGAGGCGTTCGGCGTGGGCGAGCCACCCGCACAGCGCCACCGCCAGCCGGAACCACCACCGGCGTACCCGCCGGGGCAGCGTCTCCACCGCGCCCGCCGGCACCCGCACCACCGCGAGCAGCAGCTCCTGGTGCAGGTCGAACCAGCTGTACGGGTCGTCGTCCAGGGCCAGCGCCGGTTCCCGGTCCGGCGGTGTGCCGGCCACGGCCAGCGCCGCGGCGTGCCGTTCCGCGCGGCGGGCCAGGTGCCGGGTGAGGCGGGCCTGCGCGGCGACGCGCCGCCGCACCGGCTCCGCGTCGCGCAGGTGCATCCGCGCGTACGGGGCCAGCAGGCCGCGCACCTCGTAGCGGTCCCCGGCCGCCCCGTCGACGAACCCGCCGGCGGCCAGCTCGTGCAGCAACCTGCCGACCCGGTGCACGGACCGGTCGGACAGGGCGGCGATCGTCGGGCGGTCCAGCGGCACCGGACTCAGTGACATCAGCCGCCACAGCCGGCGGGCCTCCGCGCCCAACGCCTGGTACGCGGTGTCCCGCGCGGTCACCAGCAGCGTCGCGGGGGAGACGGCGATCTGCTGGTGGGGAGGAGTGTCGACCGCCCGGCGGAGCGCGTCGAGCACGTCGCCGTGGCGCCAGCCGTGCTGCGCCGTACGCCGCCCCAGCTCCGCGATCGTCCGGGGCTGCCGTCCGCACAGCTCCACGATGGCGCGTACGGCCGGATCGGTCCGCGGGTCCGGCCGGTGCCGGCGGGCGGCCGGCGCGGCGGCACCGGCGTCGGCGAAGAGCTCCACCGCGTCGTCGGTGTCCGGTTCCTCCAGCCCGTACGCGGTCACCGCCCGGTCGAGGGCGGCCAGCGCTGCGGTGCCGGCCAGCAGCAGCCGGCAGGTCCGGGCCGTCGGCGGCAGCAGCGGCCGGACCTGGTCCGGATCGTCCACGTTGTCCAGCACGAGCAGGATGGCGCGACCGTCGATCTGCCCGCGGATCTCGTGGGCGGCCTCGGTCAGGTCGTCGGTGCGCCCGGAGGCCGGTGGCCGCGTGCCGAGGATGCGGGCGAGGGCGGTCAGCACCTGGCGCGCCGACCGCGCCCGGCCGTCCCGCCGCAGGTCCAGGTAGTACTGCCCGTCGGGGAAGTCGTCCCGGCACAGGTTGGCGGCCTGGATCGCGCACGAGGAGGTGCCGACGGCACGGCGGCCCACCACCGCCACGGCGTGTTTCGGTCCCAACGCGTCGACGACGGCCGCGACATCCGCGGACCGCCCGGTGAACCCGGCCGGCCAGGGCAGAGTCGGCACCGCCACGGTGGACGTGGCCGCCGTGTCGTCCCCCTCCGCGGGGCCCTGCCGCTGCCGCCGCCACTCGACGAACATGCCCGCCGCGAGGCCGAGCACGATCACCGCGGCGCTGGCGGAGCCGAGCTGCGTCTTGGACAGGTCGGTGAGCAGGTTCCCGGTGACGTTGCCGAGGACCGCGCTGGCCGTACCGCCCAGCACACCACCGGCGGCGAGCAGCAGGCTCAGCCGTCCCGGCCGGCGCGGCCGGCGGGCCGGCGGCTGGGGCTCGGTCATCGGACACCCCCGGCGACCAGGCCGGCGACCAGGTGTCGGCGTGCCAGAACCACCAGCAGCACCGGCAGGACCGAGGCGATGACCGAGGCGGCCGCGAGCCCGCCGCTGTTGGCCACGAATCCGCGGGTCTGGCCGGCCAGGAAGAGCCCCAGCGGAGCCGCGCCCGGCCCGCTGAACAGCAGGCCCACCGCGAGGTCGTTCCAGACCTGCACGAACTCCAGCACCGCGACCGCGATCACCGCCGGGCGGTTGTGCCGCGCCAGCAGCCGCAGCGTTCCCCACCAGTGCCGTCCGCCGACCCGCGCGGCCCGCACCTGCTCGGCGGGCAGGTCGGCGAAGGCGTTGCGCAGCACGAGGACGGCGAACGGCACCCCCAGCGCCATGTGCACCAGCGCCAGGCCCCGCGTGGTGCCCGACGACAGCACCACGCCCAGCACCTCGTTGACCGGGCCGGCGATCACCTGCACCGGTACGACGCAGGCGGCCATCAGGAACAACCCGGTCGCCTGCGCCGCCGGCCCGGTCAGCCACGCCAGCGGGTACGCGGCGAGCAGCGCCACCGCCAGGACCGCCGCCGTGACCACCACGGTCAGGACCGTCGTGACACCGAGGGTGCGCCACAGCTCGGTGCCGGCGATCAGCTCACGGTAGGACGCCAGGCCGGGCGGGGCCGACCACCACCCCCGCGTCGCGGCGGCCACCGGGGCGTGCAACGACGTGGCGACCAGCACCCCGAGCGGCACCAGCCAGGCGACGGCGGCGGCCGCCGCGAGCAGCCGGACCACGCGGCGCGGCGGCGGGGGTGCCGGACTCGGGGACGCCGGTGCCGGCCCGGGCGGCGGGGGCCACGCCTGCCGGACGAACAGCGCCGCGAGCAGCACCCCGGCCACCACGGCCACCAACCACACCACCCCGAGTGCGGCGCCCTCGCCGGTGGTGACGCCGTTGGACGTCTGCCACACCCGTACCGCCAGCACCGCCGCCTCGTCGCGCACCGAGCCGGGCGCCATCACGAGGATCAGGTCGAAGGTCCGGCTCGTGCCCACCGCCACCAGGGCGAAGACCACGGCGGCGGTACGCAGCAGCAGCGGTCGCCACTGGGCGTCCCACAGCACGTCGCGGCGGTTGCCGCCGAAGGCGCGCACGGCGTCGGCGAGGCTGGGCGGCACCGCGTCCAGGGCGGCCCGGAACACCAGCACGGCCAGCCCGACCCAGGCCCACACGAACGCCGACATGAGGGCCACCGTCACCAGGCCGGGGCCGAGCATCTGCGGTGCGTCGGCGAGGGACCGGCCGGTGAGTCGCGCCGCCAGCAGGGTGGCCAGCCCCCGCTCCGGGTCGGGGTCGTACAGCAGCCGGAAGGTGATCCCGGTGACCACCAGCGGCACCGCGATCGGAACGACCAGGATGAGCCGGACGAGGCCGCCCTCCTGCGAGCGGCGCGACGCGGCGGCGAGCAGGTAGCCCAGCACGGTCACCACCGCCGGGACCACCAGCGCCCAGAGCACGGTGCGGGCGACCACCGCGCCGGTGCCGGGCGCGGCGAGCGCGGCGCGGAAGTGCTCCGCGCCCACCCAGCGGCCGTCGGTGGTGACGCTGGCGTGCACGGTCCGCAGCACCGGCCAGGCCAGCAGCCCGCCGAGCAGCAGCACCGCGGGCACCAGCAGCGCCGAGGTTGCCCCGGCCGCCGGGTACGCGCGCCCCCGCCGGGCCGGGCCCACGTCGTCGAGGACGGCCGTCTCGCCGAGCACCCGTGTCATCGGCCCCCACCCGCCGACCGGGCCGCCGCCGTCAGCTGGCCGGTGGCCCGCCGGACCGCCTCACCCGCCGACACCCCGCCGGTCACGTCGGCGAAGAAGTCCTGCATGATCCGCCAGATGCCCACCCCGTCGGAGCCGGTGAACGGCCCGGGAAGCTGGTCAGACAGGTCGAAGCGGACCGTGCCGGCGGCCCGCAGGTCCGCGGCGAGATCCCGCCGGACCGGGTCGCGGTAGCTGGCCAGCGGCACGGAGACGTTGGGGGACAGGTAGCCGCCGGCGTCGAGCCACGGGCCGAAGGCCGAGGAGTCGCTGAGCCAGCGCACCAGGTCCGCGCCGCGGTCCGAACCGGCGAAGACGACCGCCGCGTCGCCCCCCACGATCAGCGGGCGGTCGGCCATGCGGGCGCCGGGGAACCGGAACGTCCGCGGCGTCTCGCCGGAGGAGAAGGCCGGGACCAGGTCGTCGACGAAGTCACCCTCGAACACCATGACGGCCCGGCGGCGGTGCACGACGTCGATGACCGAGTCCTCGTACTGGGTGAGCAGCGCACGCCGGCCGCCGCCGGGGAACGCGCCCTCGACGCTCCACAGCTCCGCGAGCCGGTCCAGGGCGGCGCGCACCGCCCGGCTTCCCCAGTCGGCCTCGCCCCGGGCCAGTGCCGAGTAGAACCCGGGTGTCGTCACGTCGGCCAGGACGTTCTCGAACCAGTCGGTGAGCACCCAACCGTCGGCCGCGCCGACCGCCAGCGGGGCGGGACCCGTGCCCCGGCGGGCCGGCCCGCCCAGCCGCCGGGTGACCCGGACCAGGTCGTCCCAGCTACGCGGCGGATCGGGGAGCAGGGAGGGCAGGTGCCAGAACAGCGACTTGTGGGCCGCCTTCACCCACACCCCGTAACGCCGTCCGCCGGTGGTGAGCAGGTCCGCCATCCCGACCGGCACGGCGTAGCCGCCCGACGGCGTCACCTCCCGCAGCCAGCCGCGCCGCGCGTACTCGACGACCAGGCCCGGGCGGGGCAGGATCGCCACGTCCGGGCTGGTGCCGGCGAGCTGGCGGGCGCGCAGGAACGCGTCGATGTCGTTGCCCGCACTCACTACCCGCACGTCGCCGTACCCGGCGACCACCCTCCGGAACTGGGCCAGTTCCCCGGTGCTCCACACCACCGCGACCTGGACGGCCCGCTCCCGGCCTCCGCAGCCGGCGGCGGCGGTCACGGCCCCCGCCGCCCCGGCCCGCAGCAGCGTACGGCGGCTCACCCGCCCGTCGTGCCTCACGCCGCCACCTCCACGGCCGTCGACGCGTCCGCCGCGACGGCAGCGTCGGCCGTGCAGACCAGTACCGCCGCACCGGGCGTGTCCGGTGGGTTCAACCGGTCAATCAGGTCGGCGAGCCGGCCCCCGCCGGTGACGGCCGAGGGCAGGTCGACCACGAGCACCTCGGGCAGGCAGGCGGCGGCCCGGGCCAGGGCCACCCGGAAACGCTGCGCCTCGGAGAGCAGGTGCGGCCGCAGGTCCAGGGTGGGCGCCAGCTCCAGCCGGTCCACCACGGTCGCGGTCCAGTGGTCGACGACGTCCCGCACCCGCTCCCGCCGCCGCCAGCCGTACGCGATGTTGCGGCGCACCGTCAGGTGGGGCAGCAGCGCGCCGCCGGCCGGGACGTACCCGATGCGGCGTCGGCTCGGCGGCAGGGAGGTGACGTCGCGGTCGGAGACCAGGATCTTCCCGTCGACGGACGGGGCCAGCCCGACCACGACCCGGGCGAGGGTGGTGCCCAGCGGCGCGGGTGCCCGCAGGGCGGCCGTCACGCCGGCGGGGACCTCCAGGGTGATCGCCGCCGTGTCCGGGAGGGCGACGAGTGCGCACAGGCGTAACGTGGCCATCACCTCCGGTGACCGGTGTCGTCGCACCCAGGGTGGCACACGACGGCGACAGTCGATGCGCGAGGGGTGTCCACGATGGACGTGTCGGCAGGTGGTGCCAGGCGTCACCGGGCCGGCATCGACCGGGGCCTCCCTCCAGGGGAGGCGTTAAGAAGGGGCCCTTCCTCTACCGGAGGCGTTAAGAGGGGGCCCTTCCTTACCGGTAGATGGCGGCGAGCCAGACGTCGAGCAGCACGTCGACCACGTCCGACTCGGCCACCGACGGGCCGTCGCCGGCGAAGGTCGCGTACCAGACGCGCTCGTTCATCGAGTTCAGCGCGATGGCGAGGTCCCGCGCGGGCAGCCCGGCCGGTGCCGCACCGCGCCGCCGCTCGGCCGTGATCGCCGTCTCGATGGCCTGCACCCATCGCTCCATGACCGTCGCCCAGAGCTGCCGCACCTCGGCGTTGGTGCCCCGCACCTGTGCGCAGGCGAGCACGACCGCCCGGTGCGCGCCGAACGTGCGGTGGAACCGGTCGATCAGCTCGCGCCACCGGGCCCGGGGATCCTCGGCCAGTCGGTCCAGCACGTCCCCGGCGGAGGCGCCGGCCTCCTCGATGACCCGGTCGAGCAGGGTCAGCAGCACCGCGTCCTTGGACGGGAAGTAGAAGTAGAACGTGGGCCGGGAGATGCCGGCGCCCCGGGCCAGGTCGTCGATGGAGATGTCGGCGAAGGCCCGCTGCTCCAGCAGCCGCTCGGCGGTGGCCAGGATGTCCTGCTCGCGCTCGTCGCCCGAGGACCGGGCCGCGCGGCGCCCGCGCGGCACCCGTGTCCCGGCGGCCGTACGGGCGGGTGTCATGCCCGCTGACTCTACACGCGGTCGACAGGGTGTCGAAGTTGTTCGACAGGGTGTTGACGCATGTCGAGTGGCGTGGATAGTGTCCGACATCACTGCCTCGACTCGGGAGACGCCATGGCCACCACCGACCACGTCGACGTGCTCATCGTCGGTGCCGGCCTCTCCGGCGTCGGCGCCGCCTGCCACCTGATCCGCAACTGTCCGGAGAAGACGTACGCGGTGCTGGAGGCGCGGGGCACGATCGGCGGCACCTGGGACCTGTTCCGCTACCCCGGCGTCCGGTCCGACTCGGACATGTTCACCCTCGGCTACTCGTTCAAGCCCTGGACCAACCCGAAGGCCATCGCCGACGGCGACGCCATCCGGTCCTACGTGCGCGAGACCGCCCGCGAGTACGGCGTCACCGACCACATCCGCTTCCACCACCGGGTGGTCCGCGCCGACTGGGACAGCGCCACCGCCCGCTGGACGGTGACCGCGCACCGCGCCGACAGCGGCGAGGACGTCACGCTCACCTGCGACTTCCTCTTCACCTGCTCGGGCTACTACCGCTACGACGAGGGATACACGCCGCCGCTGCCCGGCGTCGAGCGTTTCGCCGGGCGGATCGTGCACCCGCAGCACTGGCCGGAGGACCTCGACCACAGCGGAGCGCGGGTCGTGGTCATCGGCAGCGGCGCCACCGCCGTGACGCTGGTGCCGGCGATGGCCGAGCAGGCCGACCACGTCACGATGCTCCAGCGCTCACCCACGTACGTGATGGCGCTGCCCTCGCGCGACGTGGTCGCCGACGCCCTGCGGCGCGTGCTGCCGGAGAAGGCCGTGTATCCGGTCGTGCGGTGGAAGAACGTCCTGCTCGCCACCGCCAACTTCCAGCTCAGTCGCCGCGCCCCCGCAGTGGTGAAGAGGCTGCTGCGCCGGGCCGCCCGGGGGCGGCTGCCGGTCGGGTACGACGTGGACCGGCACTTCTCACCCCGCTACGACCCGTGGGACCAGCGGCTCTGCGTGGTGCCCGACGGCGACCTGTTCACCGCGATCACGCGGGGCCGGGCGTCGATCGTCACCGACACCATCGACACGTTCACCGAGACCGGCATCCGGCTGCGCTCCGGGGCCGAGCTGGAGGCCGACGTCGTCGTGACCGCCACCGGCCTCAACCTGCTGGCGTTCGGCGGCATGACGCTGCACGTCGACGGTACCGAGGTCGACCTCGCCGACACGGTCGCCTACAAGGGCATGATGCTGTCCGGCGTGCCGAACTTCGCGATGACCATCGGCTACACCAACGCGTCCTGGACGCTGAAGGCCGACCTCGTCGCCACGTACGTCTGCCGGCTGCTGCGCCACCTCGACCGGGCCGGCCAGCAGATCGTCACGCCGCTGCCCCCGCCGGGCGGCGAGCTGCACCCCATCATCGACCTGAGCGCCGGGTACGTGCTGCGCAGCCTCGACGCCCTGCCCAAGCAGGGCGCCCGCGCGCCGTGGCGACTCCACCAGAACTACACCCGCGACGTGCTGCTGATGCGGCACGGCCGACTGACCGACGAGGGCGTCCGGTTCTCCCGGGCCGGCGCTCCGGAGAGGAGCACCGTCCGTGCGTGACTTCGTCTTCCCCGGCGGCACGGCCGTCGTCACCGGGGCGGCCAGCGGGATCGGGGAGGCCCTCGCCCGGGGCCTGGCCCGGCGCGGTGCCGACCTGGTCCTGCTCGACCGCGACGCCGACCGCCTCGACACCGTGGTCGCCGCGATCCGCGCCGCGCATCCCGAGCGGCAGCTGTCCACGTACGTCGTCGACCTCGCGGACGCCGCCGCCACCGCCCTCGTGGCGGAGGAGGTCCGGCAGCGGCATCCCCGCATCCGGCTGCTGGTCAACAACGCCGGCGTCGCCCTCGGCGGCCGGTTCGACCAGGTCACGCTGGACGAGTTCAGCTGGGTGATCGACATCAACTTCCGGGCCGTGGTGCAGTTGACCCACGCGTTGCTGCCCGCGCTGAAGGCGGAGCCCGGCGCCCACCTGGTCAACATCTCCAGCCTCTTCGGACTGATCGCCCCGCCCGGCCAGGCCGCCTACTCGGCGAGCAAGTTCGCCGTCCGCGGCTTCACCGAGGCGCTGCGCCACGAGCTGGTGGACGACGGCATCGGCGTGACCTCGGTGCACCCCGGGGGCATCAACACCCGGATCGCGCAGAACGCGCGGATCGGCAGCGGCGTCGCCCCGGAGGAGTACGAGACGGGTCTGCGCCAGTTCGAGAAGCTGCTGTCCATCCCGCCGGAGAAGGCCGCCGAGGTGATCCTGCGCGGTGTCCGGCGACGACGCGGACGCGTCCTGATCGGCTGGTCGGCGAAGCTGCCCGACCTGCTGGCCCGCATCGCTCCCGCCTCCTACGGGAAGCTGCTGGTCACCGGCCTCAACCGTGCGGCCGGTGACCCGGCCCGCCGCGCCACCGCCGTACCGGCGGCCCGACAGCCCGAGCCGACGCCGGTGACCGACCCGACGGGAGGCCCGGCGTGACCGCCCCGACCGGCCGGCGCCCCCGGCACGTGACCGTCGAGGGCCGGCGGGTCTGCCACCGCGTCGACGGCGACGGCCCCCCGGTGCTCCTGCTGCACGGCATCGGCCGTACGCTGCGCGACTTCGACGACCTGCACGAACGGCTCGCGGGCAGCTTCCGCGTGCACAGCGTCGACCTGCCCGGGTACGGCAACTCACTGCCGATGACGGCCCCGTACACCCTGCCGAACCTGGCGAGCTTCGTCGGGCACTACCTGGACGCGGTCGGCGTCGATCAGCCCGTACGTCTGGTCGGCAACTCCCTCGGTGGGGCGATCGCCATGCGGTTCGCGGCCACCGAGCCCGACCGGGTGGCCAGCCTCGCGCTGGTCAACCCCGCCGGCTTCGGCCGGGAGGTGACGATCGCGCTCCGGCTGCTCGCCCTGCGCCCGCTGGGCCGGCTGCTGCTGCGGCCCACCCGGTACGCGGCCCGCCGCGCCGAGCAGTCGCTGTTCCACGACCCGGCCCACGCCACCGCCGAGCGGATCGCGTACGCCCTGGAGGTAGCCCGCCAGCCGCACGCCGCCCGGGTGATGCTGGAGACCGCCCGCAGCCTCGGCACCTTCCGCGGGGTCAGCCCGCACTGGCGGGAGGAGCTGCTGGCCCGGGTGGAGCAGCTCGACGTGCCCACGCTGGTGGTGTGGGGCGACCGGGACCTGATCCTGCCGGCGACCCACCTCGAGGCCGCCCGCGCGAGACTGCCCCGGGCCCGTACGCACCTGTTCACCAGGTGTGGGCACATGCCGCAGATCGAGTGCGCCGAGGAGTTCCACGACCTGCTGCGGGACTTCTGGACCACCGACTGCGACGGCACGGCCGCCGACGACGGTTCAGGGTCCGCCGACGACAGTCCGGGGGCCGCCGGCGACGGCCCGGCCGGCGGCGCCGACGGGCGGGAGCGGATGGCGGAGGCCGGCTGAGACGTCAGGGTGCGGTGCTGCCCCGCTTCTCCTCCTGGGCCAGCACCGCCTCCCGGCGCTCCGGGTCGTCCCGGTCGGCCAGCTCGGCGGCGAGCCGGGGATCACCGATGAGCCGCTCACCGTTGCGGTGCAGCAGTGCCTCGAACCCGCCGGTGTACGGGCAGGCCAGGTCGCCGAGGACCCGGGTCGGGTCGTACCGGCAGCCGGCGCAGTAGTCACTGATCTCGTCGATGTGCCGGCCGTCCACCGCGTACGCCCGCGTGTCCACCCGGGCGAGGTCGGCGTACTGGCTCATGCCGATGACGGTCGCGTTCATCACCCAGTCGGTACCGTCGACGAACGACCGCTGGAACCAGTCCACCAGCTCGGCCGGGCGCCAGCCGCGCTGCAACCCGTAGTTGCCGAGCACGAGCAGCCGCTGCGTGTGGTGGGCCCAGGCCCGGTCGCGCACACCGGAGAGCACGTCGGCGAGGCACCGCGCCTCTACCGCGTCCGCGTCGAGCTGGTCGAACCACTCCGGCAGCGGCTCGGTGGCGGCCAGCCAGCCGACGCCGCGAAACCGGGGCTCGAAGTACCAGTAGAGCTGCCACAGGAACTCCCGCCAGCCGAGCAGCTGCCGGATGAACGGCTCCACCGCCGCCCGGGATGCCGACCCGTCCCGCCACGCCCGCTCGGCCGCGCGGATCGCCGGCTCGGGGTGCAGCAGCCCGAGGTTGAACGAGGACGACAGCACGCTGTGCGCGAGCACCGGGTCCTCGATGCTCATCGCGTCGGCGTAGCGGCCGTACTCGGGCAGCCGGTGCCGGACGAAGTGCCGCAGCCGGGCGTCGGCCTCGGCGTGCGTCGCCGGGTACCGCCGGGGACCGTCCCGGCCGACGAACCGCACCCCCTCGGCCGCCCACCGGTCGAGGTCGCGGCGGACCTCGGCGTCGATGTCGTCCTCGACGATCGCCGGCGGCGGGGGCACGTCCGGGGTGTCGGCTGCGGGGGAGCGGCGGCGCGACGCGGTCTCCGCGGGCGGCGGGTCGGCCAGCACCCGGTGGTGGCGCAGTGCCCACCGGTAGAAGTCGGTCATCCGCAGGGGCCCACGTCGGACGCGGTCGGCCCAGGTGGCGAAGTCGGCGCGGTCGGTCAGGAAACCGCGCGGTGGCAGGATCGTCAGCCCGTCGACGGTACGCGCGAAGGCGAGCGCCGACCGGGACGGCGGGTGGATCAGCTCGACCGGTTCGCCGAGCTTCTCCAGCGCCTCGCGGAAGGTGCCGGTGCGCAGCAGCAGTGCCCGGTCGCCCAGCTCGGCGGCCCGGTGCCGTAACGCGGACAGGATGAGGTGGGCCTTCTGCCGGTGCAGCGGCCGGCGCCGGAACAGCTCGTGGGCCTCCACGAGCAGCACCGGTTGGTCCGGGTCGTCGAGGAAGTGCGGGCCGAGCTGGTCGGCGAGCAACCATCGGCGGCGCGACATGGATCGATTCTGCCGCCCGTCGGCATGATCCGCCCGCCGGGCGCGCGTATCCGCGCTGACCGTCGGTGTGTCCCCGGTCACGTTGGCGGGGTCAGTACGCCGCGGGTACCGCCGGGTCGGCGGACCCAGGCACCGCCACGAAGGAGTCGCCCCGCTCCAGCACGCGCAGACCCGCCTCCACCGGCGCCGGCAGCGGACGCCGGTGCCGCAGCGCCCACCCCGCCTGCCGGCCGGCGTCGAGCAGGCCCCGCCGTCCGGCCGCGTCCCGCAGCGCGTCGGCGGCGGTGCGCAGGACCACCCGCGCCGGGCGGCGCAGCGCCGCGGTGATCAGCCGGTTGCGTGCCTCGACCCGGTGCCGGGCGCCCCGGTCCCGCCCCGAGGGCAGCGGCAGGTGGTGGGCGACGACCTCGTCGACGTACGACAGGCGCCAGCCCGCGGCGGCCAGGTCCATCGCCAGCAGCGCCTCCTCGCCGTACGTGCCCAGCTTCTCGGTGAAGCCACCGACCTGCCGGAACGCGGCGCGGCGCAGCACCACCGCGCAGGCGAGGAAGCCCAGCACCGACGGGCCCGGCGCGTCCGGCGGGGTGCCCAGGGGCGCCCGCGCCATGTCGGCCGACACGGGGTCGAGCCGTGCCTGCGGGCCGACGAGCACGCGCCCGGTCAGCAGGCCCGTACGCGGGTACGCGCGCAGCAGCCGCACCGCCCGCTCCAACGCGCCGGGCGCCCAGTACGAGTCGTCGTCGGCGAACGCCACGAACGGGGTCGCGGCCAGCGCGACACCGACGTTGCGGGCCGCCCCCGCGCCGGCGTTGCAGCCCAGCCGCACCACACGCACGTGCGGGAAGGCCCGCCGTACCGCCTCCGGGGAGCCGTCGTCGGAGCCGTTGTCCACGACGATCACGTCGGCGGTGTGCCGGCCGAGGGTCTCGAGCAGTTGGCGGCGGCGGTTCCGGGTGGCCACCACGACGGTCACGTCGGTCATGGCGGCCCTGCTACCCGCACCCGCCCCACTCACGCCTGAAAGGAAGGGCCCCTTCTTAACGCCTCAGGTAGAGGAAGGGCCCCCTGTTAACAGCGCGGCAGGCGGGGAAAGCGCACCGTGATGGCCGACCTGACCCTCCTCCTCGGTGGTGACGTGATGACCGGCCGGGGAGTGGACGCGGTCCTCCCCCGGCCGGGCCCGCCGGACCTGCGCGAGGAGGCGGTCCGCGACGCCCGGGAGTACGTCCGACTGGTGGAGGCGGCCAGCGGGCCGCTGCCGCGTCCGGTGCCGCCGACCTGGCCGTGGGGCGACGCCCTGGCGCTGCTCGACGCCGTCGCCCCCGACGTGCGGATCGTCAACCTGGAGACGGCGGTGACCGGGCGGGGCACGCACGAGCCGGCCAAGGCGATCCACTACCGGATGCACCCGGGGAACCTGCCCTGTCTCGGCGCGGCCCGGTTGGACGTCTGCGCGCTGGGCAACAACCACAGCCTCGACTTCGGGCCGGTCGGCCTGGCCGACACCCTCGACGCGCTGGCCGGCGCGGGCATCGCCACCGCCGGCGCGGGCCCGGACGCCGACGCCGCCTGGCGGCCCGCCGAGGTGCCGCTGGCCCCCGGGCGCCGTCTGCTGGTCTGGTCGGTGGCCGCTCCGTCCAGCGGGGTGCCGCCGCACTGGGCGGCCACCCCGGCGGGGCCCGGGGTCGCGTACCTGCCGGAGGTGTCGGCCGCGTCGGCGGACCTCGTGCGGGACCGCATCGCCGCCGAGGTCCGGCCGGGTGACCGTGTCGTGGTCTCGGTGCACTGGGGCTCCAACTGGGGGTACGAGGTGCCGGACGAGCATGTGGCGTTCGCGCGGCGCCTCGTCGACGGTGGGGTGGACGTGGTGCACGGGCACTCGTCGCACCACCCCCGGCCGGTGGAGGTGTACCGGGAGCGGCTGATCCTCTACGGCTGCGGCGACGTGCTCGACGACTACGAGGGGATCGGCGGCTACGAGGCGTACCGGCCGGAGCTGCGGCTGCTCTGGCTGCCCACCCTGGACGCGGCGACCGGTTGCCTGCGCGCCCTGCGGGCCGCCCCGCTGCGGATCCGCCGCATGCGCCTGGAGCGGGCGGCCCCGGACGGGTCGGACTGGCTCGCGGGGCTGCTCGACGGCTTCGGTCCGCCCTTCGCCACCGGCTTCCGCCCGAGCGCCGACGGCCTGCTGCGCTGGCGGTGAGTGGGCGGCACCACTGTCCGGGGGCGCGGTCCACTTCGGCAGAGCGGTCGGCCGCATCATAGATACATGACGCATCCCTCGGCGCCCGGGCGCCCGTCTGCGGCCTCCCGCACGACCGCACCCTCCGCGGCCGAGCGCGCGTACCGGCACCTCAAGCGGACCATCCTGGAACAGGTCCATCCCGGCGGGTCGCTGGTGAGCGAGGGGGAGATCGCCGAGGCGACCGGGGTGTCCCGGACCCCGGTGCGGGAGGCGCTGCTGCGGCTGGAGGCGGAGGGACTCGTCACGCTGTATCCCAAGCGCGGCGCCCTGATCCGGCCCGTCTCCGCGCGCGAGATCACCGACGTGATCGAGGCGCGCCGGCTGGTCGAGCTGCACGCCGCCGAGCGGGTCTGGCCGCACCGCGCCGCCCTGCGGACCGCCCTGGCCGCCCGGCTCGCCGAGATGCGGGCCGCCCATGCCGCCGGTGACGTCACCGCCCTGATGGCCGCCGACCGCGCCTTCCACGCCACCGTCGTGGAGACGGCCGGCAACGAGATCCTGGCCGAGCTGTACCACCGCCTGCGCGACCGGCAGGTGCGGATGGGGGAGGCGACCTTCCGGCTCTCGCCCGGCTGGGCCGAGGTCGCGCTCACCGAGCACGCCGCGCAGCTCGCCGCCCTCGACGCCGACGATCCGCAGCCGTGGCTCACCGCGGTCGCCGCGCACATCGACAACGCCGCGACCGTGCTGCGGACGCTGCGGTGAGCGACGGCGCCGCGCCGGTCGTGCCGCGTCGCGCCGCCGCGCTGGTCTGGGGCGTGGCCCTCAGCGCGTACGTCGCCGCGGTCTTCCACCGCAGCTCGCTCGGCGTCACCGGGGTCGACGCCGCCGACCGCTTCGACGTCAACGCCGCCGCGTTGGCGACCTTCTCGATCGCACAGCTCGCCGTGTACGCGGCGATGCAGGTACCGGTCGGTGTCCTGCTGGACCGGTTCGGTTCCCGCCGGATGCTGATCGCCGGCGGGGCGCTGATGGTCGCCGGGCAGCTCTGCTTCGCCGTCGCCACCGACGTGCCCCTGGCCGTGGCCGCCCGGGTGCTGGTCGGGCTGGGCGACGCCATGACGTTCATCAGCGTCCTGCGGATCGTGGCGTTCTGGTTCCCGGGCCGGCGCAACCCGCTGCTGACCCAGCTGACCGGCACGCTCGGCCAGCTCGGGGCGATCCTCGGCGCCGTACCGCTGGTGGCGTTGCTGCACGCGGCGGGCTGGACCACCGCGTTCACGGTGGCCGCCGCCGTCGGCGCGACCGTGCTGCTCGTGGTGGTCGCCGCCGTCCGGGACACCCCGTACCGGGACACCGCGACCGGCCCGACACCCACCCTCGCCTCGGTCCGTCGGGAGCTCGCCGTCGCCTGGACCACGCCCGGCACCCGGCTGGGCCTCTGGACCCACTTCGTGACCCAGTTCTCCGGCGCGGTGTTCGCCCTGCTCTGGGGCTACCCGTTCCTCGTGCAGGGCCAGGGGCTGAGCCCGACCGCCGCGGCGTCCCTGCTCACCGTGATGACCGTCGCCACCCTGCTGTCCGGGCCGATGATCGCGCACCTGTGCGCGCGGCACCCGTACCGCCGCTCGGTCCTGGTCTTCACCATCACCGCCGCCACCGCGGCGGTGTGGGCGGCCGTGCTGGCCTGGCCCGGCCGGTCCCCGGGCTGGCTGCTGCTCACGTTGGTCCTGGTCCTCGCGGTCAACGGCCCCGGCTCGGTCATCGGCTTCGACTACGCCCGCACCTTCAACCCGGTCACCCGCATGGGCAGCGCCACCGGCATCGTCAACGTGGGAGGCTTCGTCGCCTCGATTGTGCTGATCCTCGCCGTCGGGATCGTGCTCGACCTGACCACGCCGGCCGGGCGCGGCGCGCCGGACCTGGCCGCGTTCCGGTGGGCCTTCGCGGTGCAGTACGTGCTCTGGGCCCTCGGTGCGGTCCAGGTGCTGCGCTGGCGCAACGCCGCCCGCCGCCGCCACGCCGCCGAGCAGGCGCTCCCCGCGCCGGTACCCCTACCGGCGACGCCGTAGCCGATCCACCCCGGCGCCGGTCAGAGAACGAGCGCGCTCCGGCGGCGGTGGGTGAGGCCGTCCAGGAGCAGCGTCAGGCCGGCGCCCAGCAGCCAGACGTCCTTGGCCAGGCCGATGCCCTGTTGGGTCGGCCGGAGGCTGCCCGGCTCGCGCATCCCCGGCGTCTTGAGGTAGAGCTGCACCAGGCCGGCGCCGAACCCGGCCAGCCCCAGCCCGGCCACCGCCGCCGGGACGAACGGCACGATCAGCGCGACGCCCACGGCGATCTCGCTCCGGGAGAGCAGCTTGGCGAATCGGTCCGGGTCCAGTGCGCTGAGCTGCGGCACCGCCCCCACGGCCATTCCGTGCAGACCCTGCGCCGCCTCACCCTCGAGGGTCCGTTTGCTCAGGCCCGAGTTGAGGAAGAACGCGCCGATGCTGACCCGCAGCGGCAGATGCGTGAGTTTCATGACGACACTCCCGTCCGACAGCCGAACCGTGCGCGCCGCCTACCCCACACCGAGCGGAATAACCCTTCGACGGCGCACTGTGCCGGATGCGCCGACGGGCGGTAGGTTCGCCCGGAAGGCGGGATCGACGCTGCCACCGCTGTCGACGGCGGGGGTGTCGGCGGGAGCAGGAGGAGATCGTGAGCCAGCAGGTCCGGGGAGTCATCTCCCGCAGCAAGGGCGCGCCGGTCGAGGTCACCACGATCGTGGTGCCCGACCCCGGCCCCGGTGAGGCGGTCGTCCGCGTGCTCTCCTGCGGGGTCTGCCACACCGACCTGCACTACCGCGAGGGTGGGATCAACGACGAGTACCCGTTCCTGCTCGGTCACGAGGCGGCCGGCGTCGTGGAGCAGGTCGGCGCGGGGGTGGACTCCGTCGCGCCCGGCGACTTCGTGGTGCTGAACTGGCGGGCCGTGTGCGGCGTGTGCCGGGCCTGCCGGCGGGGCCGCCCCTGGTACTGCTTCGACACCCACAACGCGGCGCAGAAGATGACCCTCACCGACGGCACCGAGCTGAGCCCCGCCCTGGGCATCGGCGCCTTCGCGGAGAAGACCCTGGTCCACGCCGGCCAGTGCACGAAGGTCGACCCGTCCGCGCGGCCCGCCGCCGTCGGCCTGCTCGGCTGCGGCGTGATGGCCGGCCTGGGCGCGGCGATGAACACCGGCGGCGTCACCCGGGGCGACTCGGTCGCCGTGATCGGCTGCGGCGGGGTGGGCGACGCGGCCGTGGCCGGTGCCGCCCTCGCCGGGGCGACGACGATCGTGGCGGTGGACACCGACGCCCGCAAGCTCGACTGGGCGCGGAGGTTCGGCGCCACTCACACGGTGGACGCCTCCGCCGAGGACCCGGTCGAGGCGATCCGCGCGGCCACCGGCGGCTTCGGCGCCGACGTGGTCATCGACGCGGTCGGCCGCCCGGAGACCTGGAAGCAGGCCTTCTACGCCCGCGACCTGGCCGGCACCGTCGTGCTGGTGGGCGTACCCACCCCGGACATGACCGTCGACCTGCCGCTGCTGGACGTGTTCGGCCGGGGCGGGGCGCTGAAGTCCAGCTGGTACGGCGACTGCCTGCCCAGCCGGGACTTCCCGATGCTCACCGAGCTGTACCGGCAGGGCCGCCTCGACCTGGACGCCTTCGTCACCGAGGAGATCGCGCTGGACCAGGTGGAGGAGGCGTTCGCCCGCATGCACCACGGCGACGTGCTCCGCTCGGTGGTGGTCTTCTGATGACCGCCCGGGTCGACCACGCGGTCACCTCCGGCACGTTCTCGCTCGACGGGCAGACCTTCGACGTCGACAACAACGTGTGGGTCGTCGGCGACGACACCGAGTGCGTGGTGGTCGACGCCCCGCACGACGTCGAGGCGATCCTCGCCGCCGTCGCCGGTCGCCGGGTCCGGGCGATCCTCGCCACCCACGCGCACGACGACCACGTACTCCTCGCCCCGGCACTGGCCCGGGTGACCGGCGCGCCGGTGCTGCTGCACCCCGCCGACCGGGTGCTGTGGGACCTGGTGCACCCGGACGAGGCGCCGGGCGGCGAGCTGCGCGACGGGCAGTCCGTCGAGGTGGCCGGTACCACGCTGACGGTCCTGCACACCCCCGGCCACAGCCCCGGGGCGTGCAGCTTCCACGCCCCGGACCTGGGCGTCGTGTTCACCGGGGACACGCTGTTCGCCGGTGGTCCGGGTGCCACCGGCCGGTCGTACAGCGACTTCGGCACCATCGTCACCTCGATCCGCGAGCGCCTGCTGACGCTGCCGCCGCAGACCGTGGTCCATACCGGGCACGGTGACAGCACGACCGTCGGCGCCGAGGCGCCGCACCTCGACGAGTGGATCACCCGGGGCCACTGACCGTCCCGCCGGCTCCCGACGGAACGCGCCCGCGACAGCGCTACGATCCGTCGCCATGACCGTCGACGAGCGGTCCACCCCGGACGGATTCGGCACCGAGGGCGACCGGCCGGCCTGAGGCGCCGCCGAAAAGAGGATGCGCGGCGTGTGTCGTCGCGCCAGGGTGGTGCGCGTGCACCCCGCCGTCGACGCCGTGCTGACCGCCGCCCAGCGGGCCGCTCTGGACCACGTCCGCGCCACCGCCCTGCGGGACCGGCCGGCCGCCCTCGCCGCGATCGCGCCGGCGCTCGCCGGTTCGGGCGTCCCGCACCGACCCGAGGATTTGATCGCGGCGATCGGCCGGCACGGCCGCCTCACCGTGAACTTCCACCCCGACCGGCTGCTCGCCGACGGTCGGACGGTCGCCGACGCGCTGCTCGCCGAGGGCGTCTACCGCAGCCAGTTCGTCACCGGCATCTCCGGTGGCGGGCTCACCGCGTACCCGGGCGGCGACCGCGACCGCTGGGAGGAGACCCTGTTCGGCGGCGCGTACCAGTCCTCCGGCGTACTGCCCGCCGACCGGCCGGTGTACGGCGGCCTGAACCTGCTGGACCACCCCGACGGTGCCTGCCCCCGGTTCGGGTCCTGCCACCTGCTGCTGCGCCCCGAGGTGCTGGCCCGCACCACGTTCTGCTTCGGCGACAGTCACCTGGGGCCCCGGGACCTCGGCACGGTCGACGTGTTCGAGGCGGTGCTCGCCGCACTGCTCACCACGACGGCCGGCACCGGCACGGCCCTCGGCGTACCCACCGACCTGGTCAGCCTGGTCCGTGCGGTGCTGCGGCGTCACGAGGACGCCGCCGAGGTCGCGGCCCGCGCGGCGGCGGAGCGGCCCGCCGAGGTACGGCCCGCCGGTCGCGCCCTCGACGACTACGTCGAGGCGCAGGTCCACGGTGAGGTGAACCTCGCCCGGGACGTCGAGGCGCTGGTGGTGGACCCGTCCTTCGAGGGCACCGACGTCGGCGCGGTCCTGGAGCGGATCGCCCGCCACCACGGTGTCGCGCTGCGCCGGCACGCCGGCTTCGAGCTGCCGGTGGACGGGATCGACCCGCAGTTCCGGGGACCGGACATCCCGCCCTTCGCCGCCCGGGTGCACGCCGAGTTCGCCCGCCCCGGCGACCCGGTGGACGCGGCGCTGGTCGGCCGTGCCGCCGCCTCGCTTGTCACCCATCCGGAGCGGTGGGCCGACCGGGGCCCGGTCGCCGTCACCCTCCAGCACCTCAAGCAGCTCTGGCACGTCCTCGTCCGGTACGGGACGCCGCGCGTCCGCTGACCTCGGCAGCCCGCAGCCGCGTCGAACGTCCCCCGAGTCTGTTTCCGATCAGCGTGTCTCGGGCTGGGGTGGTGCGTCCGCATCTCCGGCGTGACCTGGACCGCACTCCACGCGACCGTCCCGCACTCCGGAATGTTCCCCGGGTGCAAGCTGGTTGTGTCCCCCGTACCGCCGGAATCCAAACCCCCTCCGGCGCTGCAGTTCCCCCGAGGAGTGCTCATACCGGAGCGCTTCGCCTGACCGAAAGGGCACATCGTGAAGGACGACTTCACTCGATGGCTCGCGGCCATCGCGAAGGACTCGAACCGCAAGCTCACGTTCAGCGTGGCCGGCGTGGCCGCCCTCGGCGCACTGGCTTTCGGGCCGACCGCCGTGGCCGCCCCGGTGATCAGCGGCCCCCACGAGGGTGCCGTGGCCGCGATCGACAAGGCCACCGGCCGCGACGGCGACGAGGCGACGACCGTCGAGTCGGGCCTCACCACCGGCGGCACCACCGACAAGCCGGAAGCGGGCAAGCCCACCCGGGACGAACTGATCCCCCACGGGGTCGAAGGCGCCCAGTCCCGGATCCCGCTGGACGACGCGCAGCGCGACAACGCCAAGGCCATCATCGAGGTGGCCAAGAAGACCGGCGTCGGCGAGCGGGGCGCGGTGATCGGCATCGCCACGTCACTGCAGGAGTCGAAGCTCTACAACCTGGGCCACCTCGGCGCGTACAACGACCACGACTCGCAGGGCCTGTTCCAGCAGCGCCCGTCGTCGGGTTGGGGCACCGTCGAGCAGATCACCGACCCGGAGTACTCGGCGACGGCGTTCTTCACCGCCCTGAAGAACGTCGACGGCTGGGAGGACCTGCCGCTGACCGCGGCCGCGCAGACGGTGCAGGTCTCGGCCTACCCGTACGCGTACGCGCAGTGGGAGGAGCAGGCGGCGGACATCGTCTCCCAGCTCTGGTGACACCAGCACGTCCCGACCGGCCGGTCCCCACAACAGGGGCCGGCCGGTCGCTTCGCAAGGAAGGGCCCCCTGTTAACGCCTCGCGTAGAGGAAGGGCCCCTTCTTAACGCTGCGCGAGCGGGCACTGTCGGCACGCGGCTAGGTGTTTTGTCCGTTTGGTGGCGTGACGGCGGTCATCCCTGCGGCGGAATCGGGGCCGGTCGGGGGTCGTTACACAGGTGGACGATCGAGCAGGACCCCCCGCCCGACGAGGCTGACGGTCGGATCCCCCGGCCCGGAATGGCGGGGGGTGGCCGGTCGTTACATCCCCCTGGCACCGCGGACGAGCAACCCCGTGCTCGGTGAGCGTGCCTTCCTGGACTTCCCTTCGAGCGCCGGACGGTGCTTGCGCCCTGCCGTGGCCTTCCCCCTTTCTCGGCTGGTGGGGCGTTGACCCCCGAGGAGCTTCCTGATGAACACGATCATGCGTAAGAGCGTTCTGGGTGTCGCTGGTCTGATCGTCGCCGGTGGGATGTTCGCCGGCCCGGTCGGCACGATGGCCGCCGGTCCGGCGGAGTCGACGACGACCGCCGTGGCGGTGCGGGCCGACAAGCCGGACATGGGCACGCTGGTCCCGCACGGTGTGCAGGGCGAGCAGTCCCGCATCGACCTGTCCGACGAGCAGACCAAGAACGTGAAGGCCATCATCGCGGCGACGAAGAAGGCCGACATGGACGAGCGCGCCGCCGTGGTCGCCATCGCCACCGCACTGCAGGAGTCGAAGCTGGAGAACCTGGGTCACCTCGGTGAGCGCAACGACCACGACTCGCAGGGCCTGTTCCAGCAGCGCCCCAGCTCGGGTTGGGGCACGGTCGAGCAGATCACCGACCCGGAGTACTCCACGATGGCGTTCCTGAAGGGCCTCAAGCAGGTCGACGGCTGGCAGGACATGCCGCTGACCAAGGCCGCCCAGACCGTCCAGGTCTCGGCCTACCCCTTCCACTACGCGCAGTGGGAGCAGCAGGCCGCCGATCTGGTCGCCGAGCACTGGAACAGCTGACCCGCGCACACCACAGACCTTCGCCGGCCGGCACCCGAACCCCGGGTGCCGGCCAGCGGCGTCTCCGCACGCGGTCACCGGCGGCGGTGGTGCAGGACATCGACCAGCGCAGCCACCAGCGCCAGGGCGATGATGCCGGCGGCGAGCAGCAGCGAGTGCCGGAAGGCGGCCGACCAGTCGCCGTCCTCGGCCGCCAGCGAGGAGAAGAAGACCGAGCCGACGGCGGCGATGCCGGCGGCCGAGCCGATGCGCTGACCGGTCTGGAGCATGCCCGCTCCGCTGCCGGCCTGCGGGACCGGCACGTCGGCGAGCGTGAGGGTCTGGTTGGGCGCGATGACCAGTCCGCTGCCCAGACCGGCGACCAGCAGCGGCGCGGCCGTCCACCACCCCACCGGCGCATCGTCGGGTACCACGGCCAGCACCAGCACCACCGCGACCAGTCCGACCACGACGGTGAGCAGGCCGACCGCGACGAGGGGCCGCCCGTACCGGTTGACGATCCGGCCGCCGATCGCCGACGCGGCGGCCGACCCGAGTGCGAACGGGGTGATCGCCAGGCCGGCGGCGAGAGCGCTGTAACCGAGCCCGTTCTGCAGGTAGAGCGTGAAGATGAAAAAGATGGCGGTGAACCCGCCGAAGTAGACCAGCGCGATGACGGCTCCCAGCAGGTACGACCGCAGCCCGAACAACCGCAGGTCGAACAATGGCTCCTGACGTCGGCCGTACCACCGCTCCCAGAGGCCGAAGGCCACGAGCGTGCCCAGCCCGGCCGGGACGAGCAGCCACTTCGCGGGGTTCCGCCACTGCTCCTGGACCAGCGGAAGCAGCACGAGCACCACCCCGAGCCCGAGCAGCACCACCCCCATCGGGTCCAGCCGCCGGTGGTCGGGCCGTCCGGCGGGGCCGGCGGGCAGCAGCCGCCAGCCGAGCACCACGGCGAGGACGCCGACCGGGACGTTGACGAAGAAGACCCACCGCCAGCCGTGCTCGGCGCCGCCGAGCGCGATGAGCAGGCCGCCGAGCAGCGGCCCGATGGCGGTGGAGATGCCGATGGTGGCGCCGAGCAGCCCGAAGGGGCGGGCCCGCTCCGTCCCCCGGAACAGCTCCTGGATCAGGCCGGTGACCTGCGGATTGACGATGCCGGCGGCAGCTCCCTGGAGCAGCCGGGCGACGACCAGCCACTGCGGGGAGGGTGCCAGGCCGGCGAGCGCGCTGGTGATCGTGAACAGGGCGATGCCGACGACGAACGCGGTACGCCGGCCCCGGGCGTCGCCGTACCGGCCGGCGGGCACCAGCACCAGGCCGAACGTGAGGGCGTACCCGGAGAGCACCCACTGCAGATCGCTGGGGGAGGCGTCCAGGGCACGTTCCATCGACGGCACCGCGACGTTCACGATGCTCACGTCGAGCAGCGTCATGAACGCGGCGACCAGGCCGACCGCGAGGGCCGACCAGCGTCGCCGGTCCGGGGAGACGGTGGCGTCGGCCCCCGGTGGGTGTCGATCATGCATGGCTGACCGCTACCCCGACTGTGGGGGCCGAACCGTCACGCCATCTGGCGCGCGCAGAACCGGGGCCCGAAGTCCAGGCCGGCCATCGGCGAGTCCTCCCGGTGCAGCAGGTTCTTCTCGGTGAGCTGGTGCAGGGGTTCGCGGAGCTGGTCCTCGGTCAGTCCCGTCTCCTCGGCGATGAGGTCCGGGTACGGCACCTGACCGCGCGACTCCAGGACCGCGACCGCGTCGTACACCTGGGCCTCGACGTCGGACAGTTGCACCTGCTGCATGGTTTCCTCCTCGGGAGTCCGCCGCCGGCGCGGGCCACCCGCACCGGGGCCGGAGGGCACCCGCGCGGAGGGCGCGGGTGACCTGCCGGGCGTCGGTTACCCGGCGGCCGACCGAAGATGCCCACCCGATCGGGCGGTCGTGGTGGTGGGACCCGATAGTGTCCGACGGGCCCGTGCCCCCGGTCTGCCCTAGGCTGCACCGGTGGTCGTCTGGGATCTCGCCGTGGTGGGCGCCGGCCCCGCAGGGCTCTCCGCCGCGTACGCCGCCGCCCGCGCCGGGGTGCGCACCGTGGTCCTCGAACGGGCCGTCCACCCGCGCTACAAGACGTGCGGCGGGGGCCTGATCGGCACCTCCCTCGCCGCGGTGGGGGACCGGATCGAGGTGCCCGCGCACGACCGGGTCGACCGGGTGACGTTCACCCGGGACGGGCGACGCGGGTTCACCCGCCACCACCCGGGACCGCTGGTGACGATGGTGCGCCGCGAGGAGTTCGACGACCGGCTCCGCGCCGCCGCCGTCGCCGCCGGAGTCGAGGTCCGCGAGCGCGTCGCGGTGCGCGCGGTGGAACAGGAGCCCGAGGGCGTACGCCTGCGGCTGGCCGACGGGTCGGCGGTGTCCGCGCGGGCGGTGATCGGCGCGGACGGCTCGTCGGGTGTGACGGCCCGGCACGTGGGGGTCCGGCACCGGCAGGTGGACCTCGGCCTGGAGCTGGAACTGCCGGTGCCTCCGGGGGAGCGGGACCGCTGGCGGCACCGGGTGCTGCTGGACTGGGGGCCGCTGCCCGGGTCGTACGCCTGGGTGTTTCCCAAGGCCGACCTGCTGACGGTCGGCGTGATCGCGGCGCGGGGGGCGGGGGAGCGGACCCGCGCCTACCTCCGGGCGTTCGTCGACCGGTTGGGCCTGGCCGGGATCGAGCCGGCGCACGACTCGGGGCACCTGACCCGCTGCCGTACGGCGGACTCGCCCCTGCGCCGGGACCGGGTGCTGGTCGCCGGGGACGCCGCCGGCCTGCTGGAGCCGTGGAGCCGGGAGGGCATCAGCTACGCCCTGCGCTCGGGTGCCCTCGCCGGGAGGGCAGTCGCCGACGGCGACCTGGCCGGCTACGAGCGGGCGGTGACCGCCGAGCTGCTGCCGTCGATGCGCGCCGGGCACCGGCTGCTGGACGTGTTCGCCCGCCGCCCGGAGGTGTTCCACGGGGTGCTCGCCACCCCGCCGGGCTGGCGCATGTTCGTGCGTTTCTGCCAGGGAACGGCGAGCTTCGACGAGACGCTGACCCGCGCCCCGGTCCGGGCCGCCCTCGCCCTCCTCGACCGCCTCCCGGCGAAAGGAAGGGCCCCCGCTTAACGCCTCCGGTAGAGGAAGGGCCCCCTGTTAACACCGGGCGCTCCCCGGATCAGCGATTCAGGATCCTAGGACGCTTTAGAGGTGGTGGCGGGGCGGACAGATGACACAGGTACTGGCTCGGGGAGCCGGACGAGCCGACAATGGGGTGGCTGAGAAGGGGGAGGGCCATGGCCGAGGTCGGACAGCCGTTCACGGACGACGAGTACGCGTTCCTCCGACACGTCCGCTTCGGGGAGCTGCCCTCGGCGGCCCGCCCGGAGGAGCGGGTGGAGCTGACCGAGACCGACCCCCGCCGCGATCGGCCCGAGCCGGCCGACGGACCGGAGCAGTGGGACCTGCGGCACTGAGGACGCCGACGGGCCGGGGGCGTCCACGCCCACGGCCCGTCGCAGGGTGCCGGATCAGAGGACGGGCGTGCCTTCGCGTACCAGCTTCCAGTTCGGCTGGAAGAAGTCGGACGGGTCGATGACGCCCCGGGCCTGCGCCCAGTCGATGAGCAGCTGCCGGATCTCCTGCCCCTCGTCGTAGACCTGGGTGGTCGCCTTTTCCGGAAGTTGCCGCCGCCGCTGCGCCGGTAGTTGTTCACCGCCACCACGAACCGCGCGTCGTCCGCGACCGGGGTGTCGGTGGGAGAGAGTCTGGAAGTACTTCGCCGAGTAATCAGGTACGCGCGTACCTGGGCACTCGACGATCCTCAACACCACGTTCATCCAGGCGTTCGACCCGTCCCCCAGCTGCTGGACTACGCCACCGCCAAGAGAAGTTCGGCCAGGACACGCCGGAGGGGGCGGCCCGGGCCGCCGGCCGAGCTGGCGCCCGCGTACGTCTTCTTCGCCTCCCAGGAGTCCAGCTACGTCACCGGCGAGGTCCTCGGCGTGACCGGGGGCCGCCCGACCACGTGACCGCCGGCGGGCCGCGCGGCGCTCGTGGTGGGCGTCAGCGCGGCCAGTCGGCGAGGCGCGCGCGGACCTCGGCCACCGCGGCGGCGTCCAGGCCGTAGCGGGCGAAACGCCGGTCGGGCAACCGGTCCAGGTACCGGCCGGCGGCCCGGACGTCCTCCGGGTCCAGCGCCGGGTCGAGCTGGCGGGCGAGGTCCAGCAACTCCGGTACGTCGTAGTGGTCCCGGGCGGCGGCGACGTCGACGTAGTCACGGACCTCCCGCCGGTTGACCAGGGCGGCGGTCTTGTTCGCCACCAGGTCCCGGACGTCCATCACCGGCCCCAGGTCCATCACCACGGGGCTGCGCCGCCGGTCCAGGCGCGCGAGGCTGAGGCGGATCCGCCGGCCGTCCCGGCTCACCACGAAGTCCTTGAGGTCCCGGTCGAAGCCGTCGAACAGCCCGGCCAGCCCGCTGTCCGGATCGGCGTCGAGCACCGTGTAGCCGGCCGCCTCGAGGACGGCCCGCACCTCGTCGGCCGCCGCCGCGGCGGCGCCCTCGACGTCGGCGAACAGGTCGACGTCCTCGGTCGGCCGGGTCACCATGCCGTGGGCCGCCCACGCCACCCCGCCGCCGAGCACGAAGCGGTGCCGTCCGGCGGCGGACAGGGCGACGCGGGCGACCTCCCGGTAGAACTCGTGCGGGTGGGGCGTGGTCACGCCGTACGCAGACCGCGGTGGCGGCTCTCCCACGCCTGGCGTACGCCGCGGGGCAGGTTCAGCAGCGGCCACACCCGGCGCAGCGTCCGGCCGTTGACGAGCCGCCGGAGGTCGTCGGTCCGGGTGGATTCCCGCAGCACGTTCTCGTACATCCACAGCAGGTCGTCCGGGTCCGCGAGGTCGAACGTGCGCTCGGTGGCCCACATGAGCCGTACCGGGAGCTCCACCACGCCGCGGGTCGGTCCGGTGAGCTCGGCGAGGGTCCGCGTCACCACCGCGGGCCGGCCCGGACGCGCCAGGTGGGTGTGCCCAGTGGCGCACGCCCGGACCCCCCCGGTGGCCCGTGTGGGCGTCGGGAGCGCGGTGGGGGAGAGCGCCTGCATGCTGTCAGGGTAACGCCGGCCGCCGCCGGTGCCGCCACAGTCGGGCCGCACCGTGTTCCGCCGTCACTTGACGGCCGGTTCCGTTTGACCGGTATGGGGGTTCTGCCGGGCCGCCGGGGTCACGGCCGCTCGCACCCTCCGTGCGTCCACGGAGGCGACAGACAGCGCGCCCTGATGTCACACAGACATAAATATGTCTCCCTGACATCAGGGCGAACACGCGTATGCCCATCTGTCTGGGGGACCTGTCCCTCTCAGGCTTGGATGTCCGGGTTGGGGCTGTGACCGGGGGCATCCTGGGGGCGGAATCGTGGCTGGCCGGGGGTCGTTACATCAGGTGGACGATCGAGTAGGACACGCAGCCCCCGGCGCGGGTCGTGGCCCCGGAATGATGGTGGCCGGCCGGTCGTTGAATCCCACGACGAACACAGGACCGCCGACACGCGGGCCCCCGGGTCCCGGAATGACGGCGGGTAGCCGGTCGTTACATCCCCCTGGCACCGCAGAGGAGCAACTCCCTGCTCGGTGCAGCGTGTGCCGATCCCCCGAAAGTCTTCTGAGCGCCTGATGGTGCCGCGCACCCTTGTGTCGCC